>FIZM01000041.1:16832-19486 GCA_900019985.1 uncultured Clostridia bacterium
GCCCCCGGGCCTTCAATGCTTTGACTATCCTTAGCTTGTGTTCAGGGTTTACCCTCGCGAATACGGCAGAATGCTCTACACATTCACAGAGCCCGGGGTCGCTCATATTATCTAATTCGCTGCCGGTTACGGCACGGTCGTCGCTTTCGAAAAGGCCTAAAGCCTTGGCCACTGAGACTGCAGTGCCCAGATGGTCACCGGTAATCATTATTGTGCGGATACCTGCTTTCCTAGCCAAGGCGACGGACTTTTTCACTTCTTCCCGAGGCGGGTCTTCCATTCCGACAAGACCTACAAAGGTGAGATCCCCTTCGACACTGTCCGGATCTGTTTCAGGAAGCACTGACATGCGCCGATATGCCAAGGCCAGGACTCGAAGGCCCCGCGATGCCATATGCGAGTTTTCGCTGAGGATTTTCTTTCTTTCGCGAGAAGTAAATTTTTCTACTTTTCCTGACTTGAGTATGCCGGAACAGAGGTTTATAACGATTTCCGGAGCACCTTTTGTGTATGCAAAGAAGCCTTTCTGTTCCTTGTAAATCACAGTCATCCTTTTCCTTTCGGAATCAAACGGGATCTCGTGTACCGGTGGAGTAGATGAGCCCGGCGTATGCGGTGCAAGGCCTGCCTTGACTGCTGCCACAACGAGAGCGCCTTCCGTAGGATCGCCCAGGATCCCCCACCTCTCCGCGTGTCTTTCCGTTCCCTTTTTGTCCCGGGTCAGGATGGCATTATTGCACAAGAGCCCGATTTTAAGAGCCAGCATAAGGTCGGTGTTGTCTTCCGGGGTAATTCTCCGTCCGGACATGACGAATTCGCCGTAAGGCCTGTATCCTATCCCTGTTACTTCTATCCTGCTGCCTCCGACGAAGAGTTCTTTCACAGTCATTTCATTTCTCGTCAGAGTGCCGGTTTTGTCAGCGCAGATCACCGTAACACAGCCAAGGGTTTCAACTGCCGGGAGCCTTCTGACTATGGCAGAACGTCTGCTCATCCTCTGCACTCCCAAAGCCAGGGCAATCGTGACTACAGCAGGTAGGCCTTCAGGAATCGCAGCTACTGCCAGGCTGACACCGGACATTATCATCTCAATCAGGTCTCCACCTCGCAAATAACCTGCTATTGTCATAATGGAACATAGTATTATGCTGATTGCCACAAGAATGCGTCCCAAGTGTTCCAGCCTGTGCTGCAGCGGTGTGGTCTCGTCTTTATCTTCCTGCACCATGTGTGCGATTTTCCCGATTTCCGTGGACATGCCTGTAGCTACAACAATACCTTTCCCATGTCCCCTTGTAACCACAGTTCCCATGAAAACCATGTTGCGTCTGTCCCCTAAGCCGACGGCCTTAGGGAGAACGTCTTGCGCCTCTTTCGATACAGGAAGGGACTCGCCGGTTAGAATCGATTCCTCTGCTTCCAGCCGCAGAGTCTCAATGAGCCTGGCATCTGCAGCTATTCTTGTCCCAACGTCAATAATCAGGATGTCACCTGGGACAATGTCGCACGCCTTAACTTCAAGAGGGACTCCGTCTCTTATGACCTTTGCAGAAGGAGCTGCAAGCTGTTTGAGGGCTTCCAGGGATCGTTCTGCCCGGTATTCCTGTATGAATCCTAAAAAGGCGTTGAGGATTACTATAGCGATTATCGTGACCGAATCTCCGACTTCTCCAAGGACAAGAGATGACACTGCTGCCGCGCAGAGGACGGCGACCATAAAGTCTTTGAATTGGTTTATGAGGATCTGAAAAGATGAAACCCTTCGCGTCTCCCGGAGCACATTTTTCCCGGTGCAACCTAAGCGGCGCTCCGCTTCTCTCTTGGAAAGCCCTGAAATCGTGCTTGTTTTTAGGATGGAAGATACTTCGGAGGGACTCAGCGAATGCCATGGATGTTGACAAGGGATCTGCAAAGGCTTAGACTCCCTTCTATTTGACCTGTCAGTAATCATTGATATTCACTTGTCCCAAGGATAATGCCAATTTGACTGATGCACCTAATCGCCATATACTGTCTTGTGATAGGAGAGGATCGTATTGCGATTTGATGGCCTCATTATGGCTGCGATAGCATCGGAGTTTAGAAGGACCTTGATAGGAGCCAGGGTAGATAAGATCTATCAGCCGTCTAGACTTGAACTTGTCATGACTATGCGGCAGCCCGGCCGGAGTATCACAATCATTGCGTCGGCTCAGCCGACAGCAGCCAGAGTTCACATAACCGAGACTGTGCGGGAAAACCCCCCGGTTCCTCCTGCATTTTGCATGCTGTTAAGGAAGTACCTTATAGGTTCCAGGGTTAGGGAGATCGAACAACTTGGCCTTGACAGGGTGCTTAAGATTACATTCATGCGATCTTCGGAAGATGTGCCGAAAACTCTGGTAATAGAGGTAATGGGAAGGCACAGCAATATAGCGCTTATTGATGGAGATACTAATATGATTCTGGATAGCATCAAACATATCGGCGCTGATCTGAGCCGGGTCCGTCAGATGGGCCCGGGGATCCAATACGTGAATCCGCCTGCTCAAGACAAGTTAAACATTCTTTTATGTTCTGAGGAAGACCTTGATGATGTACTCGGCAAGGCTCAAGAGAACACGCCTTCTATGTCCCTTGGAAGAGTTCTTGTATCTTCACTGGCAGGCTTCGGG
>FIZM01000042.1:0-1532 GCA_900019985.1 uncultured Clostridia bacterium
TTCTTGGAACCTGGCTTGTCGCCGGGCAGGTCTCCGCGGAGTTCTGCAAGTTCCCTGAAGAGTTCTTTTTCTTTTTCACTGAGTCTCGTAGGTACTATAACTTTTACTTTTACGTGCTGATCTCCCCTGCCCCTTCCACGAATATCAGGCATGCCTTTCCCTTTCAGACGGAAAGAAGTACCTGTTTGCGTCCCTTCAGGAATTCCAAGGGATGCCTTCTTACCGTCTATTGTCGGGACTTCAATCTCACCGCCAAGGACTGCATGGTAAATAGATATGGGCTGTTCGCACAGAAGGTCATTTCCACGACGCGTAAAGACAGGATGGGGCTTAACAGTAATATCAACATAGAGATCTCCCGGAGGGCCTCCTCGTACTCCTGCTTCCCCGCGGCCTTCAAGTCTCATGCGGACACCTGAGTCTACGCCCGGAGGAATCTTTACTTCAACCTTTCTTGTCTCCGGAATCCTGCCGCGGCCCTGGCATTCTTTGCACGGATCGGTTATCACAGTCCCTGTCCCTGAACACCTTGAGCATGTAGTAGTATAAGCGCTGGTTCCAAAGACAGTCTGCCGGATTTCAGAAACCATTCCTGAGCCACCGCACACAGGGCATGTCGTAGGCGCTGTGCCGGGTTTTGCACCTGTTCCGCTACATGCATCACACGTCTTCAGCCGCCTTATGGGGATCTCCCGTTCAAGGCCTGTAGCAGCTTCTTCCAGAGTTATTTCAAGATCATAGTAAATGTCCCGTCCTCTTTCAGGCCCGGTTCTCCTGCGACTGAAGTCCCTGAACCCGCCTCCGAAGAACACGTCAAAAATGCTGTCGAAAGACCCAAACGGCCCGAACCCGCCGGAATCGTATGCCTCCGAGCCTCCCGGCTTCCATGTGGAACCCTGAGAAGTATGGCCGAACGTGTCATACTGACGGCGCTTTTCAGGATCAGAGAGGACCTCGTATGCTTCGTTGATTTCCTTAAATCTCTCTTCCGCAGACGGGTCATCTCTGTTCATATCAGGATGGTACTTCCTGGCAAGCTTTCGGAAGGCCTTCTTGATCTCCTCCTGGCTTGCACTACGGTCGACCCCTAGGACTTCATAATAATCTTTCTTTGGCATTCTCACACCGCCTATAGCATCAGGCTTGCACCGCTTCAGACAAGCTCTTATCAACAGTGATGTGGGGCTAAGCGATCCTAATCCCCTTAACCCCACCGAAACCGTACATATCTTTTTTGCAGCACCTAACTTCGTTTAATAGCATAGCACAGTCTCTCCGAAAGACGGAGTCTATCACAGCCATCCTGCTACCCTACAAGCAACTTGTTTAAGACCTCGCCAAGAAAGTCTGCAACTGACTCAACAAGTGCGACTACTTTTGCGTAATGCATTCTGGTAGGACCAAGTACTCCGATGGCTCCGACAGGTACGCCGTCAACTAGATAGGGAGCACTGACTACGCTGCACATACCCATATTAGGATGAGGGCTTTCTCTGCCGATTACTATCTTTACACAACCTGAATTCATCGCA
>FIZM01000042.1:1611-3478 GCA_900019985.1 uncultured Clostridia bacterium
AGCCGAACAACAGCATCCAGCGCAGCCTCAAGAACACTGCTGTATTCCTTTAACTCGGCCGCAATATCGCTAAGGAGCCTAACCCCGATCCTTGACAGAGGGGTGTTGCGGAGCCTGCTGTTCAGATAGGAGTTAATGTATGTGAGCTGCTCACTGTTTAACCTGCGCTCTGTCATAACCAGATTGGTCTTGACAAAACCCGGGTCAACTACAAGAATGACAAGGATCAAATGGGGATTAAGCTGTACAAGCTCTATCCTTTTCAGTATGGCAGCCCCGGAAACAGGAGACAGCACAAATGCAGCATAGCTCGATAATTGTGCTAAGATCCTTGCTGTTTCTTCGGTTATCAGATCCAGTTCCCTCTTCTTTTCTTCAAGCCTGCGACTAATCTGCAGCCTTTCCTCATCAGACACATCCATTGATTTCATAATGAAATCCACATAAAAGCGGTATCCTTTCTGAGAAGGAATCCTACCTGATGATACATGAGGCTGCTCCAGATATCCCGACTCTTCCAAATCAGCCATTTCATTTCTGATAGTCGCAGGGCTGACTCCGAGGTCGTACCTTTTGGCTATTGTCCGCGACCCTACGGGTTCAGCTGTCATAATGTAGTCATCGGTAACTGCTTCCAGTATTCGCTTTTTTCTGTCACCCATTATTGAGTTGGAAGACACCGATAATCACCTTCCGTTAGCACTCTCACTCATAGAGTGCTAAACTGCCTGATTAAAAGATATCACCCGGTTTCGCTCTTTGTCAAGCGCATTCCGCAGCCCTTTTAGAGGTGGTCTGAACCTATATGAGACTGCCGGACAGCACAGCCCATACGGCTCCGACCGCGGCGATTTGCGTTACAATCCCCCATGGCGGACGCAATCTCCCATGACGCACAAGTCCCGTATGGCTGGGAAAGAAAAACCTGCACTTTTGCGCCGATAGATCTCCACCTGAACGCAAATGGGCTATTGCAACCTCCAAATCAGGCAGGACCCCGGAAAAACCACCAACAAGCCCGGATGCACCGGCACCTAGCCTAACCGAAACGTAGCAAGCCGCCATAACTGCAACAAAGTCTGCTATCCCATGTATCGTCTTGCTGTAATCAGAATGGGGGATTGCATCCAGTATCACGTGGCTTGCCAGGCCTAAAGCAAAAGCAGCGTAAGGGTTGCCTGCTGCCTGTCCTAACATCAAACCTACGGTAAAATGAGTCACTGCGTACATGAGCACCTCTTCCTTCACGCTTTGCCATGACATCGCTTTAGTTTGTTTTCTCCTTAAAGCCGCCTGGATCCTGTCATTTCAGCCCGGGAAGATTTAGATCCTGTAAGGACTGTCTGAGAGAGGCTGTGATTGTAGACACTAAACCGTGCACAGAGTCTGCTGCACCTTTTGCCAGGTGATCCATGTCGCGAAGGAAAGGAGGGATTGAAAGATAGTATGCTGAGTCAAACAAATGGACCCTCAGCCTTGAATCGCTTTCACGGGCTATGGAAAGGACGTGGGGATTGTTCCGGATGCCGCTGAGGTCACTTTCTCCCTGCATGGCAACGTTAATACACGACACCACGAGAACAGAGAAAACTGCGATAATAATGACCCCTTTGAAAAAGGTTAGCTTTGCCATGTCTTTCATCTTCCTATGTCTTGGAGTGCGCGGGAAATCGCATCAGCGATGTATACTGTGCTTGCCTCTGCCTCCTCTCTCTTAGTCTTATCACAACCGATCTCAAGTATGATTGCTCTCGGATGGACGTGCTGATTCCATCTGGCATCATGGCGTATACTTACGCCTCGCGAAAGGCCGGGACATGCCTCATCCAGCTTTGCGTTAAGCTGATAGGCAAAAGCCAGGTTCTCC
>FIZM01000043.1:0-1061 GCA_900019985.1 uncultured Clostridia bacterium
CCCAACTGTTCCAACTCACCGTTAACATCTTCTCAGCCAATGCTGATCCCGATCTCAGCAAGCCCATGGCAGCATACATGAGAGATCAATTCCCTTTTCTCGGAATCAAGACTCAGAAGCGAAGGCAGCTGCAGAGGGAAATCGACAAGAAGACGGGGTGCATGAAGGAACCGTTCAGTGAGGAATTTGTCCGGTTCCTCTGGGGGCTTCCCGAAAGAGAATACCAGTATTTTGCCGTAGACTATCTGACGAGAAAAAGCAAGACCCTGTCACAGAACCATATAGCACTCGTAGAGGAGCTTATCGCAGAGAAATCCTGGTGGGATACTGTGGATGCGCTTGCAACGAAGGTAGTAGGCACACTGTGTATGAAGTATCCGGAGATACGTCATAAAGAGATACAGCACTTCTCAGAGAGCGGCAATATCTGGCTGATACGCACCGCAATCTTATTCCAGTTAAAGTATAAGGACAAAACCGACACAAAGTTGCTTTCAGAACTGATACAAAGACACTCCGAAACCGGAGAATTCTTTATTGATAAGGCAATCGGATGGGCGCTAAGGGAATATGCAAAAACAGATGCAAAATGGGTGCTGGATTTTTTGAATACCCACACACTGGCTCCGCTTACCGTCAGAGAAGCAGCAAAGCATTTGAAATATGGATAAGGACAATCCTATAGGCTATCCGTGCTCCCACTGCAAAAAACACCAAGAACGCCTTAGAAAAGAAGCTTATCACAGGCATCAGGCTGATTGGGCCTATTGAACGGACCAATTAGTCTCGGAACGTTACAAAACCGTCGCCAAAATCTGACTTGCTATAACGACTAATACCAGAGCAAATGGATAAATGGCTGCATACGAAGACGCCACATCTTCACTGCCTGCGGCACTTATCAGCGCACCCAATGCAGGTGTGCTAGTCATTCCGCCGCATATAGACCCAAGGGTATCAGGAAGGCTTAGCTTGAACACATAGGTAGCCAATACAAACGCTATGCACATAGGAACAAGAGTTACCGCGGCTCCGCCCAGGAACAAGAGCCATCCGTACCT
>FIZM01000043.1:1148-1330 GCA_900019985.1 uncultured Clostridia bacterium
CCGGGGATCATGAACCGAACCCGGGCAAGCAGTGTTCCGAGGGCCAGCACCGCCATGAGAGAAACCATGCCCAGCTCATCTAAGGCCTGCCTTTGTTTTCCCACAAGAGCCTCGAGCTTATCCAGCCCAAACGAGGGGCCGACCGCACGTATTACATCCTTGTGTTGAAATGCAGTCTGAGC
>FIZM01000044.1:0-11584 GCA_900019985.1 uncultured Clostridia bacterium
ATTTTTTCTCCGGGGCCTGCATAGTACGTAACCTGACGCCCGCTCTTGTTCACCTGGTGGACAACAGGAGTTCCCATAGGCAAAAACTTGTTCAGAACATCAACAGCCAGGTCTACAAGGCCCCCGGGGTTTAACCGAAGATCCAGGATAAGGCCTTTCATGTCTTGGTCAAGGAGGCCCTTGATCTCCGACATCATTTCTTCAGCTGTAGCCTCGCCGAAAAATGATGCCAAATGGACATAACCGATCCCGTTCTCCAGCATTGATGAAGAAACCCGTGGAACAACTACTGTATCCCGCACTATGCTTACATCAAAAGTCCTGCCGGTTTCATTTTCAACACGTTCTATACCCAAAACAACAGTCGTGCCTTTCGGCCCTTTCATCAGAGAGACAGCATACTCCAAGGCCATATCCTGTGTTGACCTGCCGTCGATATACTTAATCTTATCCATAGGCTTAAGGCCTGCACGTTCACCGGGCGTATCTTTAATCGGAGCAACGATAGTCAGTTCTCCGTCGAGGATGCCTACAACTATCCCAATGCCTTCAAATGAGCCTTTCACGTCCTCCAGAAAGCGTTGATACTCGGAGGAATCCATGTACCTTGCACGCGGGTCATCCAATGCCTTAATCATATCTTCTATGCTCTGGTTCTCTTTATATGCATCAATCAGCACATCTTCGTCAACATCATAGAAGTACAGGTTTTTCAATATGTATAGAGTCTCCAGGGCAGCTTGGGCACGTGTCTGCTGGGACACTTCAGATGTACCGGGAGCATCCTCGGCAGCTCTTACCAGAGTGTCAGCGTGAAAAAACAACACTCCGGCGATTGCCGCAAGTGTGATTACCAGACAAATTCGCAATATACGTTTTCTCATACTCTTTCACCAGTTTCCGTTATAATTCCGCAGGATACCACTACTTTAACCACTGCCATGGATTCACCGGAACACCTTGGTCCCTCACTTCGAAATGGACGTGGGGGCCGGTGGACATGCCGGTGCTCCCTGCCCTGGCTATGAGATCTCCTTGAATGACAGATTGGCCTACTTTTACAACAAGGGAAGAATTATGGCCGTAAAGCGTAGAGAGCCCGCCCCCATGGTCAATAATAACAGTATACCCATATCCGGTTATCCATCCGCTGTGGATCACGATGCCGTCAGCAACCGCTTGCACCGGCGTCCCGGTTGGAACGGCAATATCAATACCTGAATGGAACCTGTTCTGCTTGAGAATAGGATGATATCTCATTCCAAAGTCTGAAGATATTCGCCCCTGGACAGGCATGACGAACTTTCCGGTCCATCTGGGGATAGCCTTACCTTCCCGGATATCCTTTGCCTGCTGCTCCCGTATGGCCCTCTCCAGTTCTCTGCTGACTTGTTCCAGTTCATCTAAGGCTTTCTCATACCGTTCCCTGTCTTCCTGGATCCGGGCAAGTTGCGACTCTCTCTCCTTTACCTCACGTGACAACTGTGATTCCTGTTCCGTGGCCTCTGCCTTTGTTGAAATAAGCTTTGTCCGCTGCTTCTCAAGGTCAGCCTTTTTCTTTTCTACCTCAGCCATTTGATCTGAGATCTCCTGGATCTCCAGCTCAATCTCATTGAAGCACCGGACGTCACTTTCCACAATCATCCTGAGGTAATCATACTTTCCTATAAAATCAGCAAAACTCGAAGATGAAAAGAGGACTTCAAGGTAATCCCCTGGACCCCACATGTACATGGCTCTCAGCCGTGTCTTAAGTACAGAAAGCCGCTCTTCAAGACGCTCCTTAGCCAGGGCCAGCTCCTTCTCAGATGCAGCCAAACCTTTTTCGGTTTCAGCGATACTCTTCTCGGTATCCTTGATCTGCCTTTCCAGAGAATTCAGGCGTGACCTGACTTTTTCCAGTCTCATCTCAGTATTTTCGAGTTCGGCCAAAACGCCTTTTTCTTGCTTCTTGATTGACAGAAGCTGCTGTTTTGCCTCGTCTACCTGGCCTGAAAGTTCCTGCAATAAGGCACGTTTCGCCGTAAGCTCTGTAGACTGTTGTCCGCGGACAGGAAGAGATCCTGCGCAACATATCAATATGCCTAAAACGAAGAAGGCAAGCAGCCTATATTTCCAGGTGCTTCCTGACAAAGACTCCACCTGCAAGAACCCCCATTAAGACACCGAGTACAACAAGGCCTGTACACAGCCTTGCAACAGGTGCCGGCTCAACGATGATGGGAATAAACGGCACCACCGGCGCAACTCTGTTGATACACGCAAGATAGCCTGCATAAAGACTAATCCCTGACACAGACGATCCCATAAAACCGACGATCATTCCCTCTATCAAAAACGGCCACATGATAAACCAGTTAGTTGCACCGACAAGCTTCATAACTTCAATCTCCTCAGCGCGGGCAACCAGGGACAGCCTGACTGTATTCCCCACGATGAACAAAACCGCACCCAGGAGGATCACTGCCAGAATCAGGGCGGTTACGCCTATGAGCCTTGTCGTTGCCAACAGTTTCTCAGTAAGCCCCTGTCCGTAACTGACACTGAGAACCCCGGGCAAATCAGAAATGCTAGACGCAATATCCGGAGTCATATCTGCATTCATTACACGTACATCAAAAGCATCAGGTAGAGGGTTTTCTTCCAGGATATCAACGAGCCCTGATCTCTCGCCAAGCTGGCTTGTGAGCCGCTTCAGCCCTTCATCTTTGCTGACGAAAGTCAGGGTATCGACTCCCTCTATGCTCTCAATCTCTTGCTGTAGCTTCTCCAAGCCTTGCGCTTGAAGGCTGTCTTCTACATAAACCCTTATCTCAATGCTGGACCTCAGATGACCGGTGACACTGGTTAAATTCATCATTACCAGGCCGAATACACCGAGAACAAAGATGGACGCAGCCATCGTCCCCAGGGATATAAGGCTTACATTGCGCCTGGCTGATCCCCAACCCTCAGCCAGGAAGTACCGCATTGTGTTCAGCCTCACCCTCATAAACTCCCTTCCGGTCATCCCGCACGATCTTACCGTTGTCCAGTTCAATCACACGCTGCTGCAGCCCATTGACAATAACCGAGTTGTGTGTAGACATAATCACTGTAGTACCTCTCTTGTTAATCCGCAAAAGGACCTCCATAATATCCCACGATGTCTCCAAATCCAGGTTCCCCGTGGGCTCATCAGCCAACAGTATGCTGGGATCACCCACAATCGCCCTGGCAATGGAGACCCTCTGCTGTTCACCGCCGGAAAGCTCATCAGGATAAGCAGACGCTTTATTCTCCAAGCCTACAAGCGCCAGAGCCTGCTCAACAGAAGGACGGATCTTTCTCGGCGCCGTCTCAGTGACCAATAACGCGAAAGCTACGTTGTGGTAAACAGTCTTGTTGGGAAGGAGCTTAAAGTCTTGAAAAATCATCCTGACTTTCCTACGTAGATATGGCACTTCCCTCGGGCGTAATCTTGCGATATTTCTGTTACCCAGCAGCACCTGCCCTCGTGTAGGCACTATTTCTCTGGTCAGAAGCTTCAAAAACGTAGTCTTTCCGGCACCGCTGGACCCGACGAGAAACACAAACTCTCCCATGTCAATTTGGGTATTAACAGATGCGAGAGCTGTAACACCGTTAGGATATATCTTAGTTACCTCATAAAAACGAATCAACCCGACCACTTCCTGCAATTCCCCAACTACCCGACAACCGACAGCGACTTCACCTTTGATTTATTCGATGATTTAAGCTGGAAGTCCTCTTCCATGCAGCAAGAACTATGTTCCAGTTCTGGAGATCGCCTTAATCGCCGCCTCTGCAATACTGTCTGCTGTCAATCCATAAGTCTGCATCAGCTCGTGGGCAGGGCCTGATTGTCCGAATACATCGCGGACACCGACTCTCTCTACAGGAACCGGGTACATCTCGCCTACGACCTCACATACCGCGCTCCCTAAACCTCCGATAATGCTGTGCTCTTCAGCGGTCACGATGGCCCCGGTTTCTTTAGCCGCTTTGACTATTGCATCGACATCAATAGGCTTGATAGTCCCCATATTGACGACGCGGGCCGAAACACCTTTATCTGCCAGAATATCAGCTGCTTCCAAGCTTATGGATACCATTACACCACACGCAATTATCGTCACATCGTTGCCTTCTCTGAGAGTGGCAGCCTTTCCAATCTGAAACTCGTAATCTTCGTCAAAAAGAACAGGCACGCCGCTTCTTCCTGTACGTATGTAAACAGGGCCCTCGTGACGAGCTGCAGCAAATACAGCCTGCTCCGTTTCGACGGCATCAGCAGGAACAATCACTGTCATTCCAGGGATTGCCCTCATGAGAGCAATGTCCTCAAGAGCCTGGTGGGAAGCGCCGTCTTCTCCCACTGTAATCCCGCCGTGACTTGCGCCTATCTTCACGTTTAACTTGCCGTACCCTGCGGTCTGCCTGACTTGGTCATAGGCACGGCCTGATGCAAATATCGCAAACGTGCTGGCAAACGGGATCTTCCCTGATGCTGCAAGGCCTGCAGCAGTGCCCATCATATCAGCCTCAGCTACCCCCATTTGAATGAACCTCTCAGGGAACCTCTTGGCGAACTCATCGGTCTTAGTTGATTTGGAAAGGTCTGAATCAAGGACCACTACATCGGGATTGAGCTCTCCAAGCTTAGCCAAGGCTTTCCCATATGCTGCGCGAGTAGCTATCTTTCGTGGTGCATCTGTCATGACGCCTTATCCCCCTGTCGATACATTTAATCAAATCCTCACATAGCCAAGGTAAACCACAGAACCAAAACAGCCTCAGTATACAGGCTAAACAAGCGAAGCTTCCAGGTACCTTATCGCCTCTTCCGCTTGCTCCTTGGATGGCGCCTTACCGTGCCAATCCGCGATATTCTCCATGAAAGGGACGCCTTTCCCTTTTACAGTGTGGGCAACTACCATTGTAGGCTTTCCTTTAGTAGCTTTCGCTTCCTGACAAGCGGAATAGATGGCCTCAATATCGTGGCCGTCTATCTCAAGGACATGCCAGCCGAAAGCCTGCCACTTCGCACCGGGGTCCCGGAAGGATTTCACGTCGTGCACCCTGCCATCGATCTGCAGGCCGTTGTAGTCCAGAAAAACCATAAGGTTGTCCAGCTTATAGTGGACTGAAGTCATTGATGCTTCCCATATCTGCCCTTCCTGTGACTCGCCGTCACCGATTATTGCGTACACTCTCGTTGGCCTGTTATCAAGCTTCGCAGCAATAGCCATCCCATTGGCTGCAGACAGCCCCTGGCCCAGAGACCCTGTGGATATCTCCACACCGGGGACATGTCTCATACTGGGATGCCCCTGCAACCTGCTTCCAAGTTGCCTCAGGGTCATCAATTCTTCTTTATCTATGAAGCCTGCCTCAGCCAAAACCGCATACAGGGCAGGAGCTGCATGCCCTTTTGACAGGACAAATCTGTCCCTGTCAGGCCAGGCCGGGTTTTTGGGGTCAATCCTCATTTCCTTAAAGTAAAGGGTAGCCAAAATATCTGCGATTGAGAGAGAACCACCGGGATGGCCTGAACCTGCAGCTGCTACAGATTTTACAATACTTAGCCTGAGACGTTGCGCTATCTGCTGTAATTCTCTGACCTCTTCTTTAGTCAATTACCTCACTCCCTAGTCGAGATGATTCTTTACGACTTGGTCAGCCTTTCTCCAAGCACCCTAATAACAAACCGAGGCAAAGCCATCATCCGAAAGAACCTTGTAGGTTCACAAACAAGACGGTACAGCCACTCAAGGCCTAACCTTCCCATCCAATCCGGCGCCCGCTTTACCTTGCCTGCCAGGACATTGAAACTCCCTCCGACACCTATGCAAACAGCTGCTGATATACTTTTCTTATTTCTCGCAATCCAGAAATCCTGCCTTGGTGCGCCCATCCCCACAAAGATAATGCGAGCCTTTCTGGAATTCATCTCCTCCATAATAGACGATTCTTCGTCCTCGTTAAAGAACCCATGATGAGTCCCGGCTAGAATTAGGCCGGGCAGCCTTCTTTTGACGCGTTCCGCTGCCAAATCGGCTATCCCGGGTTCCGCACCGAGGAAATAGACAGGCCACTTGTGGTTTGCTGCACACACAAGCAACTCCTGCATCAGGTCAAACCCTGCCACCCTTTCAGGCAGCCTGTCCCCAAGGACCCGCGAAGCCCAGACAATACCTGCGCCGTCAGGCACCACCAGATCAGCCTGGCAAACGACGTCTTTAAGCTCCTGGTTTTCCTGGGCTGCCATGGCAATCTCTGAGTTCAAGGTTACTACTTGGCACGTCCTGTTTTCCGATATGAAATCCCTGATACGCATAACAGCCCCGGCCATGTCAACCCTATCTACCGGAAGGCCGAGGATGCTTACTCGGTCCACAAAGGCACCTCCTACCCCGGCCTTGCCTGCCTGCTTACAGTATTGACGGCCAAAGAAGCTACCTGCTTCGCAGACTCACCGAGCTTCGGAACAAGAGCCAAAAGCTTACCTTGCATCTCTTCCCGTCTGCTCCAGGCATCTTTTACGTGTGCACGAAACGATTCTGTGCTGCGTTCTACTGCGGAGAGTCCGGGCTCCTCCCCTACGATCGAAAGCAAACCATCCACCTTCGGGTCGTATGATAAGGCAACAAAGGGAGTGCCTGCCGCCACTGCAAATACAAGGGCATGATATCTCATGCCTATGACAAAATCCGCATCTTCAATCACTGATATGACGTCCTTCGGCGAATCCGGACAATCCCACATGTATGCCGGCATTTGCATCAATTCGATGCATGCCTGGCAGATAGGAACATCTTGTGTGCTGTGGAACGGAACATACACAATGACAGCATCGCGCGCTTTCGCCAGGTCATCACAGGCTGAAGCCACAGCCTGGATATACCCGGGAACACCCAGCCAAGGGCGCATAGACACTATAACCAACGGACGATCCCCTACAGAAATCCCGCAAGCCTCCAGCAGTTTTCTGCCCCTTCCCTTCCCCTCCCGGCGGCTAAGCCCAAACACCGGGTCAGCTGCCACATGTATCTTGGGCTTCGTAACGCCTATAGATTGAAGAAGGGCACGCGATTGTTCATCCCTGACTGTGATAGTGTCAACCCGGTTCGCTACGATTCTGACCAGAGCTTTAGTGGCTTTCCTGGTCAAAGGCCCAATCCCCTGGGCATAGAAGAAAACCGGCTTCTTCATCATCTTTGCCAAGGCTACCAATGCTAAGTAGTATAGGGCCGATCTGAAACTGGTGACATCCTGGAGAAGAGAGCCCCCCCCGCTGATGAAGAGATCCGCGCTCCGGAGTTCCCTGGATATCCTCAAGATGTCACCTCTATTAACTGTAGAAACATTGTGAAGCTTGTTTGTGAGAGCAGGGTCCTTCGAAAGGACCACTATCTCTGAGCCGGGAGCCTCCTCTTTCAGGTGCTCGATCATGGCTGCCAAGACAGCCTCATCGCCTATGTTCTGGAATCCGAAGTACCCGGAAATGACAAACTTCATTCTTCGAAGTGTTCCTCCCCCCGGAATCTCCGACAGAATCCCAGCTTCCTTGAGAAGTAGATGAATACAACGGTAATGATAATCCCAATTACCCCGCCAAGGGCTAATCCATATAAGGTCCTCAGTAAAGTTGCTACGATCGGGGAGTGTATGTGCGAAAAGGTATTTATCATAGATATCTGGCCTATGCATCCTACAAGCACAAGTGCCAGTCCGGCTTTGAGATAGCCTGAAAGCGCCAGTGCAGCACCGAGCAGCATCATAGGGTGCCCTATGAGGAATTCTTTGGTCCTCGGGCGGAATACCAAAAGATTTTCGAGGAACCGCCTCATTCCTTCATCAAACTGGGGAATCGGCAACCCTAGATATATATTGCCTGTCCGCAATATATATACCAGTCCACCTAAGGCTATCACAGCAAGAGCCAGAACATGCCATATACGCACAGGTTCCATCAAGAGGTTTCCGATCAAGGAGGAAACGCTGTAGCCGGATCCCTCCTCCAGCTGCTCCCACCTGGCAAGATACATCCAGCACAGAGCAGCGCTGAAAACTATAGGTATTATGTGAGCCGCTTTTACCCCAAGGAACTTGTCAAGAGACAGCATAAACGTGGTGCTGGATAGAGTAGCCGCTACAAGAAACCCTCCCACCACAGATATAGCTGAGGCCTCCAACCATAACAGAACAGCATCTTTCAGGCATGGGCCTTCCGCACCGCGGCCTCGCCAAAGCAGCTTAGAGTACAAGCCGGTCACAGCCAGTATCGGGACGACTATTGCTCCACCCAGGGCTGCGAGTTGTCTTATCAGTGTCGAATACTTCGTTGAAAGCAGAACTGAGTAAAAAACAATCCCTAACCCGAACAATCCCAACTCGATGATGGGCGGTAATGTAACCAGCCTGTCAAGGAGGATGAAGGCAGACGACAGAATCCCGATGCCGACTACCACCAACAAGTATTTGTCAGGAGTGTGCTCCTTGATAGGTTGAGCTTGTCCTATGGAAAACCCTGATTCCTCTATCTTCCCACAGACAGCCTCAATATAGCTGAGGTTCTTCGTTATAGCACTGATATCTCCCATTTCCGCAGGGAAAGGCCGGATATACATGACTCTCATATTCCGCTCCCGTGCTGCACGGGCAAACCTTTCCACAGCCTTGTCAAATGGGATATTCTCCATTTCCCGCTCGGTAATGCTGTGAACCCTTATTACCTGAGGGCTCATTAAGCGTGCAAACCTGCTGTCTCCCACCTGGGATGCGAATTCCACAATTCCGAAATCCATGGAGTTCGACTGCATCAAATCCCTGACATCGGTTAAGTGGTTAGGGTGCCCCAGGACTTCCATACCTTCGAATATCATAAGGCTGATGTCTTCTTTGTAAGGAATGCGGTCAAAGAAGAAGCTTATCTTGTGAGGGGTTACACCCGGGTAGTTCCTCAGCCTCGGCACAATGCGGAGCCCTGCTTCGGTGACTGTGTGAACCGCTTCAAGATCCAGCCCTATGTTGACTTTCTCCAAATCAGGAATACTTCTGGCACTCTCAAGGAACGGGCCGAAGCGGTGGGACGAAAAAGCTGAAATCCGCTCTCCTTCAAGCCTTGCCGGCAAGATCTCAATAAGATCCTGAAAAACCCGGTCATCTCTGGGGAATATGTAGGAGTTGCCTGCAACCAAACGCGACTCATCGATCATTTGCCTAAGCACAGGATCAGTTACAGGCGACAATTTATCGTAATCCAGGATCTGTCTTCCGCTCAACAGGTAAACCTGTCCTAGGGTGGCAATATCGCTGATTGTAAGCTCGCCCACGGCGACTGAGGTCAGTCCTGCGTCCCGTGCCTGTCTCAGGAAAACCTCAAGCGGATAATCTACACTCTGGCACAGGAGTTCAGCTGCACGGTAATCCATCACCAGTTCCACGGTGTTATTTGCTTTCTCAACCTGCCATCTTCCCCACAAGATGACGACAGCCGATATCAAAGCTACAGCTAATGCCAACACCCAAAGGTTTTTCGCATGCTTGGGTCCGATCATAGAACCCACCCCTCTTATTGCTGCATCCAACCACGAAGGACGCATCCTCTACATGCCTTCTCTGTCGTTACTCAACGTCCTCCCGGTGATGCGCAAGATATCATCTTCCATACTTACGCCGCTGATAACAACAGGAACAGGAAGATCCGATATATCCAGCGAAAAGCTAAGGCTGCTCAGCAATCCGTCAGTAATGACAGACGGGAGTTTTGCACCGGCGATTTGAATGTTGTTAATTCTATAGGCTAAAGCGGTGCCTTCTTGCTCAGGAACAAATTCCCCGTCAACATTTACAGGTATGCTGATACCTGCCACACTGACATCGCCTTTCACAGTTACCCTTCCGGGAGCCAACTCAACCAGCACGGATTCAGGTATGCCTTTAAGCCCCTTAACATACATGGTAAGATCATTTTCGCCGATTACCAGGTCAGCCCGGCCTTGTCCGATCTGAGACAAGAAGAACTTGCCTTCTTCCCTCAAGGCCTGCATGTCAATGATGATATCGCGTGCATCGATCATGAGGGATTCAACTCTCAAACCTTCCACCCAAAGGCCTGTACAATCTATGCTTAGAGAATTGACCTTCCCTGAGGTAATCAGCCTTAGTACAGGAAAAGCCCCTAATCGAATCCTGACTGAATCAATTCCGTCAACACCTGATCTTATCGCACCCTCCAAATGAGATGCGATAATGCGCGGAGCTGCAAATTCGAAAACCAGCGCTATGCAAAAGGCAATAATAAGGAAGATTAGGATAGACCCGGCGCCTCCCCGTCTTTTCACGATTCGCTCATCTTCGCTTTAGACCTGAGATAACTCTCTATAAATTCGTCGATCTCACCATCCATCACTGCCTGGACATTCCCTGTCTCAATCCCGGTCCTATGGTCCTTCACCATGGTATAAGGTTGAAATACGTATGACCTTATCTGGCTCCCCCAGGCGATTTCCTTCTGCTCTCCTTGGAGCTCACCGAGTTTCTTCTCTTTCTCAGCTTGAGAGTGTTGGAAGAGTCTCGCCTTTAGGATCCTAATCGCAGTCACTCTGTTTTGATACTGAGACCGCTCATTTTGGCACTGGACTATTATCCCGGTGGGGATATGAGTTATCCTGACAGCGGACTCAGTCTTGTTCACATGCTGACCGCCTGCGCCCCCTGCCCTGTAAGTGTCTACCTTTATATCCTCAGGATTTATCTCAATATCTATATCCTCAGGAATCTCAGGAATCACATCAACAGATGCAAAGGAAGTATGCCTTCTGGCATTAGCGTCAAAAGGCGAGATCCTGACAAGCCGATGGACTCCCTTTTCAGCTTTTAGATATCCAAAGGCATGCCTCCCGGAGACCAACACTGTAACGCTTTTGATTCCGGCCTCGTCCCCGGGAAGGAAGTCAGTAATCTCAGTTTCAAACCCTCTCTTTTCTGCCCATTTCAGGTACATCCGGAGGAGCATTTCCGCCCAGTCCTGCGCTTCAGTACCTCCGGCACCTGCATGTATCGACAGAATGGCATCGGCTCCATCATACTCGCCGCTTAAAAGGTGAGCCACTTCCAACTGTGAGACGACTCTTTCCAGGGAAGTAACGCCTTCAACAATCTCTTCTTCCACTGAATCGTCTCCTTCTTCTATTGCAAGATTAAGAAGGGTCCACAGATCGTCAGCTTGGGACATTGTCCTTGTCCAGGATTCAATATCTTCCTTAAGTCCACTTGCTTGCTTCAGTATTTTCCTTGCCTCTTCAGGCTCATCCCAAAACCCGGGATCAGCCATTGCCTTTTCTAAGTCCTCAAGCTGCTCTAACTTAGAATCGATCTCAAAGATAACCCCTCATCTTTTCAACTCTGTCTTTAAGCTCTGCCAAGGTCGGCTTGATCTCACTGATCACGTTACCTACGCTCCTTTTCCACAGCACTTCTTATATTTCTTTCCGCTACCGCACGGGCAAGGCTCGTTTCTGCCGATCTTCCGAGTTCGCCTCTTCTCAGGTTTCGGGCCGGCATAATCACCGCTTCC
>FIZM01000044.1:11616-18093 GCA_900019985.1 uncultured Clostridia bacterium
AGAGGATCCTTCTGTCCGTACGCCCGTAGTCCAATTCCTTCCCTGAGGTTATCCATTGCTTGGAGGTGTTCCACCCACTTGGAATCGATAATCCGGAGCATCACGAGTCTCTCCAGGACTCTCATCTCGTCATGGCCTATGGCTTTCTCGCGCTCTTCATAGGACTTTATGACAAGGTCCGTCAACAAGCCGTCAAGCTCAGGGCGTCCCTTCCCTTCCAAATCACTTGGAGTGATAGGCGGCCGCAATACAAACGTATGATTCAATCTGTCGGAAAGGGCTGCAAGATCCCATTCTTCCTGGAATATCTGTTCATTTGCGTAAACATCCAGTATTTCTCCGACAACCTCAGACATCATCTCAAGGATCCGCTCTTTCAGGCCTTCTCCCTCTACGACTTTACGCCTGTCGCTGTAGATGACTTCACGCTGCTTATTCATGACATCGTCGTATTCAAGGACCTGTTTCCTGATGTCGAAGTTGTGACCTTCAACTCGCTTCTGTGCCGTCTCGATGGCCCGGGCAATACGCGGGTGCTCAATTGGCATATCCTCTTCCCATCCGAGGCGATCCATTATTCCGGTTATCATCTCTCCGCCGAACAGCCGCATAAGGTCATCTTCAAGAGAGACATAGAACTTGGACGCACCGGGGTCTCCTTGCCTACCTGAACGCCCTCTGAGCTGGTTGTCAATTCTGCGGCTCTCATGACGCTCAGTGCCCATGACGAAAAGGCCACCGAGTTCTATCACTTTCTCGTGCTCCCCTTCACATTCAGCCTTGGCTTCTTTCAGGAGCTCCTGATATTCCTGTCTGGCTTTGAGCACTTCTTCATCGTCTGTGGGGAAAAGCTCCGAAGCCTCGGCCACAACCTCGCTTGAGTAACCTTTTGCACGGAGCTTTTGCTTGGCAATGTATTCAGGGTTACCTCCCAATACAATGTCTGTGCCTCTACCTGCCATGTTTGTGGCAATGGTGACTGCACCCAACCTGCCGGCCTGTGCTATTATCTCAGCCTCACGTTCATGGTGTTTAGCGTTTAGGACCTGGTGCCGGATACCCCTTCGCTTCAGCATCTCGCTCAAGCGCTCTGACTTCTCTATGGATATGGTTCCTACAAGGATAGGTTGGCCTGTCTTGTGGTTTCTTTCGATCTCTTCTACGATCGCATTGAACTTAGCCTTTTCAGTCTTCAGAACGACATCCGGATAGTCAGTGCGGATCATGGGAAGGTGAGTGGGAACAACGACAACATCAAGCCCGTATATCTTCTGAAACTCTTCTTCCTCTGTAGCTGCAGTTCCAGTCATGCCTGCCAGCTTGTTGTACATGCGGAAGTAGTTCTGGAAAGTAATCGTTGCCAGGGTCAGGCTTTCCCGCTCAACCTTAATCCCTTCCTTCGCTTCGATGGCCTGGTGGAGTCCGTTGCTGTACCGCCTTCCGAACATCAACCTTCCTGTGAACTCGTCAACTATTATTGCTTGGCCGTCTTTAACGATATAGTCCCTGTCGCGCTTCATCAGCGCGTGGGCACGAAGGGCCTGGTTCAAATGGTGCATTACCTCTATATTGGACTCATCTGAAAGGTTATCTATCCCCAGCATCCGTTCGACTTTCCGGACACCTTCATCAGTAATAGATACAGCCCTTGCCTTTTCATCAACTGTATAATCCTCTTCCTTCTTCAGCTTTGGGACCAGCCTGGAGAATTGCTCGTAGAGGTTGGTGGACTCCTCTGCTTGTCCGGATATGATTAAAGGAGTTCTGGCTTCATCGATAAGGATGCTGTCTACCTCGTCGACAATGGCGTAATTCAACTCCCTCTGAACCATTTCGTCAGGTGAGGTTACCATGTTGTCACGGAGATAGTCGAAACCGAACTCGTTGTTGGTTCCGTAAGTGATATCCGCATCGTAGGCTGCCTTCCGCTGTGTATGGTCAAGCCCGTGGATTATCACACCCACCTTAAGGCCGAGGAATTTATAAACGGTGCCCATCCATTCAGCATCACGCCTGGCCAGGTAATCGTTGACTGTGACAATATGGACACCTTTTCCGGTCAGGGCATTGAGGTACGCAGGTAAAGTCGCTGCAAGGGTCTTACCTTCTCCTGTCTTCATTTCAGCAATTCGCCCTTCATGGAGGACTATACCGCCCATGATCTGCTCATCGAAGTGGCGTTGACCAAGCACCCTGACTGCAGCTTCCCGAACCACTGCAAAGGCTTCAGGAAGAATGTCATCAAGGGATTCACCCTTTTCCAGCCTTGCCTTGAACTCAAACGTTTTGGCTCTGAGTTCGTCGTTGGACAGCTTCTTGACTTCAGGCTCGAGGGCAGACACTTGTTCCGCTGTCCTTCTCAGCCTTTTCAGTTCCCTTTCATTTGCATCAAAAGCCTTCTTTAGGAACCCAAGCACTAATCTATCCCCTCTTCTCTTCGCAGGTTACGGATGTACATAATCAAGTGTCCCTCGAGTTCAACGCATACATGGGGACATGTTAACAAAATGCCTTACACCTGCAAAACGCGAGTCAATTATATCATAGAATCCTTCAACCTTATTTCCTATACTCCGGTTTGGGCACGTTCTCCTTCACGGACGAGAGAATCAACGATTACCCTGAGCCCGCCTGACACCAGTGAGTGCCCGCCGGGAACAATAGGAATCTTCGATGACAGGAGACAAGCTGTAAACTCGCGGGCAACAGGATCATCGACAGCATCCGGACGCAAAAGATCTGAGTTAAACCGGTCTTTGGCAGGCAAGTCCAGATTAAAGTGATGGAACAGGACTCTGGTATCCATAAGCACAGCATCTGCCACTTTCTCCAAGGCTCTGACCAAGCCTGTAAAGCCCACCTCTTCTGTAAGATAACCCAGAAGAGACACGATTTGCCGGCTGCCTTCACGGCCCAGTGCTTTCATGCCCCGTTCCTCAGAGAAAACCCGCGTCCTGCATTGCAGCCTTTCATTGACGTATGACACGGTTTGAGGGTTCACCCTGCCGATTAAGCACACCTCTGAAAGAGGGATTGACATTACCTCTCTGACCTTTCGCAGGCGGGAGCTTGCAGGTTCAAGGTCCATCTTTTGAAGCACGCCCTTTACATTGGAGCCCACTGCCGGATGAAGCTCCAGGACAGCGAGGTCAGAAGGCGTGTCTACGTCAAACAAGGTACCTACCGTCTCAGGCAGCTTCCGATGGTTCAAAAACGACAAAGCCATGCCAAGGGCATTGTCCGTCTGCGGCAGTTCACCTACATCCAGCAGCGCTGATGCAGGGGTAAACCCAACAATATCACTGGAAAAGATGTTGTTGGCAAGCATAACTCCGGAAGATGAGGCAAGACACCTGGCAAATGTGCTAAGCTCCGACTGAGTCATGAGCGCCCCGGAAGCTCCTCCCATATATATGACAGCTTCCAGAGAACGGTCCTTTATCACCTCGGCAAAAGCCTCTCCGAAGTGAAAATGTTGCTCAGCAGGTATGACCTGGCTCTCGACTCCGAAAGAAGACGCAGTTTTTGCCAGGTCTTCGTAAGTCGTGTAGAGGAATACATCGTCCAGTTCCGCAACTTCCGAGAACTTCTCCAAGTTGTCAAGGACCACCGCCTTCCTCACCTGGGCAACCTGCTCTTCTATTTGACTACCGGGCATTCCGCCTTCGAAGATTACTAAAGATACTCTGTTCATACAGGCTCCTGTCCCCCTATGTACCAAAGGGTTGCCATAAGCAGGCAACCCTTTCCTCTATCATCACAAAGCAGACTCGCTTTCTTACATTTTACTTTTAAAACTCAGGCTCTATCAAGCCGTAGTTTCCGTCTTTACGGCGGTAAACCACATTGACCTCATCAGTCTCACTGTTTGAGAAAACGAAAAAATCATGCCCCAGCAATTCCATCTGCATTACCGCTTCCTGTGCGGACATAGGCTTGATGGCAAAGCGCTTTGTCTTGACAATCCTAGCTTCTTCGCCGCGCTCCTCCACCCCGGCAGTGTCACGGGTCAGCTCTGCCTCAACTATGCCTGAACCGGTCTGACGCAGCCTCCTATGGATTCTAGTCTTATACTTGCGGATTTGTCGCTCAATCTTGTCGACTGCCCCGTCAATGGACGCATACATGTCACCTGTCTTCTCCTCACCTCTCAGGAGGAGGCCATTCACTTGAACGGTAACCTCAGCGATCTGAAGCCCTTTCTCAGCACTCACGACTACCTGAGCATTGATTGAATCCCCTTGAAAAAACTTCTGGAGCTTGAGTACCTTCTTTTCGATGTAATCCCTAATAGGTCTTGCCAATTCAACATTCTTCGATTTTAGAGTGACTTCCATTCTTACCAGCTCCTTTCGGGAAAATCAGGGTTAGGCTTCTCACTTTCATATTTCCGTGCAACAAGACGAAGTCCTGCATCTCACTGCGGAGATTCCGCCCATCTTATATCAATGGCTGTATCGTAAACCACTGAGGGAAGAGGCGGAATATCAGAGACCTTAATCTTATCAAGAAGGTAGCCCACCACGTCATTTACCTTGTCAGGCTTAAAACCGAGGTTTGACAGAATGTCTGCATTCTCAAGGCCGGATTCCTCCATCTGCATGCTTGAAAGCCACACAATCTCAAAATCTAAAGGATTAAGCCACACAACTTGCGCAGGAACCTTCCGTTCGCCTCTCCCGGTTTCAGTATGAGCTGAGCTTGAATCGGGAGGCATGAGAATGTATACCCCGCCCTGGCTGCGGTCCAACAGGCGCAAGTACGACAACGCAGAGGCAAGGTCACCTGAAGCTATGGATCTGACTACGAAAATTGAAGCCGGAACGCTCTCTAGCTTATGCTTCTCAGCAAGCCAGATCTCCTCAGGGACTACCAGTGTAGGAGTCAATCTGTTTACAAGGTGGATCCCAAAGCTTGCCTGCTTGCGGAGTTCGCCTGCTTGAGGAGTTCTCTTCGGAGAGAAAGTCAAATCAATCCATAGCCTGGAATCCCCAGGCACCGGAGGTTGAACAGTCTCCTTTACATCGCTTCCGTGAGGCATGCGACACTCAAGAGACTTGCCGGAAAGCCTCGATAAAAAATCCAGGATCAAGTACATGCTGCCTGAAACAGGATAAAAGTGAGAGCTCTTTGCCCAAATGACATCTGCGTTGGCAAAGCTTTCAGCAGCTCGCATGGTTTCGCTGACAGGAAATATCACGTCCAAAGTGCCGTTCAGCATTAAGACAGGCCTTGGCCAAACATCAGGTAGGGCTGCAGGATCCACCAGCCTCAAGATATCTGCAGCTCCCTCAATATCCGCAATCCCGATCTTGGAAAGCAGCCTAAAATTGCGCACCACAGGATTCTCGCTGTGAACCAGTATCTCTCGGAAACCTCCGCCTGCAACGAGGAAAACTCCGCCTCTTAGCCTTGGATCAGTCTTATACGTCAACATGGACACCATGCCGCCTAGGCTGACACCGGTGATATAGATCTGTTCCTTGTCTATGTTGTCTCTGGACATCAGCCAGTCCAGCGCGCGGCGCATATCGATAACTGCACGCCTGAAATTGTTCCTGACTGCCACAGGAGGGGCTACCACGAACTTTTGCCCTGAGATGACTTGAATGCCTTTAGCACGCCTGTGATGAAAGGGCAGGCTGGGCATTAATACAGCGAACCCCCGCCTCGCGGCAAAGTCAGCCACATGCAAAAACTGGTCCTCATCCTCTGAAAACATGCCGTGGACTCCGATTACAGCAGGCACTTTCCCTTCCACTTTCGGCACAAAGTAGGCAGCATAGACTGTATCGCCTTCACTTTGATATGTCAGTTCATATCTCCGATACCATTCATTTTCAGCCTTGAGAACAAGATTCCCTTGGAGAGGCTGGCTTTTGTCGTACGAGTAGAACCTGATAACGTCCACAGGGTCTACTGATTCTTCATATTTGGAATCTGCAAGGCTCGTAGACGGGATTAGCATGAATGATATGGCGATACCTAGCAAGAGTGCGCCGAACAGTCGGCGCATACTTCCTCTCCGAAGTGATATGGGCAACACTTCACCTCCGATTATTGTCCTCCTGTCATATCTTGACGAAAAAGCTACCTTTAGAGTTCCCATTTTCGCCCCAAAAAAGTGCTCTACCTATAATTATTAGTTCCTCATATATCAAATGGTATTTCAGTGAGGTAAGTCCTTTTGCAGCTTCCGAGAAAAAAATGAAAAAAAGCGCGGTAATAAACCGCGCTGTCCCTAGCGTCTTGAAATGCCGCGCCTGACGCTGCTTATACGACTAAGTCAGTTGTAAACTCCGTTAGTTGTCAGCGCACATATGATTTCTGAGCTTCAAAACACTCCCGGCAGTATACCGGTCTGTCCTCGCGAGGCTTGAAGGGGACTTCTGCTTCCCTTCCGCAAGCTGAACAGATTACGGTATGCATTTCTCTCGGACCGTCATTGCGCTGATGTTTCCGTGCAATACGACACTC
>FIZM01000045.1 GCA_900019985.1 uncultured Clostridia bacterium
CTCTCTGTTATTTTCATAACTCACAATCTGTACCACGTATATCCGGTAGCGGATAAAATCATCGTGCTGGAGCACGGAAGGAAAGTTGGAGACTTCCGCAAGGAAGAAACAAGCGTTGAGGAACTTATAGACATAATCGTCCATGGGATTAGGGGAGACAGAAGAGCTGTCAACAATGCAAGCGGATAGTCTGAAGCCCACAATTCCGGTGGCAAAACGTAGAGTAATCCCGCTTCACAGAAGGCGGGATTATTCAGTTTCCGACCGTTTACTACCTGGCGTTTATGCTTGGCAGTTGCTGCTGTTAATGCTTGTCTTTCCAAAAGCCCAGAATCGTGGGATATGCTTGAAACAACATGATGTAGTATAATAATCTTACATTTTCCTGGAATCATTAAGTCAGTATGAGGTGTTTGCAAATTGCCCGGATTCACAATGGACTTCGGAGGCAATAATCTCATCGAACTCGAGTTGCCTGACCGGACTTGCTGCCTTGAGATGGCAAAACCTTCACCGATTACTAAGCCTCAAGATGCTATCCTTGAAAGCATACGAAATCCTATTGAATCACGTGGGCTTGGCGAGATCGTAAGAAACAAAGGAAAGCCGGTCAAAGAATTGACTGTTGCAGTAGTAGTGTCAGACAACACCAGGCCTGTACCTTATACCGGTGATTCAGGAATCCTGGTCCCGATAATTGACGAGCTTATCAACCTCGGGATACAGCCTGAGCTCATCACAATTATAGTCGCCACCGGAACCCACAGAGAGCTTTCAGAAGATGAACAGAGAGCCATGCTTGACCCTTCTGTGTTTGACAGAAATATACGAATCGTGTGTCATGACTCGAGGGATGAATCCAACCTCGATTTCTTAGGTGTCACATCCAGAGGAAGTAAGGTATTCATTAACAAGGTATACCTTGAATCAGACGTAAAAATCCTAACCGGCCTCGTTGAAAGCCATTTCATGGCAGGAGCTTCAGGAGGAAGAAAAGCGGTTTGCCCCGGTCTCATAGGCGAAGACAGCACCTACATATTTCACGGCCCTGAGTTCCTATCGTCACCTAACGCTGCTGACCTGGTCTTAGATGGGAACCCTTGCCACGAAGAAGCCGTTGAAGTTGCCAAGATGACAGGGGTTGATTTCATTGTCAATGTGACTTTAGATGATAGATTCCGGCTTACAGGAGTATACTCAGGAGATCTTGAAGCTGCGCACATGAAAGCTGTGGAGCGGATACGAGAATATGTAACCATACCGGTACGCCAAACGTATGACATTGTAGTTACTCATGCGGGCTTTGTCGGAATCAACCACTACCAGGCTGCTAAAGCAGGAGTGGTGGCCATTCCCATCATGAAGCCGGGTGCAAAATTGATAATGGCTGCTAATACTGTAGATAAAGATCCTGTAGGAAGCCCTTACTATCGTACACTCATCCACTTATTGACTCTCAACGGACCGGAGAGTTTCATGAGGCTGATAACAAGCAAGGATTGGAGCTTCATCCCTGAACAATGGCAGGTTCAGATGTGGTCAAAGGTATTCTCAAGAACGCCCATGGAAAACTTCACTTTCTGTGCGCCCCACGTTTCGCAAAAGGATGCAAAGATCCTGCCGGGCATTGACGGAAACCTGCTGCTACCGGCAGATCGGCGGTATTCATCGGATCTTCGTGACGCAAAAGACATGGTGGAACTGGCTGTTGCCAACGCAATACAAGATTACAGGTCAAAAGGAATTGAACCGTCCATAGCGTTCTTGAAAGACGGTCCGTACGGTATCCCTGTTCCTGTCAAACCTTAGAGATGGAGGGGTTGCTATGCAATATCGAAAACTGGGAAAGACAGGCCTTAATGTTTCCGCTTTGGGGTTTGGCTGTATGAGGCTGCCCCGCTCTGAATCCGGCAACTCCGGGGCCGATACTGAAGAAGCTGTCCGCATGATACGATATGCCATAGATAACGGCGTAAACTACATAGACACTGCGTATAACTATCACAGCCGCCAAGGGGAAAACATCGTAGGCAAGGCTTTGGCAGACGGATACCGGGAAAGAGTTTATCTTGCTACCAAATGTCCTGTCTGGCTCCTGGAATCTCCGGATGACGTCGATAAGTACCTAACTGAACAGCTGGAGAAGCTTGCCACAGATCACGTGGATTTCTACCTTTTGCACTCTATTAACAGGCATTCATGGGATAAAGCAAAGAAACTCAGAGTCCTGGATTCCATGGAAAAGGCCAGAGACCGCGGGCTCATCAAGTACATCGGTTTTTCGTTCCATGATACTGTTGATGTGTTCCGTGAGATCGTCGACTCATATGACTGGGCTCTTACACTGATCCACTTGAATTATGTAGACGATTACTATCAGGCAGGCCTTACCGGCATGAAATATGCAGCTTCAAAAGGCATTGGAATCGTAGTCATGGAGCCTCTCCGCGGTGGGAAGCTGGCACAGAATGTACCCCCTGATGTACAGGCTGTGTGGGACAAAGCAAAGACTAAACGAACTCCTGCAGAATGGGGGCTGAAATGGGTCTTGCACCATCCTGAGGTATCTTGTGTCCTCAGCGGAATGAGTTCTATGGACCAGGTGATTGAGAACTTGCGCATAGCCGGTGATGCCCTACCTAACTCATTAACCGATGAAGACCTGGCATTGATCAGCGAGGCAAAAGCCTTGTACAAAGATCGCATAAAAATACCGTGCACTGAATGTAACTACTGTCTCCCCTGCCCCAACAATGTGGCCATTACCGATGTTTTCTCACTCTATAATGATTACTTCGTATACGGAGCCGGGGATGCTTCAAGAGGATTCTATGCATTCCTTAAGAAAGCAAATGCAGACCCATCAGCATGCACAGAATGCAAGGAGTGCGAAGGCCTGTGCCCGCAACACCTGCCCATTACCGATTTCCTCAAGAAAGCAAAAGCACTTTTTGGCGAGACAGATTGATAAAGGTGGACTTGGGGCAGATACGCGCCGGACAAACCTCAGCCGGGTCTATCTGCCCCAGCAGCTCCCGAAGACTAGTCTTCAACTTCAGCGATCATTTCAACTTCTACTGCAGCATCTAAAGGAAGTTCATTACACGCCAATGCGCATCTTGAGTGTTTGCCCTTTTCTCCAAAGACCTCAACCAGGAAATCTGAAGCCCCGTTGATGACCATTGGCTGATTCACGAAGCCCTTTGCACTGTTGACATAGCCGTGTATGTTTACGATTTTCTTGACCTTATCCAAATCACCGATTGCACTTTTCAGGATAGCCACAAGATTGATTGCGCAAATCCTTGCAGCGTCATATGCCTCTTCTTCACTGACATCCTCGCCAACTTTACCTTTATATTTCAACTCACCCTCAACAGTGCAAAGCTGGCCTGAGATGTAAATGAGGTTACCGGTTCTGGCGTAAGGAATATAGGACGCTAACGGTTTTGCAGGTTCCGGCAACTCAACACCGAGCTCTTTAAGTCTTTCTTCAACTTTCACGTATTCATTCCTCCTTCTTCCAACAACAGTTATAGGGCTTCTTTGTATAGGTTGTGTAGTTATACCTTTTGCAAGTATCTTGAAAACCCTTCTTGCAAGAGGCAAATCCAGGCGGCCAATTGTGTTATATCCCCTGGAATTGCGCAGCTTTCCATGTCTTGCTAAAATAGCCCCAAGGGACAGACGGCCTTATTTCGGCTGCTGCTCGCATAACAATGATCTGCATCTTTTGGGGTTACATGACCGGCGCTAAAGCTGTCTACACAATGCCATCGCAGTTCGTGAAAAAAACTTTCTTCAGGAGAAGGATTGAGAGGCTCTTCGTAGAAGTACTAATCAAACTTAGGTTATTTGCCTTGAAAATTGTCTACATTGGCACATCTGAGAAAGCGTCCGATTCCATTAAGCAGCGAAATGGTCTATGGTATTAATAGACGGTTTTCGTCTGTACTCAGGTTTTGAGGCCTGTCTTAACACGCTTTCCGACGCGTAAGTCATACACAGTGAAAAACAGTGGTTGACAGAGAGCACCACTGATCAGGATTAGGACCTATTCTTGTAAAGGAGGATACAGAGTCAATGAAGACAATTAAAATCGGATTGATTGGCAGTGGTTTTGTTACCCACCTACACTTGAACGCATTTCGCCAGGTAGTAGGGATACCGGTACAGGTAGTTGCAGTTGCGTCTCTGGACGACGACCTTGACCGGTTCGCCAAGAAGTTCAATATCCCCCACTACTATTCAGACTACAGAAAAGTGTTGCAACACGACGAAATAGACATGATCGATGTCTGTGTTCCCAATGTCCTTCACAAACGGGTATGTATAGATGCTGCCGAAGCAGGCAAGCACATCATCTGCGAGAAGCCGCTGACAGGCTATTTCGGAGAAGATCTTGAGGATAAAACAGTAGCTGTCGGCGAAACCTCTAAACTTGAGATGTACAAGAAGGCAGTCAAGAACGCAGATGAGATTATGGACGCAGTACAACGAAACAATGTTAAACTCTGCTATGCAGAGGATTTTGTATATGCTCCTCCTGTAACTAAAGCAAAGAGGCTTCTCGAAGCTGCAGGTGGAACAATCCTGGAACTCCGTTCAGAAGAAAGCCACAGTGGCTCCCATGCCGCTTATTCCCGTGAATGGAGACTGTCAGGCGGAGGTTCCCTAATGAGACTCGGTTCCCATCCCCTCGGGCTGGTAATCCACCTGAAGAATTTCGAAGGAAAGATGAAATACGGTAAGCCTATTAAGGTAAAATCACTCACCGCAGAAGTAGGAAATCTCACCCGCGTCTCCGCGTTCCAAAAGGAAGAGAAGAAGTGGATGGTTGACCGGTGGAAGGACGTTGAGGACTGGGCAGCAGTCTTCCTTACCTTTGAAGATGGGACCAAGGGAGTAGTATTCTCCAACGACATTACTCTCGGAGGAATAGTCAACACCCTTGCAATCTATTCATCCAATGCAGTAATCAAAGTCGACATGGCAGCCAACGATGCCATTAAGGCGTATGCGCCTGCCCATGAAATATTCGGAGACGAATACATATCCGAAAAGATAGAAACCAAGGCAGGATGGACCTTCCCCTCACCTGATGAGGACTGGATGCGCGGCTATCCTCAAGAGATGCAAGATTTCGTAGAAGCCGTCTACTACGGCCGCGATCCTGTATCTGACGGAGAACTGGGAAGGCAAGTAGTAGAAGTTACCTACGCAGCTTATCTCTCTGCTGAGGAAGGGCGCAGGATCGACTTGGACGAGCTAAACAAGGAAATAGGAAGAAACCGGTAAGCAACAGCAAAACCTAATAAGGAGGCAGAGCAGATGAAAATGAAAGCTGCTGTCAAGGTCGATGAACGGCCGTTATATATAATGCAAGAAGTTGATATCCCCGAGATCAAGCCTGACGAGGCGCTGGTTAGGGTGAAAACAGTAGGCCTTTGCGGGACAGACGTAGCCATAAGGAACAACACATTCATGGGTCGCCACGGACCGGTCAAACTCCCGATTATAGCAGGGCATGAGTTCTGCGGTGAAATCGTTGAGGTTGGGAGCCAGGTCAGCAAATTTAGGGTAGGCGACAGGGTAACCACCAGCACCATCAAGGGGTGCGGAAAGTGCTATGCCTGTAAGGTAGGTATCTTTAACAGGTGCAGGTACTGGATTCACCTGGGGATCGACATCCCCGGTTGTTTTGCGGAATATGTTGCTGTGCCTGAGGAGATCCTCTTCCCGGTACCGGAGTTC
>FIZM01000046.1 GCA_900019985.1 uncultured Clostridia bacterium
CCGAGGGGCTGTACAAAGCTGGCTATCTCTTTAGGTACACCGAGGTTGTCTTGAGCAAGCCTCATTGAGATCGGCAAAGTAGCTGAGCTGGAACAGGTGCTGAACGCAACCATCGTTGCCTCGAAGAACCCTCTGAAGAACTGGATAGGACTCATTCCGGCAAAGATCCGCACAGCTCCTGAGTAGACGACTATAGCATGGAGAATGTTGACGAAGTAGACTACGAAGATAACCCTTGCCAGAGGCAGGAGCACTTCTGCACCTGCCGTGCCAACTACCCAGGCAATAAGGGCAAACACTCCGATAGGTGCAAAACTCATTACCATGCCTACGATTCTATACATTATTTCAGCTATACTGTCAAAGACGTTCAGAGCCGGTTTGCCCTTCTCTCCAATGAGAGAGATGGCTATACCGACAAATAGAGCAAATACGATGACTTGAAGCATGTTATCGGTAGCCATGGCACTGATGGGGTTCGTCGGCACCATCTCCAGAATTACGTCTGTGATCCTAGGCATAGGTCTCGGTTCATATGTGCCGAGTTCCGATGTTATGACATAACCGCCTGCAGGGTTAAAGATGATTGAGAAGATGATAGCTAGAGTAATTGCTATAGCTGTGGTCGCTAAGAAATAACCGATCGTCTTTGCTCCGACCCGACCTAGCTTCCTAAGATCACCTATGCTGGATGCGCCGACTACAAGTGAACAGAAGACCATGGGAACGATGAGCATCTTGATAAGCCTGATGAACAAGTCTCCCAGCGGTTTTACCACTTCGATGGGAGGCCCGACAATCAGGCCGACAATTACACCTAGGGCAAAACCGATCAGAACCTTAACCCATAGTTTCATGTGTAATCGACCCTCCTAGTTTGTAAAATGATCCACACGACGTGAAACAACCCATTACTTCAGTGGCTTTACATCATCACCTCCAATCCCGTTGTAGTGGATCTAATAGGGTTAATGACCTTATCACAGGGTGTCGGAAAGATTTTGTTTCCAGAGTCCACACCATGGGAGACACTTTGCTAATAAGCTTACAAGAGTTTCCTTTCTGCAACATATCGAAAAATTCCTGCAAAGGCCGGACATGAAAATCTTCTCAAATTATAGTCATTTATTTGACTTGGACTTTCCCGTCCCCATTGCCCGCTCCACAATGCGACGAGCCAACACTCGGAGAGAGTCAATTACAATAAGCCCGTATGTACGCTCCTTAAGAAGCATAGGCAGCTCAGTGCATCCTGCGATCACCGCATCTACCCTCTCATTCATGTAAACGAGTACAGGCTCTAGAATCTTCTCAGCATCCTTAAGGTCATAGCCTGCCTTAACTCCATATATCGCTTCCATTACAGCAAGCTGGTGCTTCTCATCGGGAATCTCAACTTCAATACCGCGTTTTCTTAGAGCCTTCTGGTAGATCCCTGTCTTAACAGTACCGTCTGATGCCAAAACGCCGACCCTGGAAATCCCTGACTTTTCCGCCTCAATCGCGGTCTCTTCAATCATGTCGATTATGGGAATCGACACTTTTGCCGCCACCTCAGGCAGGAAATAATGAGCCGTATTGCACGGGAACGCGAGAAAAGTTGCGCCTGCCTTCTCCAGCAGTTGAGCAGACTCTACCAGGGCTTCAACAGGAGACGGCCCCTCGCCCAGAATAGCCTTTGTCCTGTCCGGGATTTGTGGATTGTTATAGACTAAGAGCGGTATGTGCTCTTGATCACAGGCAGCCGGAGTCTCTTCTATGACCAAATACATTAGCTCAACAGTGGCGAGCGGCCCCATACCGCCTACAATGCCGGCAAGTTCTGCGGGGGTTCCCATCTTTCACCCTCCTGCCTTCTTCATGCTGATGGCACGGTATACCTATTCTTATGCTCCTTCATCCAAGTTCTATCTTGC
>FIZM01000047.1:0-59853 GCA_900019985.1 uncultured Clostridia bacterium
GCTGTTTTCTTAGATCAAGGGCTTGCTTCCGCACGGGACTTGGTCGTAGGGCACCTTAGACTTTATGCTATAGATGTCAGGGACTTCCGGACACAAGCAGGCTTTAGAAATTACAAAGCTGATTTGCAAGAGATGTTTCAAAAGAAGGGGAAAGACCTTCCCGTGTACAGAGTGGTAAATGAACAAGGGCCTGACCACGACAAGACATTTCAGGTCGCAGTCTATTCCGGAAAAACCGCTATAGGACAAGGTGCAGGCAAAACCAAGAAGGACGCTGAACAGGCTTCGGCAAAAGATGCCTTGAACCGTCTTTTGTTCGACTGATATCCTTACAAAATCGAGAAATTCCGCATTACAGAGGATCTTTTGGGGAGATATTGAATAACTATATGAGAGATGCGGCTTATGGTCCAAAACCTGGGAACGGGAGGTAGAACGCGTGGAGGTACTGAAGGTGTCAGCGCAGACTAAGCCGAAGTCGGTAGCAGGCGCTCTGGCTGCCGTACTCAGGGAGAGAGGGTCCGCTGAGGTCCAGGCAGTTGGAGCAGGTGCTGTGAATCAGGCTGTGAAGGCGATAGCGATTACCCGAGGGTTTGTTGCACCTAACGGAATAGACCTCATAGCTATTCCGGCATTCGCCGAGATCGTAATCGACGGAGAGGAGAGGACTGCGATAAAGTTTATTGTTGAGCCCAGGTAGAGCAAAGTAGAGTATTTGTGAGTATTAGCAGTCTATTGAGTCGCTCTTAGCTTTCGCATAAAATGGGACCGGTTTTGGACCTGCAGCCTGTTTTCCTGGAGGCCGTTGCTTCAGAGGGAGCAGGCTGTGCCATTAATATGGGTGCGTGTCCGATTTTATAAGAATATTATCCCTTGGCCGATAGTATACATTTAGCGAACTTGGTGACAACCGGCCGAGGGGGACTCCGTATGTCCGCTGATAACCAAGAGTTGGACCTGGAGTTGCTGCATCGAGCAAGGCAAGGACAAAATGAGGCCAGAGATGAGCTGGTTCGGAAGTACTTGCCTATGGTACGGCATATTGTCCAGACTACAACAGCAGGAACGTACGGTTTAGAGCTTGACGACCTGACCCAAGAAGGCCTGTTTGGCCTGATGGATGCCATCCGCAGATACGATCTTGACCGGCCCGGGGTTAAGTTCAGCTCTTTTGCGTACCTCTGCATTATCCGCAAGGTCTACAACAGCCTCCGCAGCCAGAGCAGCGGAAAACACAGGCTGCTGAACCAGGCGCTGTCTCTCTATGCAGTCACAGACGCAGAAGGCTCCCGCCCGATCCTGGATTTCATTTCCGGGAATTCCGTCAATCCCGAAACCGTTGTGGAAGACAAATGGACCGGTATGAGAGTGGAACAGGTATTAAGAGATTACCTGTCTGTTCTTGAGTACGTGGTCACCGTGCTCTTGCGCCAGGGCTACTCGACAAGCGAGATCAGCCGGGCTATGGGCCTTAACCTGAAAGCTGTGGATAACGCACGCACACGAGTTAAAGCCAAGCTAAAACGCATTCTGCGTAAGTATGGTTCCCTTACTCATCCTGAGATTCCTCGAAAGATAAGGAAACGTGAGGATTTGTACCTGAAAGTAAAGGTGAGCCTGTAACCACCCTGTAACATTCTCTTTTCACGTGCGCTGTGATACAATACCATTGTACTTTGGGAAAATTGGTTAAGATTTCATAATTGGACCGGGTGGTTTTATTTGTACCTGAAACGCGTGGAAATCTACGGATTTAAATCCTTTGCAGACAAAACGGAGCTTACCTTTTCTCCCGGTATCACCGCAATTGTAGGTCCTAACGGGTCAGGGAAGAGCAACATTGCTGATGCAATCAGGTGGGCTTTAGGGGAGCAAAGCGCCAAAACCCTCCGCGGCTCCAGAATGGAAGATGTGATCTTCTCAGGCTCAAGTTCCAGAAAGCCCTTGGGGTTTGCAGAAGTAACATTAGTGTTCGACAATACCGACAGATATCTTCCCATTGATTACCTGGAGGTCCAAGTTACCAGGCGTGTCTACCGGTCAGGGGCCAGCGAGTTCCTGATCTCAGGAGTTCCGTGCCGGCTTAGGGACATTCATATTCTCTTTATGGATACCGGGCTGGGTAAGTCCGGCTATTCCGTTATTGAGCAAGGCAAGATCGATTCTATCCTGGCTGCAGGATCAGATCAGCTTAGGGCATTTCTGGAAGAAGCTGCAGGCATTCACAGGTACAAAACCCGGCGCAACGAGGTGGAAAGGCGGCTTGACGCTGTCGGAAAAATCCAAGATCGCCTCAGGGATCTCATTGCTGAGCTGGGAAGGCAGGTTGAGCCTTTAGCCAAGAGGGCAGAAGAGGCGCGTAAGTACCGAGATTACAGTGCGGAGCTTTCCACCCTTGAGATAGGCCTTATCATGACTGAGATTGACAAGTCAGAGGCCTTTTCAGATGACCTCCTGGACAAGCTGACTCAGGTTAAGGCAAAACTCGGTGATGCGAAGCAACAGCACAGTGTGCTTGAAGACGAGCTTTTGCAAGAAAAAGCCCATCTTACTGAATTAGAGGATTTGCGTGACGAGATACATTCTCAGCTTGCGAAACTGGGGACAGAGATTGAAGAAGCTGAAGGTAAGGTGGGGACAGACTCTGTCAGGCTGGCAAGTCTCGAGGATCAACTGGCTTCTCTTGAAGCATCGCGCAAGAAAAACATAAAAGCTCTAACCCGTTCCCAGGGCGAGATTGAAAAAATGAGGTCTTGTCTTTTCGAGATCAATTCAGAACTTGAAGAAGCGGAAGAATATCTAAGAGCAGGGGAAACCAGAGAGGAGCATCTCACAGGTGAGCTGGATAAAGAGAGGGAGAGGGAAGAACGCCTTAAGGTAGAGGTTATTGATGTCCTCTCTGAGCTGGCTGAAGTCAAGAACGCATTGGCCAGGAGGAGAATGGCTGATGAGGCAGAGGAACGTCAAGCTGAAAGAGGCAGGCAGCTTTTGGAAGATGCCGAGAAAGAGCTTGAGTCCATCTCCTCGGAGCTGGCATATACCACCGGCTGTTTGGAAGAGTTAAACTCACAGAAAGAAAACCTGCTGCAGGAAATGGCGAAGGTCAAGGAACAACTGGAACATGCCAGGGATCAGCTGGCAAGGCTCTATGATGCCCAAAGGGAGCTGGAAAGGGAGGCTCACGCGAGATCTTTAGAGCTGGAGGCTCTGAGACAAGAGGCGCAAAAAGACAGGTTATATCCGCAAGGCACCAAGGCTGTCATGGCTGCAGCAAGGCGGGGTGTCTTCCAGGGAGTTATCGGGACTGTTGCTGATGTGGTTCAGGCTCCCGGTGAATACACCCATGCCATTGAAGCGGCTTTAGGACGCTCTCTGTATAACATTGTTGTAGAGAAAGAGAGCGATGCAAAGTCCATAGTTGCGTACCTGAAAGAGCGCAAACTGGGTAGGGCTACGTTTCTGCCCCTGGACCTCATTAAACCTTCGGGTTTTCCCGGGAAATACGCTAATGTCCTTAAGATGCCGGGTATCCGCGGGATTGCAAGTCAATTCGTATCTTATGATGCTGCTGTTACTTTGGTAGTGGAGTTTTTGTTAGGGCGGATCTTGATTGCGGAAGACTTGGATACAGCTGTTAACGCTGCCCGAGCCTGTGATCGATCTCTTAAGATCGTTACAACCGACGGTGATATTGTCTTCCCCGGAGGCGTGATTTCCGGCGGCAGCCGGGTGGCACGGGAAGGGGCAGGCTTGCTCGAGGCAAGGCGGCGCCTCCGTGGCCTAGAGGCTGATAAGAAGCGTCTCGATGAGGAAAGCCTCAAGGTAATGCAACGGATAGAACAGGCAAAGGATATAATCTTAGATAAAGAAAGGCTCGAGAGTGATTTGGTCGAGCAACTGCGTAAGGTTGAGCTGGAAAATGCGAAGCTACAGGCTGTGCAAGCCGAAAGGCAAAGGGAGTTTGATAAGAGCCGCCAACGGGTTGAGATGCTTCGTTCCCAGTTGGGGTCTGATGTCCGAAGTCTGCCTTCTCAGGATGATGAAGGAGAGGAATTGGAGAAAAGATATCAAGAGCTTACAGCTTCAGCGGAAAACCTGAGGCAAGTCCAAGCTGAGGTCTCAAACAGGATTAAAGAGTTGTCTTCTGCCCGGGATGAGGCTATGCGGGATATCACGGGCATTAAGGTAAGGATTGCCAAGAAGGGCCAGGAAGCAGAGAACCTGAAAACCCAGATAGCAGCTTTGGAAAAGTCCGTTTTTGAAGTAGCATCTGAGATTGACGCGACAGAAAGGGAGATAACACGGGTCAGGGGCCTTATTTCACAGGCTTATCCTCGGTTGGAAGAGGCTAAGTCCGGTCTTTCTGAGCTCCGAGAGGCTAGGGCTGCATTAGACAAGAAGCTGGCATCTGTGAGGGAAGAAAGACGTGAGGTAGTTCGAAGTATCACTCGGACAGAGGATAATGAAAAGGCTCTGGAAGAGGAAATCGCAGGGCTCGAGAAGGAGGAGACTGAGCTTCGCCTCAAGAGGATTGAGGTCCTTGAGAGGACCCGCCACATGGCAGATGAGCTTCTCCGGAATTACAGGATGACACCGGAAGAAGCCAGGCGAAAGCTTGATCCTGCCTTGTATGAGAGCATCAAGCATCGGGACGACGTAAGAGAAGAGATCCAGACGCTGAGGGACAAGATGGATGCTATAGGTGTTGTTGATCTCGGCGCAATCGAGGTATATGAGTCTGTGAAATCAAGAAAGGATTACCTGGATCAGGGGCTTGGTGATATTGAAGGTGCTGTTGAATTCCTAAGGCAGATCATAGACCGCTATGATGCGGTAAGTGAAAGGCGGTTCAGGGAAACCTTCGACAGGGTGAAACAGGAATTCAACACACTGTTCTCAAGGCTTTTCAGGGGAGGACGCGCTGGCCTCATTTTAGTTGACTCTGAAGGTTCCGGCCTTCCCGGAGTTGAGATTGTGGCAGAACCTCCCGGCAAGAAACTTCAGAGTCTTAGCCTTCTGTCCACAGGCGAGAGAGCGTTATCCGCTATAGCCTTGGTATTTGCAATCCTCAAGATCCGCCCGAGCCCGTGCTGTATTTTAGATGAGATAGACGCAGCACTGGATGAGGCTAACATAGGAAGATTCGCAGATCTCCTGCAGGATTCAGCTAAAGAGGGCCAGTTCATTATAGTAACGCATAGGAAAGGGACGATGGAGACCTCTGATGCCCTCTACGGCGTTACAATGGAGGGATCAGGCGTCTCAAGGCTGGTTTCCCTCAACTTAGAGGACGCGTTGAATCTCAACCGGGAGACAGCTTAGAAGTAAGAACGTAAAGGTGTGAACTATTCTAATGAATGCGGCAAACAGGAAAGGCTTTCTTGCCGGCTTTTCAGAAAGGCTGGTCCGCACCCGCCGGAGCATTGTGGGACAGGTTCAATCATTGATCAGAAGGAGGCCTGTGGTTGATTCAGAGTTCCTTGAGGAGCTCGAAGCCATACTGATACAGGCTGATGTAGGTATAAATACTACAGAACGGTTGCTTTCCGGAATATCCGAGAGATTGAAAGAGAGCCGGCAAAGAGAAGCCTCTGATGAGGAAGTTGTATTAAGAGCGTTAAAAGATGAGATAGTTGCGGTCTTAGGCCCTCCTGAACCTCTCAGAAAGGCAGAGGAAGGCCCGACTGTGATCATGGTTGTAGGAGTCAATGGGACAGGCAAGACTACGACCGTGGGTAAGCTGGGTCACAGGTTCCGAGCGCAAGGAGCCGATGTTATCTTTGGTGCAACTGATACTTTCAGGGCTGCTGCCATCGAGCAACTGGAGATTTGGGGGGAAAGGGCAGGGGCCAGGGTCATCCGCCATGAAGAAGGCCATGATCCTGCCGCAGTTGCCTATGACACTTGCCAGGCTGCGAAAGCACGCGGAGCTGACTACGTGATTTTAGATACGGCAGGAAGGCTTCACACCCACGTTAACTTAATGAGGGAACTGGAGAAGACAAAGCGCGTTGTAGGAAGAGAGATCCCTGGTGCGCCCCATGAAATCTTGCTTGTCCTTGATGCGACAGCAGGTCAGAATGGGCTGAGTCAGGCTAAGACATTCAGGGAAGCTGTAGATGTTACAGGTATTGTCCTGACAAAGTTGGATGGTACTGCCAAAGGGGGTATTGTCTTAGCCATCAGGGACAGCCTGGAGATTCCTGTAAAGCTCATAGGAATCGGCGAAGGTATTGATGATCTCCGGGATTTTGACCCGATAGAATTCGCTGATGCAATCTTTTACGATCTAGACGCTTAAGCCTGGTAGTGAAGAGTGAGTTGACGCTGGTAGTTGCTGAGTGTATACTACTTGCGGTAGTAGGAGGAGGTGGGGCCTGATGTTTGAAAACCTGACTCAGAGGCTTCAAGAAACCTTTCGTAAGCTGCGAGGGAAGGGCAAGTTAAGCGAAGCCGATGTGGAAGAGGCCCTACGTGAAATCCGTATAGCGCTGCTTGAAGCTGACGTTAACTTCAAAGTAGTCCGGGATTTTATTTCAAACGTTAAGATGCGGGCTGTAGGAAGCGAGGTTTCAGCAAGCCTCACCCCAGGCCAGCAAGTAATCAAGATTGTCAACTCAGAACTTACCGAGCTTATGGGTGGGCGCGAGAGTAAGATCCGGTATGCTCCGAAGCCGCCTACCGTTATCATGCTTGTTGGATTGCAAGGCTCAGGAAAAACAACGACTGCTGCAAAGCTTGCGTATCTTTTTAAGAAGCAAGGAAGAAAACCTTTGCTGGTTGCAGCGGATACCTGGCGGCCTGCAGCGATAAAACAGCTCCTGGTTCTCGGCGAGAAAATCGGTGTTGAGGTGTTTTCCGCTGAGGAAGGCGAAGATCCGGTGGAGGTTGCGTCCAAAGGCGTAGACCGCGGGAAGTTCTTAGGCTGTGACACCGTGATTGTGGATACCAGAGGCAGACTGCACGTAGACGACGATCTCATGGCGGAACTTGGCAGTATGCAGAAGGTGATTATGCCGCAGGAAGTCCTTCTCGTGGTGGACGCTATGACCGGTCAGGATGCAGTTAATGTTGCATCTTCTTTTGACGAACGGTTGGAGCTTTCCGGCGTCATCTTGACTAAACTTGACGGCGATGCCAGGGGAGGAGCCGCATTATCCACGAGAGCGGTAACAGGTAAACCCATAAAGTTCGTGGGAGTTGGCGAAAAGATCGATGCTTTGGAGCCTTTCCATCCGGATCGTATGGCATCGCGCATACTCGGGATGGGCGATATTCTCAGCCTAATCGAAAAGGCAGAGGCGGCTTATGATAAAGATAAAGCTGTTGAACTCAGAGAGAAGCTGAAAACTGCCGAGTTTACTCTGGAGGATTTCCAGGATCAGTTGGAGCAGATGCAGAAAATGGGTCCTTTGGACGAGATCCTCAGAATGATTCCGGGCATGAGCCGCATCAAAGGAGCAGCCGATTTGCAAGTCGACGAACACCATCTCAGGCAAATAGAGGCAATAATAAACTCTATGACCCCTGAAGAGCGGCGGAATCCTGAAATTATTGACGGAAGCAGGCGAAGGAGAATCGCCAGAGGCAGCGGAGTAAGAGTCCAGGATGTTAATGCCCTCCTTCGTCAGTTCAATCAGGTGAAAGGGCTTCTGAAGCAATTCGGCGGCGGAGGCAAAGCCAAACGCCGTGCAATGAGAAAAGGGATAATTCCTTTCCTACAGTGATATGTTAGGTTAGTATTGTATAAGGAGCAACGTTAGGAAATAGGAGGTGACAACATTGGCGCCTAGAATAAGGCTTGCAAGAACCGGAGCGAAGAGACAACCTTCGTACAGGATTGTTGTGTCCGATTCCCGCTCACCCAGAGATGGGCGGTTTATTGAGATCCTTGGATATTATAATCCCAGGGCGAACCCGGCAACTATAGTTGTTGACCGGGAGAAAACCCAGGAGTGGCTGAGTAAGGGTGCGCTTCCTACAGAATCTGCAGAATCAGTTCTTGCCAGGGCAGGTATAATTGAAGAGACGACTGAAGCTTCCAAGGGGAGTTGACTCTAGATGAAGGAACTAGTTGAATACATTGCAAAGAACCTTGTTGATAATCCTGATGAGATTTCTGTCGTAGATACAACTAATGAAGAAGGACTTATTGTGTACGAGGTCTCTTGCAATCCTGATGAGAAGGGTAAGCTCATTGGGAAATCGGGTAGAACAGCGAAAGCCATAAGGACTTTGGTTCGGGCTTGTTCAGCGCGGCATGGAAAGAGGGCCACAGTGGAGATTGTATAATGGAAAACTGCGCTTGGAGTAAGATGCCAGGGGATTACGTGGCAGTAGGAAGGATAACTACTTTCCATGGCAACCGGGGAGAAGTAAAGGTTATGCCTTTTACCGATTCCCTGGAGCAGTTTTCGCCCGGCTCAAGGTTCTTGGTGACGCATAAAGGCGTATCAAGGACCTTAGAGGTGGAACGGGCAAGATGCCACAAAAAGTCCGTGATTATAAAATTCTCAGGCATCGAAAGCATAGACGATGCTAAGCAGCTTCGAGGGGCAACACTTGAAGTTGCCAAGTCACAACTTGTCTCGCTCCCTGAAGGCGAGTATTACGTCTTTCAGATTGAAGGCTTAGAGGTTGTGACGACTGAAGGCAGGCGTCTAGGCAAGATAGTGCGCGTTATTAAAGGGGTTGCACACGATATCTATGAGGTGGACCCCGGATCGGTTGAATCATGCGGGCAAGGGAATATACTGATACCTGCTGTCAGAGACATAGTGAAAAACATCGATCTCCGGCAAGGTACAGTGGTTGTAGACCTTATCCCCGGACTCGAGTAGGTGTGTGAATTGAGGATTGACATACTGACAGTCTTTCCTGAGATGTTTCAGGAGGCGCTTTCCGGCAGTATTATCGGGAAGGCTCGTGAGAAGGGGCTTATTAAGATCAACGTCTACAACATAAGAGACTTTGCCACAGATAAGCACAGAATGACAGATGATTATCCGTTCGGCGGCGGAAAAGGTATGATTATGAAGCCGGAACCTGTATTTGCCGCTGTCGAACATGTGCTGGAAGATGCGAAGGGAAAGCCTGCCAGGGTCATTTTGATGACGCCTCAAGGGAAGACCCTTGATCAAGATACGGTAAGAGACTTAGCTGAGGAAGAGCACATGATAATCATCTGTGGGCGCTATGAAGGCATTGATGAACGTATCAGATGCAGTCTAGCTACGGATGAGATATCCATCGGCGACTATGTGCTGACAGGCGGGGAATTGCCTGCCATGGTTCTGGTGGACGCAGTAACCAGGTTTGTGCCTGGGGTCTTAAGTGAGGAAACTCTTATCAGCGAGTCGTTTACAAGCGGCCTCCTGGATTATCCGCAGTATACAAGGCCGAGGGAGTTCAGAGGCATGGCTGTGCCGGATGTCCTTGTCTCAGGAGACCATGAAAAAATAAGGCTCTGGAGAAGGAAGCAATCACTTGCCAGGACATTGGAGAGGAGGCCTGACTTGCTGGATATGGCTTCTTTAAGCGAAGAAGACCTTAAACTCCTTGACGAGATCAAGAAAGAGAAGTTCTCCGACTTAACGAGGGAGGATCCGGGAAATGAACATGATTGACATTATTGAACAGGAACAACTGCGTGATGATATCCCTGATTTTGGACCTGGGGATTCTGTTAGGGTACACGGAAAAGTTGTCGAAGGCGGAAGAGAAAGAATCCAGGTCTTCGAAGGAGTCGTACTTTCGCGCAAAGGGAGCGGCACCCGGGAGACATTTACGGTCAGAAAGATATCAGCCGGGATAGGGGTAGAGAGGGCCTTCCCGCTTCATTCGCCGAGAATAGCTAAGATCGAAGTTATACGCAGAGGCAGAGTGCGCCGGGCAAAACTCTATTACTTGAGAGATCGTGTAGGTAAGCGGGCCAGGGTAAAAGAAGCGAGGAGAAGGTGACATCCAAAGTGATCCCAGATGAACCCGGTTTAGAAAACAGAGATTCACACGATGAATGCTGTGACAGAGCGCATAATGAACTGACGAACGAAGCCGGCTGCTCGGCGACGTGTTTAGCATCGGGTACTGAACCTGTGCAACAAGAGGGCATGGCAGGCGCAGGGGCCAGGCCTATTTTGTCTCCTGAGGTGAAAGCCGAGTTAATCGAGTATCTGCAGGCTTTCGCCATTGCCATTGTCCTTGCTGCGTTTATTATTACCTATGTTGCTCAGTCATTTGTCGTTGAAGGAAGCAGCATGGAACCGAGCCTTTATAACCGTGAGAGGCTCCTTGTAAATAAGCTTGTTTATAGATTCAGGAAGCCGGAGTACGGAGATGTCGTGGTGTTTAGATATCCTGCAAACCCCAAGCGTAGATTCATTAAGCGGGTTATCGGAGTCCCCGGAGACGTTGTGGAGATTAGAGACGGACACGTCATTCTCAACGGGGTGGTCCTTGATGAGGATTACACCAGGGATTTTACGTATGGCTATTTCGGCCCTAAGACTGTGCCCGAAGGGCGCTACTTCGTGCTGGGCGATAACAGGAATAATAGCGATGACTCAAGGTATCCTGATGTCGGGTTTGTCCCAATGGAGAATATCGTAGGGAAAGCCAGTTTCAGATGGTGGCCTCCGGGCAGAATGAGCCTTATCAGAAAACCCGAAATGCGTGCCGTAAACCAATGAAGTTGTCTTGGTATCCCGGTCACATGGCAAAAGCCAGGCGAACGATGAGGCAATACATCTCCGGTATTGACCTTGTTATTGAGGTGCTTGATGCCAGGATCCCTATGACAAGCAGGAATCCTGATATTTCACAAATCACCCGGATGAAGCCTCGCGTTGTCGTATTGGCAAAAGCCGATTTGGCTGAACCCAAAGACACAGAGGCCTGGCGCAAGATCCTGGCAGCTGAAGGACACCCTTGTTATGCAGTGAATGCGGAGACAGGTGAAGGTGTCAAAGATGTCGTATCCGGGATTTCGCGCCTGGCTCGAGAGGTTATGACAAAGCTCAAGGACCGTAGACGCAAGATGCGGCCCCTGAGAGCCATGGTAGTCGGCATTCCTAATGTGGGAAAGTCGTCCTTGATCAATCGGCTGGCAGGAAGAAAATCTGCTAAGATTGGGGCAAAGCCCGGGGTTACCACAGGCCGCCAGTGGATAAAAGTAGGAAACAACATTGAGCTTTTGGATATGCCGGGTGTTCTGTCCCCCAGAGTTGACGATCCTTTAAGCATTTTTAAGCTTGCTGCAACCGGTGCTTTAGCGGAAGACAGCTATGATTCAGTGGAAGTGGCCCATGACCTTCTTAAAATCCTACAAGATAAAACCCCCGCTACTCTTGGCGAGCGTTTTCATTTAGAAGATATCCGGACCTGGGACAGCCACAGGCTCCTTCACGCGATAGGCGAGAGGAGAGGCTGTCTGGGTGCAGGCGGCACAGTGGATACTCTAAGAGCAGGTGTACTTGTGCTGTCTGAGTTCAGGAAAGGCCTGCTTGGTAAGGTGACCTTAGACAATGCAGAGGATTACGGCGGGGAAACCCATGGAGCAGATGGCGATGAACCCTCTTGATTATGAGATGAGACTGTGGCAGGAGGGTTTCACTCACGTAGCAGGAATAGACGAGGCAGGCAGGGGTGCGCTGGTAGGTTCAGTGGTAGCTGCCGCCGTGGTTTTGACGCCCGGGACATTCATTGAAGGTGTCCGTGACTCCAAAGTGTTATCTCCGAAAAAGCGCGAAGAGTTATACGAGGTGATTACAGATACTGCACTGGCATGGGGTGTTGGCATCGTTGATGAAACGATGATAGATAAGATCAATATCCGGCAGGCCACAAGGCTTGCTATGAAACTCGCTGTGGAAGACCTCAATGTCCAAGTCGACCACCTCCTGGTCGATGCGGAGACGGTTCCGGTTTCTATCCCGCAAACGAAGCTTGTCCATGGAGATGCATTATCTCACAGCATCTCATGTGCATCCATTATTGCCAAAGTTACGAGAGACAGAATGTGCAGGCTGTGGCATGAAAGGTTTCCTTCCTACGGCATCCTCGCCAATAAAGGGTACTGCACAGCTGAGCACGTCAGAACCCTCCTTGAGCACGGCCCTTCCCCAATCCACAGGAAGTCCTTCATAAGGAAAATTCTGCAAAAGAATGCAAACCTCACCATTGATTTCTAGTAGCCAAACTGAAAATTCGCCCTAACGTGCTAACCCAATATATGGAAGGAAAATCCAGTTGCCTCCACGAATTAATTGGTCAAAGGAGGCAGAGAGAGTGTTTCAATCCGGTAGGGACCTAGGCTGCTTTGGAGAGGACACTGCCGCAGAGTATCTGGAAGCTCGGGGATTGTCTGTTATCGCAAGGAACTTCCGTTCCAGGTTCGGCGAAATCGATATCATTGCCAAAGACGGCGACACCATCGTGTTTGTGGAAGTAAAGACAAGATCCGGCAGGAGATTCGGTCAAGCAATAGAGCAGATTACCCGCGGAAAGCAAAGGAAGATAATCAAGACAGCCAGGGAGTATCTCAGAAGATCAGGGTTTCCGGGAAGCTCAGCAAGGTTTGATGTGTTAGCCATCGATATAATATCGGGGGAAGAGAAGGTAATTGAGCACGTAAAAGGCGCATTCGATGGGTGGAGGTGAAACCTGTGCCTGCAAGAGTTCCCGGCGGTGCCATACTTGGCGTGGACGGATATATAGTCTACGTTGAGGTTGACGTATCATCGGGATTACCGTCCTTTGAGATAGTAGGGCTGCCTGATGCTTCTATCCGTGAAGCAAGAGAGAGGGTCAGAGCCGCTCTCAGGAATTCAGGCTATGAGTTCCCCTTAAAGAGGATAACTGTAAACCTTGCACCTGCCATGATCCGCAAAGAAGGTGCAGGTTTTGACCTTCCTATAGCCATTGGGATTCTCTCTGCCATCGGAGGAGTCAGCCACAAGAAGGCTCAGCAATGTGTATTCCTGGGAGAGTTGTCATTGGACGGGCGTGTCAGATGGACGCCAGGTGCATTGCCTGTTGCATTTGCCGCAAAAGAACAGGGATTCAAAGAAATGGCGGTAGCCGGAGATAATGTGGAAGAGGCTGCCTTAGTTGATGGTCTTGATATTTACGGGGCATACACACTCAGAGAGGTGGTTAGCCACTTAAACGGTGAAAAGCGTATAGTTCAGGCAAAAAAGACGGATATTGAGCTTTCCTCGGACGATTCATACGACGTAGACTTCAAAGACGTAGTAGGCCAAGAATATGCTAAACGCGTACTGGAAATAGCTGCTGCAGGAGGTCACAATGTCCTTATGGTAGGGCCTCCGGGTTCAGGCAAAACGATGCTGGCAAGACGCTTTCTGACTATTCTCCCCCCACTCACCAGGGAAGAGGCACTTGAAGTAATAAAGGTTTACAGTGTTTCAGGTTTGCTTCCTCCGGGCAAGAGTATAATCCCTAAAAGGCCTTTCCGCAGCCCGCACCATACGATTTCTGCTGCAGGCCTCATCGGAGGTGGGCGCGTGCCGAAGCCCGGAGAAATCACCTTGGCGCACCGAGGGGTCCTTTTCCTCGACGAGTTTCCCCAATTCAGCAGCCATGCGCTGGATGCTTTGAGACAGCCGATGGAAGACGGATTTGTAACTGTGGCAAGGGTTAACGGTGTAGCCCGATTTCCCAGCCAATTTACGCTTCTGGCAGCTATGAATCCATGTCTGTGCTTCAGGAGGCCAAGCCGTGGAAAAACTGCGGTGTGCACCTGTTCTCCGGGAGCAGTCAGGCGCTACCTCAGTAGGATTTCAGGGCCGCTCCTTGACAGGATAGATCTCCACATTGAACTCAAGCAAGTTGAAGTCAGCAAGCTTCAGTCAGTAAGATCCGGAGAGAGTTCACGTGACATTCGAGACAGAGTCATAGAGGCAAGGGATGTACAGTTGAGGCGGTTTCAAGGGAAGGGGATCCTGAGCAATGCAGAGATGCGCCTAAAAGATGCGGAAACCTGCTGCCACATGACGAAGGATGCCAGGACGTTTCTCTATTCTGCCGTGCGCAAGCTGGGGTTATCTGCGCGTGCATATGCAAGGATTCTGAAAGTTGCAAGGACTGTTGCAGACCTTGAAGGAAGTGAGCGGGTGGATGTCCACCACGTAGCGGAAGCTGTCGGCTATAGAATGCCTGTTTTCCAAGTGTGAAGAGAGGGCATTGTCTCTCCATTAAAACCGAGCGGAGTGTGTCAGGTGGAGGAAAGAGAATGCATCATTGCCCTTAACACCGTTGATATTATCGGAGGCAAAAGGCTTGCCGATCTTATGGAGAGATTCGGGTCAGCGGAGGCCATAATAAAAGCCAAAGAGAAAGACCTTCTCCAGGTGAGGGGAGTTGGCCAGGAGACTGCAGGACGAATCAAGGCCCTACGAGACGGAAAAGCAGCGCTGCGAGAGATAAAGAAGGCCAAGGAATCAGGGGTCAAGATAGTGACCTCGGATGAACCTTCATATCCTGCTGCTTTGTTGAACACGGCATATCCTCCTCCTGTCATCTATATCCTGGGAGAAATCCTGCCTGCTGATGCCCTTGCCATTGCGATTGTAGGTTCCAGGCGGCCTACCTACTACGGCAGGAAGGTAGCCGGGGGATTGGCGAAGAATGCAGCAGAAGAAGGGCTTACTGTAGTATCTGGTTTAGCCAGGGGCATCGATTCAACCGCTCATGAAGGGGCGCTCAAAGGTGGAGGGCGGACAATCGCAGTTTTAGGCAGCGGCATAGATGTGATATACCCGCCTGAGAATAGAGAGCTGGCAGAAAGGATTACAGAGAGCGGGGCTGTGGTGAGCGAATTTCCCTTCGGGTCATGCCCATTTCGCCAGAACTTTCCAAGGCGAAACCGGATTATCAGCGGGTTGGCTTTAGGTGTCGTGATAGTCCAGGCAGGAGAGTCAAGCGGAGCCCTTATTACTGCAGACTTTGCCTTAGAACAGGGAAGGGAAGTTTTTGCTGTTCCAGGTGAAATCGGGAACCCTCTTTCCCGGGGAACTCATAATCTAATCAGGCAAGGGGCACGGCTTATAGAAGGAATACCTGATATCTTAGAAGAACTTGGGATATCGGCTGCTGAGGAACATAGCATCGAGAACAAGGACAGTGGAGTAAGGCTTTCATCCCGAGAGAAAAGAGTCTTGTCACACCTGGGCTTTTCACCTATATCTACTGATGATATAGTAATCGCGACGGGGTTCTTCCCGTCTGAAGTCACGAGGGCCCTTGTTTCTCTGGAAGTAAAGGGTATAGTAACAAGGGTTAGAGGTGGCTGGGTGAGAACCTGAGAAGGAGTGTAACAATGCCGAAAGGTCTTATAATTGTAGAATCGCCGGCGAAAGCCAAGACAGTCGAGAGAATGCTCGGCGGAGAATACCGAGTTAAAGCTTCAATGGGGCATATCAGGGATCTCCCCAAGAGCAAGCTTGGGGTGGATGTAGAGAACAACTATAAGCCTCACTACATCACGATTCGAGGAAAGAGCGGTACAATTCGAGAGCTTAAAGAGGCAGTAAAGGATTCCGGCAAGGTGTTGCTTGCCACTGACCCGGACCGTGAAGGGGAGGCAATATCCTGGCATCTCACACAGGCACTGGATCTTAATTGTGATACCCCTTGCCGGATTGAGTTTCACGAGATTACTGAGCGAGCGGTAAGGAATGCACTTGCCAATCCAAGGCCTATTCATATGGACAGAGTCAACGCTCAACAGGCCAGGAGGATTCTGGACAGGCTTGTCGGTTATACTCTAAGCCCGTTTTTGTGGAAGAAGGTCCGCAGGGGACTTTCTGCAGGCAGAGTCCAGTCTGTTGCAGTCAAACTGATATGCGACAGAGAGAAGGAAATAGAGGACTTTGTCAAGGAAGAATACTGGTCTATTACCGCTTTCTTGAAAGCACACGGCGATTCCTTGGAATTCCCTGCAAAACTCCTCCGAAGAGCAGGAAAAAAGGTACAGATAGGCACAGCTGATGAAGCTTGGAAAATCCTTAAGGATTTGGAGGGAGCTGAGTACCAGGTATCGAAGGTGGCCAAGAAGGAACGGAAGAGGAATCCTCAGCCTCCTTTTACCACAAGCACGCTCCAGCAGGAAGCCTCAAGGAAGCTCCGGTTCGGGGCCAGAAAGACTATGCAAATAGCCCAGCAGTTGTATGAGGGTTTGGAAATCGGCCCTGAAGGCACCGTAGGTCTGATAACTTATATCAGAACTGACTCAGTACGGGTCGCATCTGAAGCGGAAGCTGCAGCCAGGTCGTTTATTACAGGTGCATACGGAAAAGACTACGTTCCTCAGCGGCCCAGGCGGTTTAAGGTGAAAGCCGCAAGTCAGGATGCGCATGAGGCTATCAGGCCTACACTTGTTACCCGTCGCCCTGATGATGTTAAGAAGTTCTTGTCGGAAGACCAGTTCAAACTGTACAAGCTGATATGGGATAGGTTTGTGGCAAGCCAGATGGAATCAGCGGTTTTGGATACTGTCAGTGTAGACATCAAAGCAAAGAACTATCTGTTCCGCGCTACAGGGTCTCGAATTAAATTCCCGGGATTTACCGTTTTGTATCAGGAAGGGTCTGACAATCCTGAGGAAGATGACCCGGTCCTGCCTGAGATTTCTGAAGGACAGAAGCTTCTGCTCTCAAGGCTTGAAGATAAACAGCATTTCACAGAGCCGCCGCCGCGGTACACAGAGGCCACGCTCGTGCGGGCTCTTGAGGAAAACGGCATAGGCAGGCCCAGCACATATGCGCCTATTATCGAGACGATTATCAGGCGGGAGTATGTGGTTCTTGAAGATAGGAGATTCCGCCCGACAAAACTGGGGTTTGTTGTCGTGGATGTACTAAATCAAGTATATCCCAATGTCGTTGATGTGGCATTTACAGCCAATATGGAAGACAGGTTAGATAAGATTGCCGAAGGCGAACTCGAGTGGGAGAGCGTTATAGATGAATTCTACCGGCCTTTCAAGGAAACAGTGGAAACCGCTCACGAGCGCGTCGAAAAAGTCAAAATCCCTGAAGAGGTCACTGACGAACTTTGCCCTGAATGCGGTCGAAACCTCGTAGTAAAGCACGGCAGGTTCGGGGCGTTCCTCGGTTGTCAAGGGTACCCTGAATGCAAATTCACCAAGAGAATGACACGGTCGACAGGCGTCAAATGCCCTAAGTGCGGATCTGAGATAGTTGAACGGAAGACGAAGAGAGGCAGGAAATTCTACGGTTGCAGCGGGTACCCCGAGTGCACGTTTAGTACCTGGTACACGCCGGTTAAGAAGTCCTGTCCCAAATGCGGGGCGTTCCTTGTAAAGCGCGGCGGCAAGAAGGGTTATCTCGCCTGTGTGAAGGAAGATTGTGACTTTCGCGAGGGTATTGGAGGTTGACCGGCAAGTGAAAGGTTCCGGTGTTTTGGTTGTAGGCGGAGGGCTTGCAGGCAGTGAGGCAGCATGGCAGGTAGCCAGGAGGGGAATACCGGTCACCCTGGTTGAAATGAGGCCTCATGTGATGACGCCTGCGCATAAGACATCAGGCCTTGCAGAGCTGGTATGCTCCAATTCGCTGGGGTCAGATGGCTTCAGGAACGCATCAGGCATCCTCAAAGAAGAGCTGAGGATTTACAGCTCGCTAATCATGAGGTGTGCGGAAGCTGCCAGGCTCCCTGCGGGCTTGGCTCTGGCAGTGGACAGAGACAGATTCTCACGCCTTATCAGCTCATATGTGGAGAGATCCCCAAATATCCGCCTGGTAAGGGAGGAAGTCACTGATATCCCCCTGAACAGGCCTTGCATAATAGCCAGCGGGCCGCTGACTTCCCCCGGCCTTGCCGAATCTATTGCTGAACTGACAGGCGAAGATAATCTATATTTTTATGATGCAGTATCCCCCATTGTGACCTTGGAGTCTTTGGATATGTCCAAGGTGTTTTGGGGTTCACGGTACGGCAGGGGCGGAGATGACTATCTGAACTGCCCAATGACAGAAGATGAATACAACCGCTTCTATGATGCTTTGGTTGCTGCAAAGACAGCGCCTTTACATGAATTTGAAGACATGAAAGTCTTTGAAGCCTGTATGCCCGTGGAGACTATGGCAAAGCGCGGGCGGGAATCGCTGGCTTACGGCCCTCTAAGGCCGGTTGGGCTGACTGACCCACGTACAGGAAAACGGCCTTATGCAGTAGTGCAGCTAAGGCCTGAGAACATCTCACGTTCTCTGTTGAACCTGGTAGGGTTCCAAACGCGACTTACATGGGATGAGCAGCGAAGGGTCTTCCGAATGATACCCGGCCTGGAAAAGGCTGAATTCGTCAGATATGGGGTGATGCATAGAAATACCTTTGTTAACTCTCCGGCAATCCTACTTCCGACTCTACAGTGCCGTAATGACCCAGGCCTCCTTTTCGCAGGTCAAATAACAGGAGTTGAAGGGTACTTAGAATCTACTGCATCCGGATTGGTTGCCGGAATAAATGCAGCCAGACTCATCTTGGGCTTGCCCCCTCTCGCGTTCCCCAGGGAAACGGTTACAGGTTCCCTCTGCCACTATATATCCGCATCACAATCTCAACCGTTTCAGCCCATGAACGCCAATTTTGGAATTCTTCAGAAATCCGACACGGTACGACGCAAAAAGGCTGACAGGCTGAAAATTGCGGCATTTTCTTTGAAAATCGCACATGATTTTGGGAAAACCCTTGGTTCCAGACTTGATCAACAATTATGATTATGATAGAGTTTTTAAATGAAAGAATCTGATTGTCCGGTTTAATGTTTGGTTCTCCGCAAGGGAGCTGTATTTGTGTTGACCTCCGTTATTGATGGATTTCTTGGATATTTGTCCCTTGAAAAGGGCTATTCATCCAATACGATAAATGCTTATGCAAACGATCTTCGAACATTTGCAGATTTTGTCGAGGACATGTATGGGGACGATGTAAATCCGGGTCTTGGCAACATTACCGGCCGTGAGATCAGGGCTTACCTAGCACATCTCCAAAAAGCGAATTATTCCAGGCAAACGATTGCCAGGAGGCTCGCGGCTCTTCGGGCCCTTTTTTCTTATCTTTGCAGTAAAGGGATTATTTCTCAAAACCCTGCAAAAGGTGTTAGGACTCCGAAAGAGAGGCGCAGAATACCGCCTTTTCTTCGTGAAGACGAAGTTACATCCTTGCTGGAAGCGCCTTCAGGAGATACACCCCTTGGGCTCCGTGACAGAGCAATCCTGGAAACCCTTTATGCAGCAGGCCTTCGCGTCGGAGAGCTGGTCGGGCTCGATCTTGACAGCGTTGATTTGGCTACAGGCTATGTCAGGGCCTACGGTAAGGGATCCAAAGAGAGAATAGTCCCGTTAGGGAAAAAGGCTGTGTCGGCACTTGCCAAGTACCTGGAACGCGGAAGGCCTAAACTTGCGCTAAAGGGGAAGGAACCTAAGGCGCTTTTCCTGAATCGCAACGGGACCAGGCTTTCGGCACGTGCTGTTCAAATAATGGTGAATAAATACATAGATAAGGCATCTATTAATAAAGAGATCAGCCCCCATGCTCTGAGGCACTCTTTTGCTACTCATCTTCTGGACCGTGGAGCGGATCTCCGGGCTGTACAGGAACTTCTTGGGCACGCTACTATTTCCACGACCCAACTCTACACGCATATGACCAGAAAGAGGCTGCGTGTAGTGTACGACAGGGCCCATCCGAGAGCATAATACTGTGTCACTGGGGGAGGAGGTTGGCCGTGGCAAGACAGGAGTTTCATGCAACGACCATAGTTGCGGTGAGGCGTGGTGACCATTTGGCTATTGCCGGAGACGGGCAGGTAACTATGGGCAACACCGTAATGAAGCATAAGGCAAGAAAAGTCCGTAGGCTCTATGAGGGAAGGGTTTTAGCGGGTTTTGCAGGGGCTGCGGCTGACGCATTTGCCCTTTTTGAACGATTCGAAGGCAAGCTCGAGGAGTACCATGGAAACTTGCAGAGGGCCGCAGTTGAGTTGGTAAAGGAATGGCGCATGGATCGCGCCTTGAGAAGGCTGGAAGCTTTGTTGGTTGTGGGAGATGAGTCCAACTTGCTTGTGATTTCCGGGAACGGAGACCTTATCGAGCCAGATGACGGTGTTGCTGCAGTCGGTTCAGGCGGACCTATAGCCTTGGCAGCAGCAAAGGCTTTGATTCGCCACACGGATCTTGAGTGCGGTGAAATTGCCAGAGAAGCACTGCGAATTGCCTCCTCTATTTGCATATATACAAATGGGGAGATCGTGTGTGAGGAGATATGAAAGGGGGCTTACACGTGGAGTGGCTTGACGAGCTGACACCCCGTGCCATTGTGGCGGAACTTGATAAATTCATCGTCGGACAAAACAGAGCCAAGAGATCAGTGGCCATTGCTATTCGCAACAGATACCGCAGGCTGAAGCTAAAGGGGTCTCTCCGCGATGAAGTAATCCCCAAGAACATCTTGATGATAGGACCTACCGGGGTAGGTAAGACTGAAATCGCCAGGAGGCTGGCAAGGTTAATCAAAGCGCCTTTTACAAAAGTTGAGGCCACGAAATTCACTGAAGTAGGGTATGTAGGCAGAGATGTAGATTCCATCATCAGGGATTTGGTGGAAAACGCCGTTAGAATGGTGAAGTCTGAGAAAATGGCAAGAGTCTACCATAGGGCGGAAACCCTTGTGGATGACAGGCTTTTGGATCTTCTGGCTCCTTTGCCTTCCCAGGAATCGAGAAGGAATCCCTTTGCAGTCCTTGTCGGGGGATTCGGTGCGGAGCGAGATGATGACAGTTTTGAGCGGAGACTGGAAGAAGCGAAACGTAAGCGTGAGGAGATAAGGGCAAAGCTCGTTCGAGGGGAACTTGAGGACGTAATGGTTGAAGTATCCGTAGAGGATAAGAGCCCTCCTATGCTCGAGGTTTTCAGCGGAGCCGGAGTCGAGGAGATGGGCATTAACATGCAAGACCTCTTCGGAGGGATTTTCCCGAGAAAGGTAAGGCGAAGGAGAGTTCCCATAAGAGAAGCCAGGAAGATTATCGCGCAGGAAGAGGCGCAAAAGCTCATTGATATGGCAGAGGTGGAGCAAGAAGCCATTACCCGCGTTGAGCAATCAGGGATTGTCTTCATTGATGAGTTAGACAAGATAGCAGGGAAGGAAAGGAGTACCGGCCCTGATGTCTCCAGAGAAGGGGTTCAGAGAGATATCCTGCCCATTGTTGAAGGCTCTACAGTGATGACTAAGTACGGCCCTGTAAGGACTGACCATATACTGTTTATCGCTGCAGGCGCTTTTCATGTATCAAAGCCTTCCGACTTGATTCCTGAACTCCAGGGAAGGTTCCCGATTCGCGTAGAACTTGACAGCCTCACGAAAGAAGACTTTAAACGCATCCTTTGCGAACCTGAAAACGCTTTGATCAAGCAATATACTGCACTCCTTGCCACAGAAGGAATTGAACTGGTGTTTACACCGGACGGCATAGATGAAATCGCGGCTATTGCCTGTGAGGTCAATGAAGAGACTGAAAACATCGGTGCCAGGCGATTACATACAGTAATGGAGAAACTCCTTGAGGACATATCTTTTGACGCTCCTGATCTTTCTTGGAAAAACGCAACAATCGACAGGGAATACGTAAGGGAGAAGCTTGGTGACATTGTCGGCAATAAGGATCTCAGCAGATTCATCCTATGATTCATCGTTCCGTCAAAGCATCGCTATGGACCACTTTATCCTTGGGGTTGGACAAGCCCCGAAAGGAGACAGGCAGTCTCAAACAGTAAGTGTTTGGCATCAAGGGGAGAACAGGCCCTGAAGCAGCTGAAGGAGGTAATAAACATGAGAGAGCTACTGGAGAAATCGCGAAGGATCAGTCGTTTTGTTCAAGAGTCTCAAGGACCGGCATTGAGCCTCAAGGAACTCGCAGAAGTCCTTTGTGAGGAAGTTGGGGCGAATATCTATATAGTAAGTCGCAGAGGAAAGCTGCTGGGATTCGCCACCATGGACGAGTTCGAATGCGATGTAGTCGCTTGGCTGACAGGAAACGGTGCGGCTTTTCCAAAGGAGTGCATGGATTGGCTTCTCCGGATTATTGAGGCATCGGAAAACCTCAGGCAGGACGAGGGTAAGTGCTTCCTCAATGCAGACAGCAAGTGTCCGTTTGGAGAGGCAGTTATTACTGTAGTTCCGGTCTACGCAGGCGGAGACAGGCTGGCTACCCTAGTGATGGCAAGGTTTGAGCCTGAGTTTGAAGAAGACGAACTGGTTCTTGCAGAGTTTGCTGCAACGATCATTGGCATGGAAGTGCTGCGTTCAAAGGCAGACAGGATCGAAGAAGAAGCAAGGAAGCAGGCTGCGGTTCAAATGGCCTTTGATACCTTATCCTTCTCGGAGCAAGAGGCTGTTGAGCATATCTTCAGAGAGCTCAACGGAGACGAAGGCTTGCTCGTAGCCAGCAAGATTGCGGATAAAGTCGGTATCACAAGGTCTGTCATTGTCAATGCCCTGCGCAAATTTGAGAGTGCAGGTGTGATCGAATCCCGATCTTTGGGAATGAAAGGCACTTACATTCGAGTGCTCAATGATAAACTCTTTGATGAGCTTGAGCGTTTGCGTACACGTTAGTGCGCTCTGAGTTTATCCTCTGAATATCAAGAGAGCAAGAGGGGCCATAAAGCACATGGCTGCGATGATGAACACGCCTATGGCTCCTCTGATGTTTCCCGTTTTCAAAAGCCAGCGGCCAAAACTAACTGTATAAACTGCCGCAAGAGTCGGCGGCAACATCAATATCACGATCGTGCCGGGCCTCATCTTATCCCCCTTATAGGTCTATCAAGTCCAAGTCGCATACCGCGGGTTTCCGTTCATGGCTCCGGTATTTTTGGGCCATGTGCTGCAATGGAACACCTCAAAAGATGTATACGATGCATCCGAAGTTTCCCAGTGGCCGTTTAGTCTGCTGAAGGTTGTGGAGATCTAAACAGAAGGCCGGTCCTTCGCAACTCAACTTGTACAGAAACCTCCACATCGGCATCGGGAAACTCGCTATTCCAATTTAAGTCTTGCCATTCTTTCCACGTCATAGTCAGGTGTCTCGCCTTATTCCCAAACCCGAAGATATCAGATGAAAACTCAGTCTGAGCTTTCCTCACAATATCCCTGCAGCCTTTTTGTATCTCGCTAGCCAGCTTCGTCTCAACGGCTTGAAGCACTTTTGGATCGAAATAGTCTCCCCGTTCCTGGCTTCCTACAAGGCCTCCTTCGAGTCTTACATCAACCTTGATCTTGAACCTGTCTCCGTCTCTTGTTACTCGAGTCTGCGTGGGACGGGCAAGGCGCAAGTCAGCTGCGATAAACCTGTCATGGGCTTCACTGTCCCGCACCACTGCAATGCCTTGCTTGAAGGTTCCTTTGAGCAAAAGGACCTGTCTTACCTCTTCTCCTGTAATCTCTCCCACCATTTTGTCGCCGCGGAAGACCGCTGCGCCCAGCAGCTCAACGGGATTCCCTCCCACTGACGGCGATTGGCCTGCAAAATAACGAATGTCTGACGTGGCGACGGGTATATCTGGTAAAGGGCTATTGCTTTTGCTCCCTGTCCCTTCTTCATCTGTTTTGCTCTCTTGACTTTCTTGCTCCTTTGACGATTGCTGGTCCTTGTTGATCCCTGCAAGAACGACGAGAGGTTGTTCAGCTTGAGACTGGGCTTCCACGAGGAACCTGTTAAGAGTCGACGGTGGGATCAGTCCTGCTTTTCTACTGGCAAGTGTAAGGAGTTCCAGATTTTTTGCAGGGTTTTGCTCGAGAATAGGTTTGTTTTCAGTGATGAATTCCAGGGCAGTCCCTTTTGCGACCAGGAGGAACATAGTCCTCCTGATTTCAGGGAACCGCACAAGCTCTGACACATATGGTGCTACACCTTCTCTGGCAAGGTCTTCACCTATTACCAGCACCTTGGTATGCACAAAGGACAGACGCCGATCTATATATGTATTTGCCATGTCAACGAGACCCAGGATGGACCTGCCGCGCATCGTTGTAATGAGACTGGGGTCAGGCCCTTCTCGGCCTGAACCAGGCTCTCCTCCTTGTCCTCCGCCGCCTGCCACAGCCCGCGGCACTGCGATCTGAAATGTTACATAAACAGTATTGTCTTCTCCTTTGTCTAAGCCAATGGACATCACAAAGGCCAGGTCATCCACTTCAGTCCTCCCCCAGCAACCTCCTACCATCAACAGGCATGCTATGACAAGTATTGAGATTCCTGCGGCTCTTGAGTAGTGCAAGGTTCTTATCATCTCCTGCCGGTACTTCGGCCTTCTCGGATTCGGGAGGCCAAAAGTAAGATCAAAGGTACAACGAATAAGAGAAGGCCGCTGTAGGTTTTAACTACCATAAAGTCAATATGCGTTGTTTGAGGCACGTCTGAAGGCACAAACGCAAGGGTGAATTGAAGGATGGCAAGTGCAGGCAAGAGGGGTTTGTGAGACGGAAGCCTTAACATGTCTTTGGCGATTACAGCCGATGTGTATCCGCTAAGTGCCAGATGGATACATGCACTGATAACCCAGAGAAACACGAAGGCTACTTCAACACGTTGAAAGAACCGACCCATATATATCAGGGTCGAGGCCTCGTACCCCGGATAGGATATGTGTAAGCTCAAAGGATAAGGAAATACCGCTGAATAATTGAGTGTTGATACAACGACGAAAACAGCTGATACCAGGAGACTTACAATTCCCATCCTCTGCACTTTGTCTGATTCGTTGAGCTGTCCCGCTATGATGCAGAGAAATATGATTTCTCCTGCGATTCCCGAGTGAATTATGCCGTTATAAACAAGCTTCCCGATGCCCGGCCCAAACAAGGGAAATATCGTGTCAAAGTTGCTTTGAGGCAGCAGCAGCACATTGAGGACAATAAGCGTTCCGATAATAAGCGGCATGCCCACCAGAGAGGCTCTGGTTATGGCTTCAAGCCCCGCAGATATGGCAACAAGGGTTGCAATGATGAAGACTCCCATGATTACCGAAAGCGGAGTGCGGGGAAGCAGCGAGGTGCTGACTGTCTCTGAGAATTCTCGGATTGAAAAGATCGTAGTTGCGAAGAAGAAAGCGAAATACCCGAGCGAGGCGATTATGCCGAATATTGGTCCGCCTGCTTCCTCACTTGCTTCCACAATGTTCTTTCCCGGGTACCGTCTTAGGAGTGCTACTATTATGAGAAATCCCAAGGTTGCAGTGGCAAAGCTTATGGCAGGCACTATCCATGCTGCAGTTTGGCCCAGCTCAGCCATGTGCTGGGGAAAGGAGATCAAGAGTTTTGCTGAAAGAAAGTAGATTGTGGCTGCTATCGCTTCTCTGGTGCCGATACTGTCTTTACTGCCCATTTCCTTCTCCTTTTTCATTTTTCGATTTTCCTACCTTACCCCAATGGCTATTCCCAATCCACTTTCTGGATATCTTAGGTTGCCTTTGTTTTTGCTGTGGCTTGAGGTAAGAAGGACGGGTCTCTGACTTCCACAGAGGGTACCGGAAAAGCGCATCTCCGCTGGAGCGTGTGTGCGGTGCCACAGGCGACATGTACGGTATGCCAAAGGATTTGAGGTTTACATATGTTACAAGCTGGACAAACACGCCCACCGCAACACCGTAGAAGCCTAAAGCTGCAGCCAGGACTATATACACAAAGCGGTAGATGCGAATGGCGAAAGACATGTTGAAATTGGGGACTGCGAACGCACCCAGAGCGGTAATGGCTACGATTACTATCAGTATCGGGCTGACTATTGATGCTGCGACAGCTGCCTGGCCCAGGATAAGTGCGCCCACTATCCCAAGGGTGGGTCCGATTACGCCCGGAATACGAATCCCTGCTTCCCGTATCAGTTCGATGGAGATCTCCATTATCAGCACTTCAATCACTGTGGGGAAAGGGACTTTTTCGCGACTGGCAGCTATCGCCAGAAGGAGGTCGGTCGGGATCATTTCCGGATGGAAATTGGTTAGAGCCACGTAGACAGCAGGTAGGAATATGGCCAGGATAAGGGCGACCGTCCTGACTATCCGGAGAAAAGCGCCAAAAGGCCATCTTAGGAAATAGTCTTCAGCTGACTGCAGGAGCGACCAGAAGGTTGCAGGCACCACCAATGCGAAGGGACTGCCGTCCAATAAGATTCCAACGTGTCCTTCTGCGAGAAATGCTGCCATCCTGTCAGGCCGCTCTGTGGAGAGGGTTTGCGGCGCAAGAACAAACGGCTTTTCCTCTATGAACTGCTCAAGTATGCCTGTATCCTGCATATGGTCTGACTTGGACTCATTGATCCTTTTTCTGACTTCATCTACCAGCTGCGGATTGGTCAGGCCTTCTATGTAAAGAATTGCGCAGCCTGTTCTCGAAAGCGTGCCTACTTTGATCATTTCAGTTATCAGGTCCGGGGTTTGTAGCCTTCTTCGTATCAACGCCAGATTGCTTCTTAAAGTCTCATTGAAGGCTTCCTGAGGGCCTCTGACCACCATTTCTGCTGAAGGTCGGTCTATTGACCTGTGTTCCCATTGTCGGGTCTCTATGGAGAGAGCGATGTCACTGCCTTCAATAAGCAGGCAGGTAGCGCCTGAAAGAACAGCTTCTATTATCGCTCTTAAGTTGTTGCTTTCCGTTATTTGATTGCCGGGCAGGAGCCTTCTTTTGACCGCTTCCAGGCGGTTCAATGTTCCCTCTTTATCGTCCAGATGTGCTATGAGCATAAGAGGTTGAAGTATAGAGAAGTCGATGGCGTCTTTGCCTGCCAACCCATCCATAAATACAATCGCAGCCTTTGTCACAGGCTCTGTGGGTATGTCGAATTCCCTTACCACCACGTCTGCGTTGGTGCCATAGTGAAGGATCTTCTTCAGCATTTCCAGGTTTGTATCGAGGTCATTTGTGAGGGGTTTTACCTCGTCTTCTCTTGCCTCGTCTTGGCTTGTTTCATCTTTATTTGCTTTTTCCGCATGAAGGTGGCCTTTGCGTCGGCACTTCCCGGCTCTGGCCGGTTCGTCCTCGGGATGAAAATCTTCAGATGATGTTTCAAAGGTTAAGATATCCAGGTAGCTTTCAGGTGATATCGCTGATGGAAGAGTACCCGGTTGAGCCGAAGATGCATCCGGGGAGCGCTCGATAACCAACGGCCGGACGAATCCGAATCCCGGCTTCGGTTTGACACCCCGAAGCCGCTTCGGTTCCATCTTGTTCAAACCGGATCGAACTTTTGAGCCTGAACGAACCTTTAGTCGGGATCGTGTCTTACGTCTGGCTTCTATACGTTCTCTATCGGGTTTTTCATCATGCTTACGCTGTGTCTCGTGTTTATCCCGTCTATCCGTTCTGTCCCGCCTATCAGTTCCGTCCCGTCTATCCGGTCTGCCCCGGCCGTCATGGCCCGTCCCTTGCGCTGTCCGGTACTGGTTTCCATCTTCCGGAGGATCAAATGACAGAAAGGAGATAAGCTTCTGAAGCAACATGTGAATTAATTCCACAAAGGAACCTCCGCTTATACCGCTTATCGCTAACATGTGGATTGCTTAGTTTAGGTATTCCCCTGCCGTGCTCAAGTATTCCCGCAGGTGGTCGAGTCTCGCCCATCAAACCCTTGACCTGTGGTGGAAAAAGGATCTCGACCACCCCGGTGGGATCTGTGGCGGAAATCTTGCCACGGAGAGTGCATACGGTGGACGAAAGCAGTACATCACTTCCAGAAATAAGACAAGGCAAAAGTAAGAGAATGTCCGTTGATATGGGTATGGTAGTGTGGTATACTACGCATTAGCGTTATCACGCACGTTCCGAGACCTTGGTATCGGTGCCCGTCATCCGGGTTATACCAGGGAATGAAGGGAGCGGAGGAAAAAACCGAACAGGGAGGAGGTGAGAGTATGGCAGTAGTCACTATGAAGCAACTGCTTGAGGCCGGCGTCCATTTCGGGCATCAGACCAGGCGTTGGAATCCCAAGATGAAGCCATATATCTTCACCGAGCGTAATGGAATTTACATTATCGATCTGCAGAAGACTGTGAAGATGATGGAAGACGCCTATGCATTCGTCAGGGATGTAGTGGCGGATGGAGGAACCGTACTGTTCGTCGGCACGAAGAAGCAGGCTCAAAACACCATCAGAGAGGAAGCTGAACGGTGTGGCATGTTCTACGTTAACGTACGATGGCTAGGTGGAATGCTCACCAACTTCCAGACTATAAGAAAGCGGGTTCAGAGGCTTCAAGAGATTGAAGATATGGAAGCCGACGGCTCCCTTGAGCTGCGTCCGAAGAAGGAAGTCCTTCAGATTCTGAAAGAAAAGGAGAAGCTCGAGAAGTTTCTAGGTGGCGTTCGTGAGATGACGGAATTGCCAGATGCAGTCTTCGTAGTGGATCCGCGTAAGGAGCGAATAGCAGTGCAAGAAGCGAGGAAGCTCAATATCCCGATAGTCGCAATCGTTGACACAAATTGTGATCCCGACGAAGTCGACTACATCATCCCCGGCAATGACGACGCTATCCGTGCTATCAAACTGATATGTGGCAAGATATCAGACGCAGTCATTGAAGGCCTGGAAGGCATGGATGCAGGAGTGGAGGAATCCGCATCTCCGGTTGGCGAAATCAGGGAAGATGAGATTGCCGGTGAGATTCAAGACAGCGTAACTGACGTTGTTGAGATGCCTCTTGACAATGATGTCGTAGAAATAGTCAAGATGGATGACTTTAACAATTAATGACTTCGGTAATGACCGATACTCGAATACAAGGAGGTAGGACTTGTGGCTATTAAGGCCGAGGATGTCAAGAAACTACGTGAAAAAACCGGCGCCGGCATGATGGATTGCAAGAAGGCTCTTGCTGAAACCGGCGGTGATATGGAAAAGGCCGTGGCCTATCTCCGTGAGAAGGGCCTCGCAAGAATGGTGAGGAGAGCCGACAGGGTGGCTGCAGAAGGGATCGTGGAAGCTTATATCCACCACGGAAGTAAAGTAGGAGTCCTCGTTGAAGTCAATTGTGAAACTGACTTCGTGGCAAGGACGGATGATTTCCGTGCCCTTGCAAAAGAGATTGCTCTTCAGGTTGCAGCATCCAAGCCTCTTTTCGTATCCAGAGAAGATGTTCCTGAAGAGCTTATTGAGAACGAAAAGGCGATCTTGAAGGCTCAGGCATTGAATGAAGGTAAACCAGAGCATATTGCAGAAAAGATCGTTGAAGGCCGAATTGTAAAGTTCTATCAAGAAGTCTGTCTTCTGGAACAGCCTTACATCCGTGATTCCGAGAAAACCATATACGATCTGCTCATGGAAGTCTCAGCTAAGACCGGAGAAAAGATGGAGATTAAACGGTTTGTCAGATTTGAAGTCGGAGAAGGAATTGACCCTGCTGACAAACCACAGTGCGCTATAGGCTAGTCAGTGATATTTGGGAGAAGGGAATGGCGGAGGGTGAGAGAATCCCTGGATATTCCGAAATACAAAAGGATTTTACTGAAGCTGTCAGGCGAGGCACTGGCCGGGGAGAAAGGTTACGGAATAGATCTTAATGTCGTGCGTAAGATCGCAGAGGAGATCCGTTCTGTACGGAACTTGGGTGTGGAAACAGGAGTTGTTGTAGGCGGCGGGAACATTTGGCGCGGTGTTCAAGCCCAGGCTAGCGGTATGGATAGAGCTACCGCTGACTATATGGGCATGCTTGCGACAATAATAAATGCTTTATCCCTGCAGGATTGCCTGGAGAAGCTCGGAGTTGATACACGGGTTCAAACAGCCATAGAGATGCGGGCGGTTGCCGAACCGTACATTCGAAGAAGGGCTATTCGTCATTTGGAAAAGGGAAGAGTAGTGATCTTCGCAGGCGGGACAGGCAACCCGTATTTTTCTACTGACACTGCAGCAGCTCTCCGCGCCGCTGAGATTGAAGCCGAGGTTTTGTTGATGGCAAAGAGGGTTGACGGAGTGTATGACAGAGATCCTCTTGCAGACCCCAATGCCAAGCAGTTTAAATGCCTGAAATATCTTGAGGTGATAGAAAAAGGCCTCGGAGTCATGGATTCAACTGCAGCCTCTGTTTGTATGGATAACGGAATTCCTATCGTCGTTTTCAACCTGATGAGGTCAGGGAATGTAAAAAGGGTCGTTCTCGGAGAAGATATCGGCACCGAAATCAGGGGGGAGTAATATGCCTGACGACGATTACCGCAAGACTGAAGAAAGAATGAAGGACGTTATAGAGGCAACCCGAAGGGAGTTTGCGTCTATCAGGACAGGAAGGGCGAATCCTGCCTTGCTGGACAGGGTTAGCGTGGAGGCTTACGGTGATATCTACCCCATTAACCAGGTGGCCAGTATTTCTGTGCCTGAACCTCGCCTTCTCGTGATTCAACCATGGGATCGCACACTCGTCCCTAGTATCGAGCGCGCCATTCTCAAGTCGGATCTTGCTTTGACACCTATGAGCGATGGATCCATAATCAGAATACCCATTCCTGCCCTTACTGAAGACAGACGCCGCGAGTTGGTCAAGATGGCGAAAAAGATCGCGGAAGATATGCGGGTTCGTATACGCAATATCAGGCGTGAAGCCATTGACATCCTACGTGAACAAGAGAAAAACAAAGAGATCACAGAGGATGACCTCAGGCATGGACAGGAAGATATTCAAAAACTGACAGATAGATTCATTGCCGAGATCGACAGTTTGCTCGAAGCTAAGGAAGCTGAAATCACGGAATTTTGAGGGGAGGTGGCCGGATTGCCACATTACATCACAGATGATTGCACTAAGTGCGGAACATGTGCTGATGTATGCCCGTTTGAAGCCATCAGCGAGGGGGAGGACAAGTACGTAATAGACCCTGACATCTGCACAGACTGTGGAATATGTGCGGAAGAGTGCCCGGACGGCGCAATCATAGAGGAAGAATAATTAGTAGAATCCTGATCTTCAAAGGGGAGGTTTACCTCCCCTAAAGATTTTATATAGGCGATATTTGCTTGACATATCAATTAGACTGAGGAGGTTTACGCTACAGAGGTGGAAAGGAACGTCTTTTCACGATTGCTTTCAGGCATAAGACGACTCCTGAAACAACGTGCAGGTGCACCTGGAGAACAGCATGTCGGTGACATGGCGGACGACGTAGACTCCCTGAAAGAAAAGGTCTCCCAGGGTAAGCTGCCTGTGCATGTAGGGATAATCATGGACGGAAACGGAAGGTGGGCTAAGAGGAGAGGCCTTCCACGGCTGTCAGGCCATGCAGCAGGCGGTAGAAAAGCCGAGGAGATCGTCAAGTTCGCCCAGGACGTAGGCATAAAACACATAACGCTTTATGTATTCTCCACTGAAAACTGGAGGAGGCCCAAGGACGAAGTCGACGGGCTTATGAACCTTCTCGTTGATATGTTTGAGAAGAGATTTGACGACTTGGTTAATTACGGGGCAAAGATAAGGATTATTGGACGTCGTGACAGGTTGCCCCATAATGTGCTTCGTGCAATAATGAATGTTGAAGAGAGAACAAGAACAAATAGCAGGATATCGGTGAATCTTGCCATAGACTACGGCGGCCGCGACGAGATTAAGAGGGCTTTTCAACGACTGGCGAAAAAGGCGGCTCTAGGTGAGATTTCCCCTGATGATATTGGTGAGGAAGATATAAGTTCTCATCTTGACACCTCCGGTGTCCCTGATCCTGATCTAATAATCCGCACAGGCGGGGAGAAGAGGATATCCAACTTTCTCATCTGGCAATCCGCCTATGCTGAGCTGGTGGTCACACCTGTTCTCTGGCCGGACTTTTCTCGACAGGATTTGCTTATGGCAATATCAGAGTATCAGCAGAGGGATCGAAGATTCGGGAGCGTGTAGGCTGCCACGGATCAGTTTGATAGGAGGATTCTGATTTGAACCAGAGAGTTTTAAGTGCACTCATTGCAATACCCATTGCACTCTTGGTCATTATTCTAGGTAGAGCCTATCTTGCCGCTGCTTTGCTTGTATTCGGAATACTGGCTGCAAGAGAGTTCTACAGTCTGGCTCAATTATCAGGTTACAGTCCTGCGAACTACGTAGGGATCTTAGGCATAGTCGCTTTTGTCACCTTCGGTTATCTGGGAATGCATCAGAGCATAGGCTTTGTTGTAGCTCTTTTGGTCGTCCTCAGCCTCGTGTTTCAGACACTCACCTTGGGAGGCCAAAAATCTATTGCCAATTCTGCCATTACCTTGCTGGGATCTGTCTATATCGGCCTGCCTATGGCCAGCGCTGTGATGTTGCGGCATACCGGCGAAAACGGGGCAGGCTTTGGCTATCTTCTGGTTGCCATACTTACTGTATGGGCCACAGACACAGGAGCATATTTCGGCGGCAAGGCCTTTGGCAAGCGAAAGCTGGCACCTAAACTCAGCCCGAATAAGACTTGCGAAGGAGCGATTATAGGCTTAGCTTGCGGCGTGGCAGCAGGTGTCATTGTAAGGTGGCTGGGTTCTCTCCTCATGTGGTGGCCGCACCTTGGTTTTGGCCACAGTCTTATCCTGGCTGTCATAACTTCGGTTTCGGGACAAATGGGCGACTTGGCTGAATCAGCATTTAAGCGAAGTGCAGAGGTTAAAGATTCAGGTGTCTTTATGCCGGGCCATGGTGGAGTTTTGGACAGACTTGACAGCTTGCTTCTTTCCATCCCGTTAGTGTACTATTATGTACGACTCTTCTTGTCCTGACTAATCTGCGCTTTTGCGCTTTTCCGAGGTAGACGCCATGCAAAGACTTTCTGAGGAATGGAGATATTTCCTCATATGGGGTGCGGTTCTTACCGCCTGTTATATTGCGGCCAGATTTGTGCTGCCGCTTTTTACCCCTTTTATAGCTGCTCTTCTGTTGGCAGCAATCATTGACCCTGTTGTGGAACTATTGACAAAGCGGTCTCGTTTGACGAGAGGGGTAAGTGCTTCCGTCAGCCTGATAATTGTGTTTGTCTTGCTGTCAGTCATCATTGCTCTGTTGGTTATCAGAATAGTCGCTGAAGTGCAGGATCTATATAGGTCTTTGCCGCTCTACTACATGAACGCTCAAGAAATTATTGACAGGATCATTTCATACATAGGAAGTGTGACTGAAGATCTTCCCTATTCGGTTATAGAGACAGTAAGGAGGATTCAGTCTCGACTGTATGCCAGTGCTGAAGGGGTGCTTCTGAGTGTTACAAGCGTTGTCATGGGCCTTCCTCGACTCAGCATCAATGTTATCGTCAGCTTCTTCGCTGCGTTTTTCATAAGCCGCGATAAGAAAGAGCTTTCAGAGCACATGGCAAGTCTTGCACCTCTGAGATGGCGTGAGAGAGCAGAAGAAGCAAGGGCAGGGATGATCTCAGCATTACTTGGGTTTATCAGAGCTTATCTCATTCTGATCAGCATAACAGTTGTGGTCAGCATAATCGGTTTCCGGATTGCAGGGATCAAGTACGCTTGGATACTGGGGATCATAGCAGGTATTCTCGATTTAATTCCATTGATCGGACCCGGATTTTTGTATGTACCTATGATCCTCTTTTATCTTGCAGTAAGACAGTTTTACCGGGCTATAGTGATTATGGCTCTCATGGCGGTGCAGTTCTTCGTCAGAAAAGGCATGGAGCCTAAGGTGCTAGGGAGCAACTTAGGTATCCATCCTATTGCGGTGCTTGTTTCCATGTACCTTGGATACAGGCTGCTGGGCACCTATGGAATGATTGTAGGACCGCTTATTGCAGTTTTGCTGAAAGTAACGGTTGCAGTAGGGATATTGCCTTCATGGCCCAGGGAATAGGAGGGAACCTATTGGCTCGTTCCATTGTAGTTTTAGGGTCTACAGGTTCTATTGGAACACAAACACTTGAGGTATGTAAGTGGCATCAAGGCGATATTGAAGTAGTAGGCCTTGCAGCCGGCAGGAACATTGATGTTTTGGAAGGCCAGGTAAGGGCATTTTGCCCCCGCATTGTGGGAATAGCTGATTCTGATGCAGCTTTGGCGTTCAAAGATAGGGTCAGCGATCTACGGATTGAGATCGTATCCGGGAAAGATGCAGCGTCCGAAGTTGCATCATATGAAGATGCAGACCTGGCAGTATGTTCCATTGTGGGGATGGAAGGGCTTATTCCGACGCTTAAAGCGATAGAGAGCGGAAAAACCATCGCCTTGGCAACGAAAGAAGCTCTGGTGTCAGCAGGGCAAATAGTGATGGATGCGGCATCCGGCCGCGGTGTGAAGGTTCTTCCTATTGACAGTGAACATTCTGCCATATTTCAATGCCTCCAAGGGAACGATATAGCCGGAGTGAAAAGACTGATCCTCACCGCATCAGGCGGGCCTTTTCTAAGGCTCAGCAAGGAAGAGATGGAGACTGTCACACCGAAGGAGGCTCTTCGTCATCCCACATGGTCCATGGGCCCTAAAGTCACGATAGACTCAGCAACTCTGATGAATAAATCCCTTGAACTGATAGAAGCGAGATGGCTTTTCGGAGTCAGTCCAGGAAAGATCAGTGCAGTCATCCACAGGCAAAGTGTCGTCCACTCCATGGTGGAGTTTGTTGACGGATCCATACTGGCTCAGCTCGGTTCACAGGACATGAGGCTTGCGATTCAGTACGCTCTTTGTTATCCCCATCGGGTTGAAGGGCACTGCGATAAGCTTGACCTCATTGAAGTGGGGTCTCTTACGTTTGAGGAGCCTGACTTAGAAAGGTTCCCGGCGCTTCGTTTGGGGTACGAGGCCTTGCGGGTAGGAGGCACACTCCCTTGTGTCATGAATGCCGCTAATGAAGAGGCGGTAAGGTTGTTCTTAGGAGAATACATTGGATTCGGTGATATTGCGCGGCTTGTTGAGGAAACAATGCAAAACCACGAGGTGCTGGAAGCCTCGTCCCTGGAGCAGGTGCTTGCTGCTGACGCTTGGGCGAGGGAGCACATTGTGAGACATGCCGGCATAGTAGGGAGATGATTTGGTGCTCGGTTCTGCACTTTTGATGATAATTGCATTTGCGTTTGTGTTTCTCACTTTCGCTTTTTCCCATGAATTCGGACATTTCATTGTAGGTAAAGCTGCAGGTGTACGCGTATATGAATTCAGCTTGGGGTTCGGTCCCGGCATCTACAGGTTTAAGCGCGGGGAGACTGTATACTCCCTGAGACTTCTCCCTGTTGGGGCGTTTGTCAAGTTTGCAGGGCTGGATGAGCCTATTGATCCTGACGATGATGTTGACGATGAGGATCCCAGGAGTTTCAGGTCAAAACCTATTTATCTCAGAGTTCTCACTATCCTGGCAGGCCCCTTCATGAATTTCGTTGTTGCTTTCATCCTTTTTGCCATAGTCTTCGTATCAGTGGGGGTGCCTTCTGCTGTTATCGGAGAGGTATACCATGATACACCTGCCTCACGTGCAGGCATAATGGAAGGGGACAGGATCATCTCAATAAGCGGCACCAGAACTCTTTCTATTGCAGATGTGAAGGAGAAGATCTGGCAGCACCCGGGCGAGCAATTGACCTTTGTAATTGAGCGGGACGGGGAGATAATTGAGCGTAGAGTGACTCCGGAGAGAGATGACACAGGGCATGGTGGAGTCATAGGTGTTTTGCTTTCAGAGATCTGGACACGGAGGGGTGTTCTTGAATCTGTAAGCTACGGCGTAACCTTCACAAAGACCATCTCAAAGAGTCTCATTACCACGATCTGGAGAATGATAACAGGAAAGATGAAGCCTGATGTGGCAGGGCCTATAGGTATAGTCCAGGCAGTGGGACAGACTGCAAAGCTAGGTTTTATCAACGTGCTGTACCTCGCAGGCTTACTAAATGTTAACCTTGGGCTTTTGAACCTTCTTCCCATACCTGTCCTTGACGGAGGGTGGATTGTCCTCCTTCTGCTAGAAGCCATACGCAGGAAGCCTCTTAGCGTAGAACAAGAGGCCTTTGCCAGGATGGTCGGCTTGGCTATTCTTGGGTTCATTATAGTCTATGCCACTTTCTCTGACATTACCAGGCTTGGAGTGCTTGGCGGTTGAAAGTGGAGGAGCGTGTCTTTGTGAGTATTCTGAGACGTAGAACAAGGCAGGTTCTGGTAGGCCCGGTGGGGATAGGGGGAGATGCCCGTATCTCCGTCCAGTCAATGACAAAAACCGATACCAGGGATGTGGAAGCAACTCTTTCTCAGATAAGGAGTCTCAAAGATGCAGGCTGCGATATAGTAAGGTGCGCTGTTCCTGATATGGAAGCAGCTGTTGCTCTGGAGGAGATCAAGAAAAGGTCTCCTCTGCCTATTGTTGCAGACATCCATTTTGATTACAGGCTTGCACTTGCTTCCATTAATGCAGGTGTTGACAAATTGAGGATAAATCCGGGGAACATCGGCGGCAGGGAAAGACTGGGCAAAGTGGCCAAAGCCGCTAAGGCGCGGGGGATTCCCATAAGAGTCGGGGCGAATTCAGGCTCGATTCCCAGGGACCTTCTTTCAAAATATGCAGGGCCGACCTGTGAGGCTTTGGTTGAGAGCGCAAAAAGGAGCATATCGCAGCTTGAAGATGAAGGCTTCGAGGACATAGTTGTGTCGCTGAAAGCATCAGATGTACTGACTACGATAGAAGCCTACCGGGCTTTGGCAAATCTTTGCGATTTCCCGTTGCACCTTGGTGTAACTGAAGCCGGTGGGGTAAGGCCAGGAACAGTTAAGTCTTCCATTGCCATTGGGACACTGCTTATGGAAGGCATAGGCGATACAATCCGTGTATCACTTACTTCGGAACCTGAGGAAGAAGTGCGAGTAGGCATAGAAATACTAAAAAGCGTAGGAATCCGGGTAGACAGTGTAGAAATAATATCATGTCCCACTTGCGGGCGCTGCCGTGGCGACCTGATGAATATTCTAAAGGATGTAGAAGATAGACTAGCGGGTTTGAAATATCCGGTCAAAGTTGCTGTAATGGGATGTGAGGTTAACGGCCCGGGAGAGGCAAGAGAAGCAGATGTCGGTGTAGCTCTGGGTGAGAAATCAGGGTTGATCTTTGCCGGGGGCAATCCACTGGGCCGCGTTGGTGCCGGAGAGATTGTAGAGAAGTTGGTGGAAGAAGTTATAAAGATCGGGAAGGAGAAAATCAGGTTAGAAGATTGTTTGAAGCTTTCTGAGGAGATGGGTAGAAGTGAAGGTGTCTGTAATAATACCTGCTTACAACGAAGGCGGTAGAGTACAGAGAGTAATCTCAGCTGCAAAGAGAGCAAGTTTGCCTTCAGAGATTATAGTGGTAAGTGACGGTTCTACAGATGATACAGCGGAAGTTGCACGTTCGGAGGGAGTACGCGTTGTAGAGCTACCGTACAATCGAGGAAAAGGAGCTGCCATGAAGGCAGGTGTGAGTTCTACAGATGCTGAAGTCTACGTGTTCATCGATGCGGATCTGATAGGCCTCACCCCGAGGCACGTAGACAGTCTAATCCGTCCTGTTGTGGACGGAGAAGCTGATGCGACTTTGGGAGTGTTCGAAGGAGGAAGGGTCACAACGGATTTTGCTCAAAAGGTGACTCCCGGGCTTTCGGGACAGCGTGCAGTAAAGGCTGAGTTTCTCAAGGACCTCTCGGGTATTGAAGAGTCAGGGTTTGGAGTAGAGGTCATGCTAAATAAATATCTGGAGCGGCAGCATGCCAAGGTTAAAAAGGTCGAGCTTCACGGAGTATCTCAGGTCCTCAAGGAGGAGAAAATGGGAGGCCTTGAAGGTTTGGCTGCCCGTCTTAAGATGTATAAAGATATCGTAGCCCAGATGAAATAGGAAAAATCCATGTAGTGTTGACGCAATGCTTTGGCTAAGATATCATATGGGCAACTGAATATCCTATCACATTAAATTCGATGATGAAGAGGAGTAGGGTGGCGCTGCCCTAAGAGAGGGAGGCCGTAATGTGGTGAGAGCCTGCCGGGACAAGCACACTCCGAAGGTCGCTTCTGAGAATTGGCATCGAACGAGTTTGGTTTAGATTGCATCTCCAGTAGATGTTAACGGGTAAGGCCCGTTACAGCCGAAAGAGAGTTTGCAGTGTCAATTCTGATGGTTTTGTGCTGACCTGCAAAAAACAAGGTGGTACCGCGGAAGATGGCTCCTTTCGCCCTTGGGGCGAAGGAGCCTTAATAATTTCTAAACGAACAGGTGAACGAAAGGAGGAAGGCAAGGAGCTATGGCAGATGAAAAGAAGATGAAAACAAAGAATGAAAGCCACCTGCCTACTGTTTATAATCCCCTCGAGTTCGAAAGCAAGATCTATGAAAGATGGCTGGAGGACGGACTTTTCCATCAAGAAGTCCAACCCGGAAGCGAGCCTTTTTGCATAGTGATTCCCCCGCCGAACATTACAGGGGAGCTGCATATAGGGCATGCCCTGGACAACACGCTTCAGGATATCCTGATAAGGTGGCACAGAATGCTAGGGCACAACACTGTGTGGATTCCCGGAACAGACCATGCAGGCATTGCCACGCAAGTTAAGGTGGAAGCCGCCCTTGCCAAAGAGGGTTTGACCAGACATGACCTGGGAAGGGAGAAATTCGTGGAGCGTGTCTGGGAATGGAAGAACAAGTACGGCGGGACTATACGGAAACAACTCCAAAGGCTCGGTGCGTCCTGTGATTGGGAAAGGGAAAGGTTTACCATGGATGAAGGCCTTTCTAAAGCAGTCCGCCGGGTGTTTGTAAGCCTTTATGAGAAAGGGCTGATATACAAAGGGGCCTACATTGTGAATTGGTGTCCCAGGTGCCATACGTCTTTGTCTGATCTCGAAGTCGAACATGAAGAGACAGAAGGGGCCTTGTATTACATCAACTATCCTTTCGCAGACGGCGAAGGTTATATACAGATTGCGACAACACGCCCTGAGACGATGCTGGGCGACACTGCAGTTGCGGTAAACCCTGATGATCCCAGATACAAGGACATTATCGGCAAGAACGTGATCCTCCCTGTAATGAACAGGGAAATACCGGTTATTGCAGATGAATGGGCAGACCCTGAGTTCGGGACAGGGGCTGTTAAAGTGACTCCTGCCCATGACCCCAACGACTTTGAGATTGGAGTCAGGCATTCTCTGCCTTCAGTTAAAGTCATCGACGAAAGCGGCAGAATGACTGAGGAGGCAGGTAAGTATCAGGGGCTTGACAGGTATGAATGCCGCAAAGAACTAGTGGCTGAGCTGGAAGCCTTAGGATACTTGGTCAAAATAGAAGAGCACGCTCACTCTGTCGGACACTGCCAGAGGTGCCATACATCAGTTGAACCTTTGGTTTCTGAACAATGGTTCGTGAGAATGAAACCCCTTGCAGAGCCTGCCATCAAAGCCGTTGAAGAAGGCAAGGTAAGGTTTGTGCCTGAGAGATTCCGCAAGGTGTATCTGAACTGGATGGAAAATGTCCATGATTGGTGCATATCAAGGCAGCTCTGGTGGGGACACAGGATTCCGGTCTGGTACTGCAATGAATGTAACGAGGTAATTGCTCAAGTGGACACTCCTAACAAATGCACAAAATGTGGTTCCGAGGATTTGACTCAGGATCCTGATGTTTTGGACACATGGTTCTCTTCTGCCCTGTGGCCATTCTCTACAATGGGGTGGCCTGAGGAAACGCCTGACCTTAAGCATTTCTACCCTACCTCAGTTCTGGTCACAGGATATGACATCATTTTCTTTTGGGTAGCCAGGATGATAGTGATGGGTCTTGAGTTCATGAACGATGTGCCGTTCCATGACGTCTTGATTCACGGATTGGTGAGAGCATCCAGCGGTGAGAAGATGAGCAAATCCCTTGGCACGGGAGTGGATCCTCTGGAGGTCATCGACAAATACGGTGCAGACGTGCTCAGGTTCACTCTTATTATGGGTAACACTCCGGGAAATGACATAAGGTTCAGAGATGAGAGGCTGGAAGCAAGCAGAAATTTCGGAAACAAGCTGTGGAATGCTTCAAGATTCGTCATTATGAACCTTGACGGTTTCAGCCTTGATTCAACAGGAGATGTGGAACTCTTAGCCCGTGAGATAGAAGCTGACCTGACATTGGCTGACAGGTGGATAAGGAGCAGGGCCAACAAGATCGCAAAAGAAGTCTCAGACTACTTGAAGGAGTACGAAATCGGCGAAGCTGCCCGGACTCTGTACAATTTCACATGGGACGAATTCTGCGATTGGTACATTGAGATCGCAAAGTCAAGGCTGTATTCTGACAATGAAAAGGCCAGAAGATGTGCACAGTATGTCTTATGGGAGACCTTGAAGAAGACTGTTAAGCTTCTCCATCCGTTTATACCTTTCATCACTGAGCGGATATGGAGATTACTGCCGGAAACCTCCGGAAGCGTTGTAGTTGCCGACTGGCCGCGATTTGATGACAGTCTGGAAGATCCTGAGGCTGAGGCGGCCATGGGTATTGTCATGGATACAGTGAGAGCTATCAGGAATATAAGGTCAGAGATGAATGTGCCTCCTCAGAGGAAAATCGAAGCTGTTATTGTGGCGGACAGGGCTGCATCTTCTGTGTTGGAGGAAAACAGCGAAACGATAGGTACGCTTTCCGGCCTAAGCAGCATGGTGATTAAGGAGCATCTAGACATTAAACCTGAGAAAGCTGCTTCACAGATCATACCCGGCGCTGAAATATATGTGCCGCTTAAAGGGGTAATTGATCTTGATGTTGAAATCCGGAAGCTGGAGAAAGGCTTAGATGCCACGCTAGCAGCCATTACCAGGTCTCAAGAGAAACTAAGCAACAAGGGGTTCTTGGAAAAGGCCAGGGAAGAAGTTGTTGAGAAGGAACGAGAGAAACTCAGTGAGTACCTGGCGAAAGAGGAGAGGCTACAAAAGCGGCTGAAAGAATTGAAGGAGTGACAGTTCAAGTTATGGATTATGAAGAGGCCATAGCCTTTCTTCGGGAACTCGGTAAATTCGGGATCAATATAGGCCTTGAGCGGAACCTTGCCTTGTCCGAGGAGCTCGGCAGCCCTGAACGGAAGTTTCACGTGGTGCATGTGGCAGGCACCAACGGAAAAGGTTCAGTATGTGCAATGGTTGATTCCGTTCTCCGAAGCGCAGGTTTTCGTGTCGGCCTGTTTACCTCTCCCCATCTTTTTTCCTACACTGAGAGGATTCGGATTGGGGGGAGGCCGATTCCCAGGGCGAGATTTGCCGAGTTGATGACAGAATTAAAGCCGGTTTTTCAAAGGATCGCAAACGATCCTGAACTTGGCCCTCCGACTGAGTTTGAAATAGGGACTGCCCTTGCTTTTTTGTATTTTGCCTCAATGAACGTGGATTTCGCCGTAGTCGAAGTAGGGCTGGGAGGCAGGTTGGATTCTACTAATATCGTGCTGCCGAAGGTATCAGCCATTACATCCATCAGCCTGGAACATACGAGCATACTCGGGAATACGCTGGAGGAGATCGCAAGGGAAAAGGCGGGAATCATAAAGCAAGGGGTTCCGGTTGTCGTAGGACGCCAGCACCCTTCCGCGCTCCGAGTGATAGAAGAGGAGGCAGGGTTGAAGTCTGCCCCTCTTACCCTGTTTGGCAGCGACATAGAGGTGCACAGAAAGTCGGGGTCCATTGAGGGGCAGGTCTTTTCAGTCAGGGTCAAAGATCGCATCTATGATTCCCTGGAGATCCCCTTAATAGGAGCGCACCAGGTTGACAATGCAGCAGTTGCGGTAGGCATCGTAGAGGCCTTACGGGAGCTTGGAGTGGATATAAGAGAGGCACAACTTAGAACCGGGCTTAAGCTTGCATCATGGCCGGGGAGGCTGGAGGTTCTGCAGCGCAGGCCGCTGGTTCTGGTAGACGGCGCCCATAATCCGGCAGGCGTAAAGAGACTTCGGGAAGCAATTCCCGAGATAGTCGGTAACCGGCCTGTTACATCAGTGGTGGGCATATCCCGGGATAAACCCGCCGGGGAGATGGTCCAAGAGATCTCAACGTTTGCCCACACTTTCATTGCAACTCAAGCCACATCATCAAGATCCGGCATGGTAGATCCATCCGAGCTGCAGACCCTTGCTGAGAAGCTCGGAATGCAGGCGGAAGCTATCCCCAATCCTATAGAGGCTGTAGAGAAAGGGCTGCAAGAAACAGCATGTGCCGGTGCATTGGTGGTTTCAGGCTCTATTTACCTTGTAGGCAATGTCCGCAGGCATCTCCTGCAAACAGCCGGAGAACTGCCTATGAGCAAGAGATTAGTGATATTTGTGGGCGCTTTCGGATCCGGAAAGACTGAGATCTCTTTGAATTTTGCAGAACGCTTACGTGACGAAGGCAAAAGAGTTGCAATCGTCGACTTTGATATTGTAAATCCGTATTTTAGGTCCCGTGAAGCACAGTCAGGCATGGAAAGCCTTGGGATAAGCGTCATCTCGTCCAATCCCGGCCTTGAAGCAGCAGATCTTCCGGCGATCTCTCCTGCTGTACTTGGCGCTTTTCAAGATCCCACACTTCACGTAGTGATTGATGCAGGAGGAGACCCGGTAGGTGCTAAGGTTCTCTCCGGGTTCAGGCGGCAATTTGAGGCTGCAGGTTATGACATGTATTTCGTGATAAATGCAAATCGTCCGTTTACCCGGGATGCAGCAGGTGCTTTAAAGATGCTTGAATCGATTGAGAGGGCATCAGGCCTTTCTGTGACAGGACTCGTCAGCAATACCCACTTGGGTAAGGATACGACACCTGACGATATTCTGAGAGGAATAGATATTTCAGAGTCTCTCGGTATAGAATTAGACCTTCCCTTGGTCTTTGCGTGTGCCGGCAGGGATTTGGCCGGAAAAGTCGAAGACTCCCTCAAAACCAGGCTGCTTGAACTTGACCTCCATATGCGTCCTCCGTGGGAGCGGATCTCTTAATAGCTTAGAAGGAAAGTCTTGTTATGTGAGGTAATATTACTAGATAGACGGCGCTAAGGAGGAGTGCAGGATGCCCGATGGAAAAACCAGATCCAGAGAGCAGTCTATATGGCTCATAATGGTATGGATTGTGACGCTGGCAGCCATGGTAGGACTCGGTGTCCTAATCGGTAAATATGTTTTAAGCTATTATGCATCATCTTTACAGACACCTCGATCCAGTCAAGCCCTGACAACCCAACAGCGAATAGCAAGTAGTGACAGCACGCAAAAGGACGAGACGCCGGCATCCTCCATCGCTACCGGGGCGGAGCAAGTACCGGCTCAAACCAAGCCCCAAGAGCCGGCTGCCGGTACCCAGACCCAGCCGGGGATAACCGGAGTCGCATCAGGATCTGTCCTGTACAAAGTCCAAGTGGGAGAGTTTTATGACAGAAGCGAGGCAGAGAAAGTCGCCCGTGTCCTTGAAGAAGCAGGATATCCTATTTACATTACACCCGGTGCGCCGCATAGGATTCAAGTAGGCGCATTTCAGAATAAAGCCAACGCAGATGCCTTGAAAGAGCAATTGGAGGCTGAAGGATATTCTGTAGTCATCCAGTGACGGATTATGCTTCGAGATGGAGGGTGGAAACCAGGTGCAGCTTAAGGATATTGCCAGAATCCTTGAGGCGGAAGTCCTCACGTGCGAGGACAAGCTTAACTGTACAGTGGAAGCTGCTTGCGGGTGCGATCTAATAAGTGATATGTTGGCATTTACGAAAGAGAAGATGATTGTCCTTACAGGATTGGTATCTCCCCAGATCATCCGTGCAGCCGAGATGGTGGATCTTTCCGGTGTCGTATTTGTCCGCGGTAAGAGGCCTACACCTGACATCATTGAATTAAGTGAAGAATTAGGCATTCCGATTATGTGCACGCACTATCCGTTGTATGAGTCAGCAGGCTTGCTGTTTGCTGCAGGCTTGCCCGGGTGGAGGCATTGGCCTCGTGCTGTGGGAGGATCGGAGGATGCGCCTTGAGTTCCCGGTTGCAGGCCGGGATTTCCAAGCTGCGGGAGGAGCAGCACAAAAGATTAAGCGGACTCTTCGTCAGATAGGTATAGATGCAGAAACCGCCCGACGTGTAGGCATAGTTGCGTATGAGGCGGAGATGAATATCGTGATACACGCTTTTTCAGGTAAGGTGGGCGTGGACATATTGCCTGAAAGGATCAATGTTTTTGCTTATGACCAGGGCCCCGGCATTGCTGACATCGATCTGGCAATGCAAGTAGGGTACTCAACAGCTCCAGAAGATATTAAGGAGATGGGATTCGGAGCAGGATTAGGCCTTCCTAACATGAAACGGTATTCAGACAACCTCGTGATAGAGTCAGAAGTAGGTTGCGGGACGAGTATCCGAGCAGTGATAAACTTACCGACGAAAGAAGGAAGTTGATCATGGGGCAGTTATTCCACTCAGTTTTGCTCATTGAGGAAAAGTGCCGCGGATGCACCAGGTGCATTAAGAACTGTCCTACAGAAGCTATCCGGGTGAGAGCAGGTAAAGCCAGGATCAACGCAGAACGATGTACAGATTGCGGTGAGTGTATCAGGACATGTGACAACTATGCGAAAACAGCCATTACTGACCCTTTGTCAAGACTGAAAGATTACGAGTATGCCATCGCTCTACCCGCTCCTGCCTTGTACTCTCAATTCGGCCCCGATGTTGACCCCGCAACAGTATTGGCTGCACTCATAGATATGGGATTTGACGATGTTTTTGAAGTTGCTTACGGTGCAGACATATCCACCTTCCTGACTGTAGAGTACCTCAGGAGGAATAAGAGAAAGGGGCCAATGATCTCAGCTGCGTGCCCCGCTGTTGTTAGGCTGATTCAGGTTCGCTTCCCTGCATTAATCGACTCCTTGATTCCTGTGGATTCACCTATGGCGTGCTCAGGGAAGCTGGCGAAAGAGGCGAAAAGCAGGGAGCTTGGAATCTGTGAAGGTAAGATCGGGGCTTTCTTCATCACTCCGTGCCCTGCCAAGGTCACATGGGTCAGAGAAGCGAATAACCTTGGCAGTTTTGCTGTAGACGGAGCTATATCCATCTCTGATGTCTATGGAGAGGTTGCAAAAAGGCTGCCTGAAGTCATACCTCCTTATCCTAAACCCAAGGCATCATCTGCCGGAGCAGGTTGGGGGCGCACAGGGGGCGAGCGTATTGCAGCGGGAATAGGGAAGAGCCTCGTGGTGGATGGAATACATAATGTCATAGACGTCCTCGAGCAGCTGGAAATGGGCAAGCTTTCTGACATAAGATTTGTGGAAGCTCAGGCCTGTACAGGAGGATGTGTCGGTGGGGCTCTGACCGTACTTAACCCGTTCATAGGCAGAATGAACCTGGAAGCCTTAGTTGCCAGATTGGAGACGCCTCCTAATCTCTTTGAAGAGCTTGACATAGATCTTAACCTTCTGAGACGTTTTGATGAGTTTGCTATTAAACCCCAGATCGTAGCAGTGCCTGCGTTCAGGCTTGACCAAGATGTATCTCGGGCTATCAGCAAAGCAGAGATGATAGAGAAGGTAGTAAACGAGCTGCCAGGGCTTGACTGCGGTTCGTGCGGCAGCCCCCATTGCCGTGCACTTGCTGAGGATATCGTCCAGGGGCTTGCTGTTGACACTGACTGTGTCTTTAAACTGCGGGAAGAGATCGAAATCCTTGCTGAACAGCTCTTTGAAATGGCCAAGAAGAGCCCGCCTGCTCTAAAGGATAATGACGCTTTTTCAAAGCCTTGGGAGTGATGGTATGGATCGTAGGGTGACAGTGGGCGATATCGCAAAGGAACTTGAATGTGAAGTAGTAGCGGGGAAAAGCTGCTTGGACAATGAGGTATCTTTCGGGTATTCGTCGGATCTCCTGAGCGATGTCATGGCAGGCGCAGGGCCTGGAGATGTCTGGGTTACTGTGCAGGTACACCAGAATATCATTGCTGTTGCAAGCCTTACCGGGATCTCCGCGATTATTGTCGCAGGGGGAGCTGCTCCTGCCGATGAGACTGTTCTTCGGGCCAATGAAGAAGGGATCCCGCTGCTGACCACGGCAAAACCTTCTTTTGAGGTGGCAGGCAGGCTGTACAGCATGGGTATCAGAGGCAGGGTAAAGACGTGATGCGGGGAGGAGGGCTAAGTGAAGCTCTTTTTTGCTGATCTCCACATCCACACAGCTCTTTCCCCTTGTGCTGAGAATGAGATGACTCCGCCTGCGATAATCAAGGCTGCAAAAGCCGAAGGACTGGACATTATCGGTATCTCCGACCATAATTCCGCAGAGAATGTGGTGGCAGCTATCGAGGCAGGTGCGGCTGAAGGCGTAACCGTCATAGGCGGAATTGAGGTCCAGACTGTAGAAGATGTCCATGTCCTGACATTTTTTCCGTGTGTAGACACGTTGTTCCGGTGGCAGGATGAAGTCTATTCCGCTTTGCCTGATATTGAGAATGACGAGAAAAGGTTCGGAGAGCAACTATTGATGGATTCCAATGGCAATGTAACAGGTAAATTACGGACCTTTCTTCTTGCGTCTACATCTATGAGCGTTGACTATGTGGGGAAAAGGGTCAGGGAATTGGGCGGCCTCGTTATACCTGCGCACATTGACAGGCCGTCATTCAGCCTCATAAGGAACCTTGGTTTTGTTCCTGATACGCTTCTGCCTTGTTGTGTTGAGATATCGAAAAACACAAGCTCCGGATCGGCGAAGGAACGTTTTTCTTCTATTGCCGGGCTTCCTGTTATCAAGTCATCAGATGCTCACAGGTTAAGCGAAATATCGGCATATACAGAAATCCTGATGGAGGAGGCAAGTTGGGAGGAACTCCTGCTTGCTCTCGCATTTGTCGGTGGGCGAAGTATAAGGCCTCTTGATATTGTGTGTTAACTACAGTGGGTTAGAACCCGAGAAACGGGGAGGGATCATGTGCGAGAGCTTTCTCTTCATATCCTTGACATAGCTCAAAACTCTATAGAATCAGGAGCTCGAAACATAGAGATCCTAATCGATGAAGACGAGTCTTCCGATGTTTTGACAATCGTAATTGCTGATGACGGCAAAGGGATTCCACCTGAGATCCTAAAGAGCATTACAGATCCTTTTGTCACAACGAGAAAAACGCGCCGGGTTGGCCTTGGAATCCCCCTGTTTCAGGAGGCTGCAAGAATGGCAGGAGGGGATTTGGAGGTTCGCTCAACAGTCGGGGAAGGGACCGAGGTCATAGCTGAGTTTAAGCTGAGCAGTATTGACAGGGCGCCTCTCGGGGATATGGCGGAGACGATGGCTCTCTTAATGGTCCTGAATCCCGATGTGAATTTTAGATACGAGCATACCCGGGGGTATGCCAAATTTGTGTGCAGCACTGACGCTTTAGTAGAGATGCTTGGAGATACACCTATTTGGAGTCCGTCTGCAGTGCCTGTTATACGCAGTATAATCAGGGAAGGGCTCAGGAATGTCCAGGCTTCGTAAACCGGTCGCTGTTGATGTCGGAGGTTATAGGCCTTATGAAAGAGCGGGGAAGAGTGATTGAGACTCTAGGCAACGTGGCTAAAGTTGAGATATTCAGGAGAGACGAATGCAGCCGCTGCAAAGTATGCGGGTTTGGATCGAGAGATAAGATTGTAGCGCATGCCACAAACACAGTAGGCGCAAAGGCACGTGATGAAGTTGAGCTTGAGTTGGAAGGCTCACAGGTAGTGAGGGCAGCTGCGATTATGTACCTCGTGCCTCTTGCGTTTTTCTTAGTAGGCCTTTATCTTGGAAATCTATATGCATCCTACATCCATAGGCAGGATATTGCAGCTGTTGCTTCAGCGGTTTTGGGTTTCGCATTGCTGGGCCTTTCATACGTGTTGATTTCTCAATACAGCAGGGGGCCTGCCATTTCCCAATACCGGGCAAAGATTATCAGGATAGTGAGTAGGGACCAAGATTGAAGGTGAGGGGATATAGATATTTATAATAAATCATGAAAAATGAAAAAAGGGATTGTGAAATTTAGCACAAAGTAGTAAGCTATTAGAGAGAATGTGGGACCGTAGGGTTTGAATTCCAGATGTAAGAAGGGTAAGTCGTGGGAGGTGTCGCATGTGAAAACAGTTGACGACCTTGAACGGATCAGGAAGCAAGCTAAGGCGATGACAAGACTGAGAGAAAGCGCGGAGACTACTAAGATTGTAGTAGCTATGGGGACGTGTGGGATTGCGGCAGGCGCCCGTGAAACTCTGTCAGCCATTATGGATGAGCTTGCAAGGCGGAATCTTCAGGATGTTATTGTGACTCAGACAGGTTGTATCGGACTATGCGAACAGGAGCCAATCATCGCTGTGATGATACCGGGCAGAGAGAAAGTGTCGTACGGAAGAGTGTCTCCGGAAAAAGCGCGTCAGATTGTGGCCAGCCATGTTGTAAATGGCCAGGTAGTCGGCGAGTGGGTCATTCCAACAGGTTAAACAACAGAAAAGAGCGCCTTTCATGAAAAGGGGGCTTTAAAATGGATGTCGTGTCCATGAGCCTGGATAGTTTGGAATCGGCCGTTAAGGAGATTGTTCAGCGGCATGGTGGAAGTGAGTATGAACTTGTTGCTATCTTGAACGATGTTCAGAAGGTGTGCGGGTACCTTCCTGAAAGTGCGCTCATCCAGGTTGCTAAGGGCCTTGATGTGCCTCTCTCAAAGGTGTATGGTGTCGCTACCTTCTACAGCCTGCTTTCTGTGGAACCCTTGGGAGAACACGTAATCAGAGTCTGCGAGAATGCCCCTTGCCATCTGTTAGGCGCAGAGTCTTTAGTCGATGTTCTCCAAAAGGAGCTCGGGATTCCCATGGGTGGGACTACAAGTTGCGGCAAGTTTTCTCTTAAGTACACCAGTTGTCTCGGAGTATGCGGTGTTGCACCGGCGATTATGATCGATGATGAAGTGTACGGTAACCTCACGCCCGATGATATTCCGGTTATTCTTGACAAATACAGATGACATCCGGGGAGGAGGTGGCGATCGATGCGATTCTACCGTTCACATGTCCTGGTATGTGGGGGAACTCCATGTGTTCTCGAAGGATGCACAGCAGTTCGTGACGCACTGATAGGTGAGTTAAAGCGCCTGGGTCTTGATGAAGAAGTAAGGGTAGTTGAAACCGGCTGCTTAGGCCCGTGTGATCTCGGACCTGTAATTGTCGTTTACCCCGAAGGGACTCTGTATGAGAAAGTCAAGGTCTCTGACGTTCCAAGAATAGTTGAGGAGCATCTTCTAAAAGGCAGGATTGTACGGAGCCTTACAGGCGAAGGCAGGGTTCTGGGGATTGCTAGATATGAAGAGCCTCAATATCTTGAAGTGCAAGAGCGGATTGTCCTTAGAAATTGCGGTATTATCGATCCTTCCTCTATCGAAGAGTACATCGCTGCCGACGGGTATAGAGCTTTAGCAAAGTGTCTGACTGAGATGGAACCTTCTGATGTCATAGAAGTTGTCAAGGAGTCCGGTCTTGTGGGCAGAGGAGGAGCTGCGTTTCCCACAGGCCTTAAATGGAACTTTACAGCGAAAGCTGATGCTGATGAGAAGTTCATCATATGCAATGCAGATGAAGGGGAACCCGGTACGTTTAAGGATCGCCTGATTTTGGAAGGAGATCCCCATAGTATAATTGAGGCTATGGCTATTGCCGGGTATGCGGTGGGAGCCAATCGAGGTTTCGTCTACATAAGGGGTGAGTACGGCCTTTCCATCGACCGGATAAACGAAGGAATTAAGCAGGCAAAAGCCATGGGATTACTGGGTGAGGACATCCTTGGATCAGGCTTTTCTTTTGACATAGAGATACGAAGAGGTGCAGGCGCCTACGTGTGCGGTGAGGAGACTGCCCTTATTGAGTCGATGGAAGGCGGCAGAGGAGAGCCGAGGGTCAAGCCCCCGTATCCAAGCACCCATGGTTTCCTCGGAAAGCCTACTGTGGTGAATAACGTAGAAACACTGGCCAATATCCCTCCGATAATACTTGACGGGTCCGACTGGTTCAGAGGATTCGGCACATCTAGGTGTCCGGGCACTAAGGTCTTTACCATGACAGGGGACATCAACTGCAAAGGCCTCATTGAAGTGCCTATGGGTATCACCTTGCGCAAGATTATCTATGAGATAGGAGGAGGGATTCCCGGGGGCAGGAAGTTTAAGATGGCGCAGACCGGAGGGACTTCCGGAGGGTGTCTCCCCGCTGAGATGCTTGATGTGCCCATGGATTACTTTACCCTTCCTGAGATGGGATCCGCCCTTGGATCAGGCGCATTGCTGATAATGGATGACAGCCACTGCATAGTTGATATCGCAGAATCCTTCATGAGGTTCTTTGCAAGCGAATCGTGTGGGAAATGTGTTCCCTGCCGTGAAGGCACGGCCAGATTGCACGATATCGTAAAGAAGCTCGCGGAAGGTAACGGAACCGGAGAAGACATTAGGCTCTTGGAAGATCTGAGCCATACCATGCAAAGAACGGCTCTCTGCGGGCTTGGTCAGTCTGCCCCTGTGCCCATCATGACTATGCTCAAGTATTTCAGGGATGAGTTTGAATCTCATATTAAAGACAGGCTGTGTCCCACAGGGACATGCAGGCTGTGACTTCACTTTGCTCCATAACGGAAGGAGTGATAGAAGGTGGCAGTGGTAACGATAGACGGCCAGAAAGTCCAGGTAGATGCCGGTACTACCATTCTTGAGGCCGCTCGGAAGCTGAGCATTGATATCCCCACTTTGTGCCATCATCCTGACCTGGAAGTCCAAGCCGTTTGCCGTGTTTGCGTCGTAGAGATAGAAGGAGAGAAACTGCTTCAACCTGCATGTGCCTATCCGGTAAGGGACAACATGGCAGTCCGCACAAACACACCTGATGTCAGACGGGCAAGGAGAGTAAACCTCGAGCTTATCCTCGCTCATCACCCCACTGACTGCCTCCAATGCGTCAGGAATCAGAATTGTGAGCTTCAAGCACTGGCTGAAAGGTTAGGGATGAGAGAGGTTCGCTTTGAGCATAAACTACGTGGCCTTCGCCTGGATGAGTCGACTCCGTCAATAGTACGCGAACCTGACAAATGCATAGTATGTCGCAGATGCGTAGCTATGTGCCGGGATGTGCAGGCTGCGACCGTGTTGTGGCCGGTGGGGAGAGGCCAGGACACAGTGGTGGTGCCTGCATGTGAGAGGGACTTGGCAGATGTTGCATGCGCCCTGTGTGGACAGTGCATACATGCGTGTCCTGTAGGGGCGATTGCGGAGCGAGATGATACAGAAAAGGTTTACCGGGCACTTGCAGATCCTACCAAACACGTAGTTGTCCAGACTGCACCTGCTACAAGGGTCAGCATTGGCGAGGAGCTGGGCTTCCCGCCGGGTAAGATTTTCACAGGGAAACTTGTTGCAGCTCTCAGAAGGCTAGGATTTGACAAGGTCATGGATACAGACTTCACTGCTGACCTGACGATTATCGAAGAAGGACATGAGCTTCTGAAAAGAATTAAGGAAGGCGGCCCTCTTCCACTGATTACTTCGTGCAGCCCCGGCTGGATTAAGTTCGGCGAGCATTTCTTCCCGGATCTTTTGGATCATGTCTCTACATGCAAGTCGCCGCAGCAAATGTTCGGGGCCTTGGTGAAGACCTATTATGCGAAGAAAGCAGGGATAGATCCGAAGGATATATTCTCAGTATCCCTTATGCCGTGCACTGCTAAGAAGTTTGAAGCGGAGCGCCCTGAGATGGCTTCTTCAGGCTATCAAGATGTCGATGTCGTCCTCACCAGCAGAGAACTGGGTAGGATGATGCGTGAGGCAGGGATTGATTTTGCGAATCTCCCTAATGAGGAGCATGACGACCCAATGGGCATTTCCACCGGCGCAGCTGCGATTTTCGGTGCTACCGGCGGGGTTATGGAGGCTGCATTGAGGACGGTATATGAAGTGGCAACAGGCCTGGACCTGCCCAGTATCGACTTTCATGAAGTCAGAGGCCTTGAAGGGATAAAAGAGGCAGAGGTAATGCTTGGCAATATGAAAGTCAGGGTGGGGATCGCCCACGGTCTCGCCAACAGCAAGAGGATCTTGGAAATGGTGAGAGACAAGGAGAGGGAATACCACTTCATTGAGATAATGGCATGTCCAGGCGGTTGTGTTGGCGGAGGAGGCCAACCCATACCGACTAATATGGAAATACGCGGGATTCGCGGTAATGCGCTGTATGAAGCAGACCGCCTGCTGCCGCTCAGGAAGTCTCATGATAACCCTGCGATAAAGCAACTCTATGAAGAATTCTTGATGCAACCGCTTGGGGAAGTGTCCCACCGGCTTTTGCATACTCACTACACAAAACGCAGCAAGTATCCGGTTTCCAAGGACACCTGCGGTTGATCGCGGAGTCTAGGTGGCGCCTATCCTGCCTTAAGCGGAAAGACAGATGAATCGTGTTATAGAGCGGCGCTGGTGCGCCGCTTTATAACAACGTTTGAGAGCTTTCCAAGCCTTTTCAAAACTGAAGCTATTCGTATGTGGAGGGGAGCAGAGTGGAGCAAAAGAACATACCAGACGTTGTTATCAGGCGCCTCCCCGTATACCTTAGGGTTCTCGAGAACCTTCCCGAGGACTTCCATGAAAATGTGATTTCCTCGTTTGAACTGGGTGAAAGGTCAGGTGTGACTCCTGCCCAGGTCAGGAAGGATCTAAGTATGGCCGGCGCCTTCGGTAAACAGGGGCTGGGCTATGATATCCATGTTCTGCAAGACAAACTCAAGAAGATCCTTAATTTAGACAAAGAAATAAGGGTTGCAATTATCGGTGTCGGGAGTCTGGGCCATGCGATTGCCAGGTATATAACGCAAAGGTACAGCGCGGAAAGGGATTACCATCTTAGATTAGTTGCCCTCTTTGACACCGATCCCGGGGTGTTAGGTGAAGTTATCGGCGGTATAGAGGTACATCACATAGACAGCTTCCGCGAGAAGGCTCGAGAGCTCAAATTCAGAATGGTTGTCATAGCTGTTCCTGCTGAGGCTGCTCAAGCCGTGATGAACGAGTGTGCTGTTGCAGGAATCGAGGCAGTTCTTAACTTTGCACCTGTCCACTTGAAAGCCCCTGAAGGCATAAGGATTCATAATACAGATCTTAGCATCGACCTGATGCACTTAGCTTATTACCTTTAGACTGTGGGAAGGATTAGTTAAAGTCGTATCGAATATACATCGTGGTTATTGTAGGCGTACTAACAATTGCACCAGGATACATTCTCCGGATTTTGGGACGTAACTCATGTCAGGTTATGGGCAAGGAGGAATAATATGTATAGAATTCTCAAGAAAGAAATGTTAGCGCCTAAGATCAAGCTGATTCAAGTTTATGCCCCTGAAATATGTACGCATGCACGCCCAGGGCAGTTCGTCATCTTAAGGATGCATGAAAAAGGAGAACGGATACCGCTGACAATAGCAGACAGCGACCGGGATACTGGCTTGCTGACTTTGGTATTTCAGGAGGTCGGGAAGAGCACGACAGAGCTGGGGATGCTTTCGGAAGGTGATTCCATTTTAGATATAGTCGGCCCTCTCGGAACCGCAAGAGACATCGAAAAGCTGGATTGTGTCGTGTGTGTTGCAGGGGGAGTGGGGGTTGCTCCCATGTATCCTGAGGCAAAAGCCTACCACCTGCTGGGAACCAGGGTCATATCGCTTATCGGTGCACAGACAAAAGATATGTTGATATTTAAGGACAGGATGGAAAAAGTCAGTGATGAGGTCTACTACAGCACAGATGACGGGAGCTTCGGACATAAAGGTTTTGTAACTGAGATTCTCTGCAAATTGCTGGAAGACGGGCTGCGTCCTGATGAGGTAATAGCCATAGGTCCTCTTCCAATGATGCGTGCAGCTGCAAGAGTTACTGAAAGGTTCGGAGTTAAGACTGTTGTCAGTTTGAATGCGATTATGGTAGACGGCACAGGGATGTGCGGTTCATGCCGCGTGACAGTAGATGGAGAAGTTAAGTTTTCATGTGTTGAAGGTCCTGCGTTTGACGGTCATAAAGTGGATTTTGATGAATTGATAGCACGACAAAACCGATTCTTGGCAGAGGAGAAACTTGCCTTGGAGCGATATCTGGCCGGCGTGGGGGGATGCAAATGTCATCAAAAGTAAGACAACCAAGACAAGAAATGCCGAAACAACAACCTGATGTCCGTTCTAAGAACTTCCAAGAGGTAGCATTAGGTTACACAGAAGAGCTGGCAGTGGCTGAAGCTAATCGCTGCATTCAATGTCCGAAAAAGCCTTGCGTCTCCGGGTGCCCTGTCGGTGTAGATATTCCTGAGTTTATAGACCTTATTGCTAAAGGAGACTTCCTCGGAGCGGCAAGAAAGATTAAAGAGAAAAACAGTCTGCCTGCTATGTGCGGCCGTGTGTGTCCCCAGGAAACCCAGTGTGAGGCAGTGTGCACTCTGGGTAAGAGGGGCGAGCCTGTGGCAATAGGGGCTCTTGAGCGTTTTTGTGCTGATTACGAAAGAATGCACGGGGACCCACTTTCTGATGCCCAGCGTTCTGATGGGTCTTCCGGAAGAGTTGCAGTCGTCGGCTCAGGCCCGGCAGGTTTAACATGTGCCTCTGAGCTTGCGAAGCTTGGATACAAAGTTGTTTTATTTGAATCTTTGCACGACACAGGTGGCGTGCTTAGATACGGTATACCTGAGTTTCGTTTGCCTAAAGCTATTGTGGATGAGGAGGTGGAATACATCAAGAGTCAAGGCGTAGAAATACGCCTGAATGTGCTTGTAGGTGCAACGGTTACAGTGGATGAGCTTTTCCAGGAAGGGTTTGATGCGATATTTCTGGGGACAGGTGCAGGATTGCCATATTTCCTGGGAATACCCGGGGAGAACCTGAACGGCGTATATTCGGCAAATGAGTTCCTGACCAGAGTGAACCTGATGAAAGCCTACAGGTTTCCTGATTATGATACCCCGGTTTGGGTAGGGAAGCGTGTTGCAGTTGTAGGCGGAGGGAATGTCGCCATGGATTCAGCCAGGACCGCACTGCGGCTGGGCGCAGAAAAAGTGACAGTTGTGTACAGGCGTTCAAGGGCGGAAATGCCTGCGAGGCTTGAAGAGATTGAAAATGCTGAGGAAGAAGGGATTGAGTTTTATCTCCTTGCAAACCCGGTCCGCATTCTCAGCGATGACAAAGGCTGGGTTAAGGGGATGGAGTGCGTCAGGATGGAGTTGGGAGAGGAAGACTCCAGCGGTAGGCGCAGGCCTGTCCCTGTTCCCGGTTCAGAATTCATCCTTGACGTTGATACTGTAATATCAGCTGTTGGTACAGATCCTAATCCTCTGTTAGTCAGGACTATTCCCGGACTTGATTTGGGAAGGCGCGGGAATGTTATTATTGATGAAGAAACAGGAATGACGAATATACCTGGAGTGTTTGCAGGTGGTGACATTGTTACCGGCTCTGCTACTGTAATCGCAGCGATGGGCGCAGGCAAGGCAGCTGCCCATGGCATTGATAAGTATATTAGTGCAAGAAACGGAAGGGGTATGTAAATATGTCTAAGGATTACGGTAGAATTCCTCCTGATATCGAGATCGCACAGGGTGCTAAGCTGAAGCCTATCCTGGAAATCGCAAAGAGCATAGGCCTTACCGAAGATGATCTCGAGTTCTACGGTAAGTACATGGCAAAAGTCAGTTTGGAGACAATTGAAAGGCTGAAAGAGCGTCCCTACGGAAAACTGATTTATACTACTGCGATAACAGCTACGCCTGCCGGTGAAGGCAAGACGTGTACAGCTGTAGGATTGACTCAGGCTTTGGGGAGGATGAACAAAAAGGTTATGGTAGCCCTCAGAGAGCCTTCCTTAGGCCCTACTTTCGGTATTAAAGGTGGAGCTGCAGGAGGAGGATACTCTCAGGTGCTTCCCATGGAGGATATTAACCTTCATTTCACCGGTGATATCCATGCAGTGGGCTCAGCCCATAACCTCCTTGCAGCCATGGTGGAAAACCATATCCATCAAGGGAATGACCTGGGGATAGATCCCAGGAGGGTCGCATGGCGCAGGGTCATGGACATCAGTGACAGGCAATTACGTAATATCGTAGTCGGCCTTGGAGGAAAGGCAAACGGTACTCCTATGGAGAGCGGATTCGATATTACGGTAGCATCAGAAATAATGGCTTGTTTCGGACTGTCTCGCTCACTAAGCGATCTTAAGGAACGCTTTGCCAAGCTCATTGTAGGGTACACCTACGACGGAAAACCGGTGACTGCTGCTGACCTGAAGGCAGTGGGAGCTATGGCAGTCCTTATGAAAAACGCGATAAAACCCAACTTGGTCCAGACCCTTGAAGGACAGCCTGCTTTTGTGCACTGCGGGCCTTTTGCCAATATCGCGTACGGCAATAACAGCATAATGGCCACGGAGACAGCTCTTAGGTTGGCTGACTATGCCGTTACAGAAGGCGGATTTGCCGCTGACCTCGGTGCTGAGAAATTCTTCGACATAGTATGCCGCTTGACTGACGTAAGGCCTGACGTAGTGGTGCTGGTTACCTCTGTCCGTGCGCTCAACCACCATGGCGGAGCAGCCAGGGATGAACTTGCTGAAACCAACCTGGCTTACTTGGAGAAGGGTTGCGCGAACCTGGATAAGCACATTGAAAATGTAAGAGACAAATTCGGCCTTCCGGTCGTTGTAGCCATTAACAGATTCCCCACAGACGATGATGTCGAGCTGGAGTTCTTGAAGAAGCATTGCGATGACATGGGAGTCAGAGCTGCTATCTCCGAGGTAGTGGCGCGCGGTGGTGAAGGCGGCATTGAGCTTGCAAATGAAGTCCTGGATGCCCTGGAGAATGAAAAGCCTAACTTCAGATTCTTGTATGACCTGGACATACCTGTGAAAGACAAGATTGAGAAGTTGGCTAAGGAGATTTACGGGGCTCGAGGAGTTGTGTACTCAGCTGCTGCGGAGCGTTCCATCAGGAATATCGAAAAGCAGGGCTTAGGAGGTTTGCCGATCTGCACTGCTAAGACACAGCTTTCATTGAGCGATGATCCTGCTTTGCGGGGAGCGCCCACTGATTGGGAGCTTAACGTACGCGAGGTAAGGGTATCTGCAGGAGCAGGGTTCATTGTGCCTCTTTGCGGACAGATGATGACAATGCCCGGTCTTCCAAAGCATCCTGCTGCAGAAAACGTAGATATTGATGATGAGGGACATGTCGTAGGCCTATTCTAACCGACGGTCTTACTCGTGGAGGTTTTCCAAGGTGGCTTCCCGGCGGCGTTTCAGCCGCCGGGAAGTCTTATGTCTTGCGGTATTTGTGGATTAATGTGAACCAACAACTCGGGAGGCGCCGGAATCCTGGTGCCCGTCTTATGGTTTTCTGATATTCGCAAGCTAGTGTTCGTTTTGTTCTGCATAGGAGAATCAATTGTGGTATTATCTTATAGGGATTATTACAAGGCACTACCCATGGGATCCATGGCGCCTGGCGCCTATTTAACTGTATGAAGGTATTCGGAGGCAAATGGGGGATAAGATTCTCGGAAGGGGGAGTATTTAGAGACATGGCACTCAGGACTTTCAGGGGAGGAGTCCATCCAAGCTATAACAAAGATGCAACGTATGCGAAACCGGTTTTGTCTATATCTACTCCGGAAAAGGTTGTCATCCCTCTTCATCAGCACACCGGTGCTCCTTGTGAGCCCATTGTGAAGGTGGGAGATGAAGTCAAGATCGGCCAGAAGATAGGCGACAGCCAGGCTGCCCTCACCGCTCCTGTTCATGCCAGCGTATCCGGAAAGGTAAAAGCCATAACAAATCATCCGTTGTCAACCGGTGTGGACGGCCGTTGCGTCGTCATTGAATCTGACGGCCTTGATGCATGGGACGAGAGTGTAAAACCCAGGAACGATGTGGACAAACTGAGCCCGGAAGAGATCATTGGAATCATTCGCGAAGCAGGCATAGTGGGTTTGGGAGGAGCTGCATTTCCTACGTATTTCAAGCTTACCCCTCCTAAAGGTAAGACCTTTGACACGCTCTTACTCAACGGGGCTGAGTGTGAGCCTTATCTTTCTGCTGATCACAGGATAATGGTTGAACGCCCTGCTGACGTAGTTGCCGGTGCCAGGCTTCTTATGAAGGCTATCGGAGTGGAAAAGGCAATTATCGGTGTGGAAAACAACAAACCTGACGCGATTTCTGCTTTGATGAAAGAAGTCGAGGGAGATAAGGGAATCGAAATCGTCCCTCTCGGAGTCAAGTACCCTCAAGGCGCTGAAAAACAGCTGATCTGGGCGATTTTAGGGCGAGAAGTGCCTTCAGGCGGTTTGCCTGTTGATGTCGGTGTCGTAGTAAACAATGTGGGTACTGCAGTTGCAGTTAAAGAGGCTGTTGCGGAAGGAATGCCCCTTGTCAGGCGGGTTGTTACCGTGGCCGGAAGCTGCGTGAAAGAGCCCAAAAACCTTATGGTTCCCATAGGGACTCTCGTCAGCGATCTAATAGAGGCGTGCGGCGGGACTCAGATCCCTCCGAGGAAGGTAATAATCGGCGGGCCTATGATGGGTGTGGCACAGCATACTACAGAGGTTCCGGTGACAAAGGGCACGTCGGGAATACTGCTCCTTTCAGAGAAAGAAGCAGCTGTATATGAGCCGATTCCTTGCATTAGATGTGGAAAATGCGTAGATGCGTGTCCAATGAATCTTATGCCGCTCTGGCTGTCAGGCTACGCTGAAGCCTCAAGGTTTGATGATTGTGAGAGGCTCGGTGCACTTGACTGTATAGAGTGCGGGTGCTGCAGTTTTATTTGCCCGTCGTCAAGACGGTTGGTGCAAGGGATCCGGTTGGCAAAAGCGGAGATTATGGCAAAGCGTAGAGCGAAATAACGATAATGCTTCATTGATACCGGTAAATCTTGGAGAAGTGGGAGTTCGGAGGGATTAGGAAATGGAAGGCAGCGGATTCATAGTATCTTCGTCACCGCATCAGCGTACAACTGTCACAACTCCTATGATAATGATGGACGTAATATTAGCGCTTATGCCTGCATGTTTTGCAGGCGTGTGGTTTTTCGGATTGCATGCTCTTGCCATGATGGTAGTATGCGTGGCATCAGCAGTTATCACAGAGGCGGCTCTTCAGAAGATCTGTGGCAAACCTATTACAGTGAGCGATTACAGCGCAGCTGTAACCGGGTTGTTGCTTGCTCTTATAGTTCCGCCTGATTTGCCGCTTTGGCTTGGGGCAATTGGGTCAGTGTTTTCTATAGCCATAGCTAAGTTTGTTTTTGGCGGCCTTGGCCAGAACATATTCAACCCTGCGCTCATCGGTAGGGCATTCCTAGTGGCCTCATGGCCTGTTTTTATGACTGATTGGCGTTGGCCTGCCGGTCAGATAGCCTGGATACCGAATTTCGATGCTCTGACCACTGCAACCCCACTGGTTCTCATGAAGAGGATGGCTATTAAGGCACCTTATGCAGATCTATTCATCGGGAGGGTTGCAGGTTGTATAGGTGAGACCTCAGCCCTTGCCATTCTTTTGGGTGCGGCTTATCTGGTTTACAGGGGCCACATAAGCTTGAGGATTCCTCTTAGCTTTATAGGCACTGTCATGGTAGTGACAGCACTCTTTGGGCAAGACCCGCTGTTTCACCTTTTGGCAGGCGGGCTTCTTATCGGGGCGTTCTTTATGGCTACAGACTATGTAACCAGCCCTGTGACTCCGAGAGGCCAGATAATCTACGGGATAGGGTGCGGCGTGCTGGTGGCTTTAATGAGGCTTTACGGCGGATATCCTGAAGGTGTGTGTTATGCGATTCTCATAATGAATGCTGCCAC
>FIZM01000047.1:59869-59994 GCA_900019985.1 uncultured Clostridia bacterium
CTCCTTGTAATATGCGCAGTTGCCGCCGCTGTTTTGGCAGCTGTTGATGGAATTACCAGTGATCGCATTGCAGCACAGACAGCAGCGCGCGTACAACAGGCATTGAAGCATGTGCTACCTGAAGC
>FIZM01000048.1 GCA_900019985.1 uncultured Clostridia bacterium
AGGAACGGCTCACAAGGATGGAGAGGCTTCTTGAGGAGCTTGCCATCGGCCATGTGCGTAAGCAAATGGGAAATACGCTCTCGGGCGGTGAGCGAAGGCGTGTGGAAATAGCGCGAGTGCTTGCAGGATCGCCTGAATATATCTTGCTTGATGAGCCTTTTACAGGTGTTGACCCTATAGCTGTTTCAGATCTTCAGGAAATCATCGGACGCTTTCGTGAGCAAGGCCTTGGCGTCCTGTTGACAGACCACAATGTGAGAGAAACCTTAGCCATTGTCGACAGAGCTTATATCCTGCATGACGGGAAGGTATTGGTAGAAGGAGATCCCGACTCAATAGCGGATGATCCTGTAGCGAGGAAGTACTACTTCGGGGAGCGGTTTGAGTTTTGAGGTGCCTTGAGCGATACATCTATAAGGAGCTACTCAGCCCGGTTCTGTTTGGTGTCGTTGCTTTTACCTTGATTTTTGTCGCTGCTGACCTGTTTTTCATGCTTGCACGGTTGCTTGTAGATGGAACCGTAGGCTTAGGGACTGTTATGCGCTTGTTTGTGCTGGGGCTTCCGCGCATCGTTGCTTTGACCCTGCCCATGTCCACTCTCCTTGGAATTCTCCTTTGTTACAGTACGTTTTCTGCGTCCAGCGAGATCGTGGCTATGAGGGCAGCAGGCCTCAGCCTGATTGGAATAATGACTCCTGCATTAATCGTAGCCTTGATAGTGAGTGGGGCTACGTTTGCATTTAATGAGAAAGTTGTCCCCGGAGCAAACCGTAGATTTGAGGAGATTATGTGGGAAATTGGCAAGAGGTCAAACCCGTTCATTCAGAGAAATCTAGTTCTTAGGGAGTTTGAAAAAGGAGTCCTTACGAGGCTGGTTTTCGCTGACGCGTACGATGCTGAGAAAGAGCGGTTCAGCCGCGTAACAATGCAAGAATTCGAAGACGGAAGGCTTGTCCGGATTACCGAGGCTGCGTCCGCAAGATGGGATGAATCAGCCTGGTTGTTTGAAGACGGGATTTCCTACAATGTCGTTGACGGAGACAGAGTCGTTTCAGTGAGGTTTGCCAGGCAGGAAGGGCGTATTGCGTATACTCCGAAAGAGGTGGCCAGGGGGGGCTTGAGTCCGGATGAGATGTCTGCATCTGAACTCAGGCAGCATGTACGTCGGCTGAAAGAGCAAGGCCAAGACGTGACAAAGCTTCTGGTGGAGTATTATCTCAAGTTCGCCATCCCGTTTGCGGGTATGGTATTCGGTCTTGTAGCTGCTCCTCTCGGTATTACGACTCACAGGTCTTCGACATCACGGGGCTTCGGAATGAGTATACTAATCATCTTTGTCTACTATGTTATAATGAGCTTGAGTTGCGCGCTGGCTGAGCGGGGGAGTATCCCGCCTATGCTGGGCGCATGGTTTTCAAACATATTATTTGGCTCTATCGGTGGTTTGATGATGGTTAAGAAGTCCTGACGAAAGATTTTTAGGCAGGGGGTATACCGTGTACGGACTCGGACTCGTTCTCATGCTTGTGGTCCTCGGCGGCCTAATCGCATTTATCGGTGACCGCATCGGCATGAAGATCGGCAAAAAGAGGCTGAGCATTTTCGGGCTCCGTCCGAAATATACCTCGATCTTAATTACGATTATCACAGGGATTGTCGTAGCCGGCACGTCGGTTTTGGTGATGAGTATTGTATCTCAGGATGTCAGGACCGCCCTCTTCAGGATGCATGAGATTCAGGCTACGTTAGCGTCCACACAGGAGCAGCTAACTACTGCCTTTGCCGAGCTGACTGCTAAGGAAGAAGAGCTTGCCAAAGGTGAGGTGCGTGTAAAGGAGCTCCAACAGGAAATAGACAGCTTGACAGAACGGATTGACGGATTAACCGGTGAGCTGGAGAAGGTCGAAGAGGAGAGGGCAAAAGCACAGAAAGAAAAAGAAGCCTTAGAAGAGGAAAGTAAGGCTTTAGAGACTTTGATAGTCAGTTTGACAGAGGAAGCCAATGAGCTTTACGAGTTCATCGGCCTTATGCGGCAGTTCCTGGAAGGGCTTCAGTTAAGTGATATTACCTACCGATCTGAGGAGATTATCCTTGCTACGGTGATGGATGGCAAAGGTGAGCCTGACGTCATCCGAGAAGAGATCTCCGAGTTCTTCAGGCAGGCTAACAGGCTTGCTTTGGCACGCAAGGCGAGTATCGAAGGCAGTGAAGACGAGGCGATTATCTTTTTCGTGGATAATCTCGAGACTATTGCACAAAGGATCGCAGAGGCTGAGGATTCAGTAGTTATAAGATTAGTATCTGCTACTAACGCCTTTGTCGGCCAGCCTGTTTATGCGTATCTGCAGATATTCGAAAACAAGCTCCTTTTTGAAGAGGGGCAGGTAGTGGCAGAGCGTATTATCGACGGTTCCCTGGGCCAAAGTGTTGTTCAGGATGAACTGATGAACCTTCTCATGGCAGCTAATGACGAAGCAACCCGGCTTGGAATGGTAACTGATATTGAAGGGCGAGTCGGGCAAGTTTCAGCTTCAGAGTTTAACAGCGCTAAGTCCGCGATTATAGAGTCCGGCGGGAGGGTGCGTGTTCTTGCCGTAGCTGCTCAGGACACCTGGAACACGAGGCCTCCGCTTAGGATATCCTTCAAGATCGAGCAGCTAGAGGACGAATCGGAGTGATTCCGAAGAGTACGAAGAGTGCAAAGCGGCATCTGAATGATTCCGAACAGTACAAAGTGGCAGAGAATGCAGAGCGGTAAGTGTTGCACTCGGAGGTGACTCCCCGAGCAGAGGTGCCTTGAGAGGCTCCGGGCAGTAGAATACTGTCACTGGCTCATGCAAAGGACCACTCCACGTGTGGAATGGGTTCGAATGAACCTAAATGGCTCGCCACGCGAGCCATTTTCGCATGGTAAAGCCAGAAAAGCACCGTGGTTGGCTTACAGGAAAAGCCATTCGCCAGCCAAAAGAACCCAAAAAGAGAGTGATTGGCTCAGGGGAAGAGCCAATAGGTTGCGAAAAAACTCCCGAATTGCTTTGGTTGGTTCATCCCGTGAGCCATCTTTTGGTCAAACAGTGTCAAAAGAAGCACACATGGCTCTCAGGATAAGCCAATCTGCCACTGAAACGCTCTGAAAAGCTTTTAGATCGCTCTGATCGGTTCACCGCATGAGCCATCTGTGCCCGTGGAAGCTGTGGAGACCGGTTGAATGGCTCACGAAATGAGCCGTTCAACGGTTAAAGGATCGTCAAGCTCTTTTGAATGGCGCATTCTGTGAGCCATGTATCGCCTCAGAAAGCCTCAAAGGAGCTCAAATGGTTCGTACAGTGAGCCACTTGGTATCTGAAAGATGCCCGGCTCAGTCTAAACGGCTCCCCTAGAGAACCATCCGAGCACTGAAAAACCTTCAAATCCGTCTGTTTGGCTTATGAGTGGAGCCATTCGGCTAGAGGACCGCAGTCAGGCCTTCTGCAGTTGCTCATTTTAGAAGCCAATTAGCCGATGAGGGAGCCGCTACTAGCCGATGAGAGAGCCACTACTGACCGCGGAGAGAGCCTCTACTTAGGCTGGATGGCTCAAAGAAAGAGCCGGCCCGGCGTCCCAAGCCGGGCGTTTTGAGGAAATCCTGCCTACGAACCAATGGAACCAATGAAACCAATGGACTCCTGATTATTACTCCAAATCCCATATGTCCCTATGATTCCTCCTTATACCTCTTTTCCCATTAATCCACGCTTCTACCTGGGCTTATGTAAGAAGGATTATTTTGATCCACACAGTAAGTATAACTTGCAAAACCTAATCTAGCTGGCATTTAGTATCCAGTTTGCGCTTATTTGGCCAGGAAATGCCAAAGGGTGCTCAAGACGCCGGAGAACAGTCGGGGGCTCTGAGCGAACCCCGGTAGTCACTGAAGACCCCGGCAGTCACCTGAGATTGGGTTTGCGTGTCCTGCAAAGTAGGCCAACACTCTACGGAAGGAGGTGTATTTTGAAGATCGGCCTTACTGGCCTGGCCTTACTGCAGGATGGCCTTACCCGTAAGCGGGAGATGATGCAAGGAGGAAACAAGGACACTCCTTTGGCTGACCCTCCTTAACCACGGGAAACGGCCCTGTTCATAGAAATGAGGAGGTATTAGGTAATGAAGAAGTACTTGGCAGTAGTTTTAGCCGTAGCAATGGTTCTAGGGCTTATGCTACCTGTCATAGCCAGCCCCTTTGAAGATGTCCCCGAGAATCACTGGGCGTATGAAGCTGTCAAGCAGCTTGCCGCATACGGCCTAATCCAGGGATTCCCCGATGGTACATACAAAGGGCAGGAGCCTATGACCAGATATCAAATGGCGATTGTAGTCGCGCGTCTCCTTTCTGACCTGGACACAGAAATCATCGAGCTCCGGAATGCAATAGAGTCCGGACTCGAGGCAGAGCAGACAGCCAGGGCAGAAGACAGAGCAGCTATTGATGCTGCAATCGAGCAGGCTAAGGACGACGCTGTCCGGATGGCAGCAGAGATGGCAGAAGAGCTTGCCCAGAAGGCCGCATCTGAAGCCGCAGAGGCTGCCGCCGAAGCCGCTGTAAGCAAGCTTGAAGAGGCAGGCCTTTTAGGCGAAGAAGAGCCTGAAAGTGAAGAGGAAGTTGCAGAAACACCTATCATCGAGAGAATCATAGAAAAGCACATACTCGAATCTGAAGGTGCAATCGACGAGGAGACTCTTGATGCAAAAGTGGCAGAATCTATCGCTCT
>FIZM01000049.1:0-1724 GCA_900019985.1 uncultured Clostridia bacterium
GAATCTGAAGGTGCAATCGACGAGGAGACTCTTGATGCAAAAGTGGCAGAATCTATCGCTCTTATCGATGCCATCAAGGCAGAGTTTGCGATGGAGCTCGCAGTCCTCGGAGTTAGAGTAAGTGCACTCGAGGAGCAGCTGGCAATCTCAACCCAGAGACTGGAAAACGTAGACGCAATAACTCGCGAGACAGCAATCAGGCTGGCACAGACCACAATGAGACTGCAAGAGACCAATGAGAAGCTGGACCGGTACATAGCCAGCCAGGAGAAGGTGCGCTTCTCCGGATCAAGCAAAGTCTCATTTGAAGACGTTGACGTAGACGGCCCCGGAATTCCGTGGAAGGATCCCTTTGATCCTGACAATGAAGAAGGCGATTCCGACTATCAGTTCATGCCGACTTCTGTCTTCGACCACAACCTCAGCTTGAAGCTTACTGCAAACGTAGCTGAAGGCATAGTAGTGGAAGCAGGCCTTGATACAATCACCAATATCCTCGGCGGTGGTTGGAAGACAAGGACCTTCCAGTTGAAAGACGGAGGATTCTACCTGGACATTACAGCGCCGGGCGTTGTCCGTCATGTGCGCGTAGGCAATGTTGCCGAGCCTGAAGCCACCTTTACAGACTTCACTCTGCAAGGGCACCTTCTCCGCGACGATAACGAGAACCCCCTCTATGAGGGCGCATTAGGCGAGTTCGTATACAACAGAATGGGAGCCACAGGCCTTTTCTTCAGGCTCAACGAGCCTGTAGCAGAAGGTGAAGAGCTCCAATACGCCAGATACGCAGTGGCTTTAGACTCAAAGCTGGCCCTTACCGAGAATATCACAGCAGGCGCAACCGTCGTCCATGTGTTCGACGACAGGGGCTCCTTGGCAGCCGGTCCTGAAGCTGCACTGGAGGATACAGTCATCGGTGCAAATGCTAAAGCAATCCTCATCCCCGGCTGGGAAGCCACAGGTGAGATCGCGCAGCATACTGCGGGTGACAGCAAGAGCCTTGCCTACAGACTGGGCCTTGACGGCCAGATCGGGCCGGTAGGACTCGATGCTTCCTTCAGAAAGGTAGAAGCAGGATTCGCTCCTTACTTTGTCGAGGTTCCTCATGACAAAGGTGCCGGAGTCGGAATCGACAATGACGTGAAAGTCGCAGAACTCAATGCAGCGCTTCCTATAGGTGAAATCCTCGACGGCGACCTGACATTGAACGGCGGCCTGAAGAGGTCCGGCAATGCTGAGTGGACTCGCGAAGATGCGGATCTCATCACAAAGACGTCTATCGGTGCAACATACGCAAGGAACCTCATGGGTGCAGACGTAGAAGTAGGCGCAGGCCTTGCGCTTGTCCATAACGACAACACCGCGGAGAACACGATAACTGACTCTCTTGAAGCAAAAGGCCGAGTTATGGCTGAATTCCAGCCGATTACAGCTGAGTTTGAGATTACAGACACGAGAGACATCGAAACTAAGGCTGTAATCTCAAGAGAGAGTGTCCTTGACCTCGGGTTCGAGTACGACCTTACATCCAACATAGCAGTGTCCGCTGGATATAAGGCTTACAACCTGAAGGATGAGGACGAAAGGACAGCAGCAGTAAGCGAGGCTTACTCAGTGAAGCGGGCCGGTGTCAGCACAGAGTTTAACCTGACTCCTATCACGAAGCTCACCGGTTCCTACGACTACAACAGGGTTGACTACAGCGACAGCACACCTTGGACAGA
>FIZM01000049.1:1856-1981 GCA_900019985.1 uncultured Clostridia bacterium
TTCACAGAGAATGCCGGTCTCGAACTAGGTTACGAAATCGGTGTGTTCAGGAGCCAGGACAACCCTGAGCAGGACTACAACGTGAACAGAGCTACAGCATCGCTTCAAGTCAGCTTCTAAAGACC
>FIZM01000050.1 GCA_900019985.1 uncultured Clostridia bacterium
CCTGAGCAGGACTACAACGTGAACAGAGCTACAGCATCGCTTCAAGTCAGCTTCTAAAGACCCCAAAAGTGCCCTTGCCTTGCGAAGGTGAGGGAAATCAGCTGGGTAGCTGGACTGAAGATGCTCTTGGCAAATCCCCGAGGCAACAAGCCCCGGGGATTTGCTTTTGTCCCAAAGGGCAACGAATTTATCAATTAAACATAAGATGGAGATAATAAGAAGGAATTTCAAGCATATATGGTGAATAGTAGTCAAACAACCATCAATAGAATTTGTGAGAAAAAATTGCACAAAAAGATTTTGTAAATGGAGGAATTCCAGCCTGTATGGCGAATAAGCGAAATTGAGGCCATTATATGGTCTTGATCCATGTTTATCCTGCACGGCAGTGGGTGAAAGGAGGTGCACCTAGCGGTTTCCCACGTAGGCCGGGAGAGGATAACGAAAAGGGTGTGAACGCTACATATCTGTTGCGCCTGGGATGAGGGAACAAGGTCACTCACCTTAGGCAGACAGAATACGGCACACACCCCGATTATGAAAATAACCGAGGGGGAATAAAATGATGAGAAAGTATCTACCGGTAGTACTGTCTGTTCTATTGGTTATAGCTCTGGCAGTGCCAGCAGCTGCAGGCCCCTTTGCTGATGTGCCACAGCATCACTGGGCATACGAAGCAGTAAAACAGCTTGCGGCTTATGGATTGGTTATCGGCTTCCCTGATGGCGAGTTCAAGGGCAATGAGCCTCTGACAAGGTACCAGATGGCTATGGTAATCGCCAGGCTCCTGGTATCCCTTGATGCGCAAATCAAGGCCGAGATCGAAGCTGCAAAAACAGTGATTCCTGAAGCTCCGGCTCCTGTTGAAGTTGAGAAGGAAGTCATTGTTGAGCAGCCTGTAATTGAAAAAGTAATTGAAAAAACAATAGTCGAGAAGCTCGAGACCGAAGCACTCGAAGCACTTGAGGCAAGGATTGCTGCTCTCGAGGGCGATGTCGAGGGGCACGATGCTGAGGTCGCAGCGAAGCTTGCAGATCTCGAAGCCAAGATCGCCAGAGGCGACGCAGACAACGCTGCAGCCATTGAGGCGCTCAGGGCCGAGTTGGCAGCGCTGGAGATCCCAGTCATGCCTGAGATTCCAGATGTCGATGCAGCAGTGTCAGAAGCTATTGCTCTAATCGACGCTCTGAGGGCAGAGTTCATAACTGAGCTCGACGTCCTCAACGCAAGGACCAATGTTCTCGAGGGTGAGCTCGCGCTTGCCATGGAGAAGATCGCTGCGCTTGAGGAAAGGGC
>FIZM01000051.1:0-1301 GCA_900019985.1 uncultured Clostridia bacterium
CATCCCGTCGGATGCAGGAGTAACACACGCGGCCTGCAGGGACTTGGCACCTTCGACCTCAACTACACATACACGGCAGACTCCCACAACATTGATATCTTTCAAGTAACACAGAGTAGGTATGTCTACCCCGGCCTTTTGCGCCGCATCTAGAATCGTTGACCCTGCGGGCACTTGAACCTTAATACCATCTATAGTTACAGTAAGCATATCCATCCTGGTTCACGCTCCATTCTTTAGTCCTTCACGTCGCACCGGAGACAGCGCGAAGCCTCAAAAATTGCTTCAGCCTCGGTAAACTTGTCGACAACTTCGTCAAAGTTGCCGTATCTCCGCTCAACGGGTAGCACACCTGGATGTTGCCTTGGCATATGCTCCTCATGGATTTCACCTACCAGCTCCCTACCAAGGTCAGGGCTGACAGGAATCTCTCCGGTCCCGCCAAGGTACTTATCGATTTCTATGGCGGCGCGTCTACCGTCTGCTATTGCCTGGATTACAGTGTCCGGCCCGTGCACACAGTCGCCGCCTGCGAATACCCCAGGTTCTCCTGTGGCTAGAGTCCGTGGGTCTACAACTACCGTAGACCACCTTGTGGTCTCCACTCCCGACCTCTCAGGCAAGACTGACATATCCGGCCTCTGACTGATGGCCAGAATCACCATGTCCACATCGACAATGAAGTTGGACCCTTCGATCTCAACAGGACGTCTCCGCCCGGTGCGGTCGAACTCTCCGAGGGACATCCTGACACACTCCATGCTGGTGAGTTTCCCGTCTTTGCCAATCATCTTAGTGGGTACAGTCAGGAAGTGTATCTTAATCCCTTCATGTTCAGCTTCTTCTATTTCCCTTTTGTCAGCAGGCATGTCTTCACGCTGACGTCTGTAGATGATATGGACCTCTTCCGCACCCAGTCGAAGAGCAGTTCTGGCTGCGTCTATAGCAGCATTTCCTCCTCCTATCACTGCGACCTTCTTGCCGACCTCAGGATTCTTGCCTAGATTCACATCGGCGAGAAACTCAACCGCACCCACTACACCGTGTAGGTCTTCGCCTGGAACACCCATTTTCTGGCTGACATTGGCACCGACTGTAATGAGGATTGCCTTGTACCCGTCGGCCTTAAGGTCATCGACTGTCACATCCTTGCCTACCTTAACTCCTGTCCGTATCTTGACTCCCATTCTCTCGATGTAATTGATCTCTGCTTCCAGGATGTCCTTAGGCAGCCTGTATTCGGGGATTCCCACAAGTAACATGCCGCCCGGTTTCGGTAAGGCTTCAAATACTGTAACGTC
>FIZM01000051.1:1306-4027 GCA_900019985.1 uncultured Clostridia bacterium
TCCAGTTCATAGTCGGCTGCAACCCTCTTCAGCTGACATATTGCAACTGCTTCGTCAAGTTGAGCCCTCCTGCATTTGCCTTCACACGGATGGGTGCAAACCCGGCCGCACACCGCAGGGAACGGGTTTTTCTCTTTGATCAGCTTTACAGCCTCTTGATATCTCTTCTGCTTGATGAGGTTGATGTACCTCGGGACATCGACATCTGCAGGACATGCGTTCTGGCAAGGCGACTCGAACAAAGCAGCGCAGACAGATGCAGGACATTTCTTGTCCCTTATGTGAGCTTCATATTCGTCTCTGAAATAGCGTATGGTAGTCAGAACAGGAGACGGGGCAGTCTGTCCTAAGCCGCAAAGGGCTGTCTCCTTTATCCAGGTTCCCAGTTTGATGAGACGCTCGATATCTCCTTCACGTCCCTCTCCCCTGGTGATCCTGGTGAGGATCTCCAGCATCCTCTTTGTACCGATCCGGCACGGAGCACACTTGCCGCAGGATTCATCCTGTGTAAACTCTAAGAAGAACCTGGCAAGGTCTACCATACATGTATCTTCGTCCATGACAACAAGACCGCCTGAGCCCATAATCGTCCCAAGCTGCGTCAAGGACTCATAATCCACCGGTGTGTTAAGGAATTCCGCAGGTACACACCCGCCGGAAGGGCCTCCGGTCTGTGCTGCCTTAAACTTCTTGCCGTTTGGAATTCCTCCGCCGATATCGAAAACGATATCTCCCAAAGGTGTTCCCATGGGGACTTCCACAAGGCCTGTATTGTTGATGTTTCCTGCAAGAGCAAACACTTTCGTGCCTTTGCTCTTCTCAGTCCCGATGCCCGCAAACCATTCAGGACCGTTGAGGATTATCGGAGGAATGTTTGCGTAAGTCTCAACGTTATTGAGGAGTGTCGGTTTGCCGAACAATCCCTTAGTAGCAGGGAAAGGCGGCCTTGGTCTCGGCTCTCCGCGTCTTCCTTCCACTGAAGCAAGGAGCGCAGTCTCTTCTCCGCATACGAAGGCTCCTGCTCCTACCCTGATATCAAGGTCGAAATCGAAACCTTTGCCGAGGATATCCTTACCCAACAGCCCGTATTCCCTGGCCTGCTGTATAGCGTGGCTAAGGTGGGCAACTGCCAACGGGTATTCTGCTCTGACATAGACGTATCCCTGATTTGCGCCGACAGTGTAGCCTGCGATCGCCATTGCTTCGATTATCGTGTGGGGGTCACCTTCGATGATGCTTCTGTCCATGAATGCGCCTGGGTCGCCTTCGTCAGCATTACATACCACATACTTTTGGTCTCCCTTGGCCCGCCTGGTAAAGTCCCATTTCAAGCCGGTGGGGAACCCGGCTCCTCCCCTTCCTCGAAGGCCTGAACGTTTCAGGACATCAATGACGTCTCCGGGAGTCATCTCAGTCAAGACTTTAGCAAGCGCCCTGTATCCGTCTTCAGCTATGTACTCCTCTATGTTCAAAGGGTCGATCTTGCCTGTGTTTCTAAGGGCAATCCGCACTTGCCTGTTGAAGAAGACCATGTCCGAATACGAATGGACTTTTTGCTGCGTATCCGGGGCTACATAGAGAAGGTTGTCAACTATTCTTCCTTTAAGAAGGTGTTCGGTGACTATCAAACGAGCATCTTCCGGCTTCAGGCTTTTGTACAAGACCCCTTCCGGATAGACAATGATAATAGGGCCTAATTCGCAAGGACCCATGCATCCTGTAACGATAACGCGAATTTCATCTCTGAGGCCTTGCTTGGCGATTTCATCATTAAGCGCCTGTTCAACTTCTTTGCATCCTGACGAGGCACAAGCTGCTCCGCCGCAAACTAGGACATGTGCCCTGTATGAACCCATGCTACCAAGCCTCCTTATACTGGAACAACCAATCACTCATACTTGTCAAGGACTTCCATGATTCTGTCCGGCTTGACCCTTGCATATATGTCCTCATTGACTCTGACCACGGGTCCAAGACCGCAAGCACCCATACACCTTACAACTTCCACTGAAAACCTCCTGTCATCAGTGGTGTCTTCGCCTTTGATCCCTAACTCGTCTTCAAGCTTTTCCATGATGTCGTCGGCACCCTTGACATAACATGCTGTCCCTTTACAAACACTGATGACGTTTCTTCCCTTAGGCTTAAGGGAAAACAATGCATAGAACGTTACAACACTGTAGACCTCGCTGAGGGGAATATCCAATCCCTCAGCAATCATAGCCTGGACTTCCCTGGGAAGATAACCTACAACTTGCTGGCATTCATGGAGAACCTGGATTAGGACGCCCGGTTTTCCTTTGTAGCTACCGATTATCTCCCTGATCTTCTCCTTTTGTTCCTCAGTGATTTCATCAACGCATGTACACGTCTCACAGGCCATACTTGATTCCTCCTTACCAATCCAGAACCTAAAGCGAAGAACTACAAACCATTCCCGAGACCGAACCCACAACCTATATAGTGCAAGAACCATGCCAATCCACGAAAAACCGCGCGGATCTCCGCCAAGACCTTGTGAAACACATCACAAAGCCTACACACGAATTGGCAAATAGGGACGAAACAGGCACCAAATAATGCATCAGCGCATTACATAAAGGAGGTTTGGCACTCTTTGTCTCGACTTCCAGCCCAATGGCTGACTCTATTTACTTCTTAAATCTCAATAGGAATCAGTCTTTAGCGTCTCTAGCTTGGGAATGGTATTCTCGTCGTTTT
>FIZM01000051.1:4040-12982 GCA_900019985.1 uncultured Clostridia bacterium
GACAACGGTAGATTGGTTCACCCCGAGGGCTTCCGCCATTTCGTAGGTAGTCTCGTGCTCTTCTTTGGCATGCTTAATGAGCTGTCTTTCAACCTCTTCTACAGCTTGCCGAAGAGGTATCACTCCTTCAACTATCACCTTTGGGCCTTGATCACCGGATCCACCCTTGACATAATCAGGCAGATCTTCTACATCAATTTCATCTCTTTCAACTGTAACCACAAGCCGTTCTATGAGATTCTCAAGTTCTCTGACATTCCCAGGCCAGGAATACTTTGTCAATACTTCCCTTGCTTTTCGGGAAATCGTCTTATTGTACCGGTGGGCATTGTTGTGCTTTGCTAAGAAGTGATAGATAAGGGGAATGACGTCATCTCTTCTCTCCCGGAGAGGTGGGATGACTATGGGGACTACATTCAACCTGTAGTAGAGATCTGCACGGAACTCCCCTTTTTCCACCATTTTTGCCAGGTCTCTGTTGGTAGCTGCAATAATCCTGATATCCACGTCGATAGGCTCTATGCCGCCTACCCTTATCAAGCGATGTTCCTGGATTACCTGAAGGAGCTTTACTTGAAGATCGAGAGGGAGTTCAGATATCTCATCGAGAAAAAGTGTACCTGAGGACGCAGTTTCAATCATCCCGGGTTTGCCTTGACGGTTCGCGCCGGTAAACGCACCGGCTTCATACCCGAACAGTTCCGATTCCAGGAGATTCAGAGGAATCGCTCCGCAGTTTATCGTGACAAACGGGCCGTTTTTGCGAAGACTTACGTTATGGACAAATCTTGCGACTACCTCTTTCCCTACGCCTGATTCACCTGAAATCAGAACAGTCGAATTGACCTGGGCTACCTTTGCCGCCAGGTCCAGAATCTTCCCCATTTCTACGCTGTATGCAATCACAGCGTTTTCAGAGGGCCTCCGTGACTTACCGTTCTCATGGGATTTCCAGGATAAGAGGAGCCTGGCGGCTTCACTGATGCGGCCTTTGCCCACACCGGGAAGGGCTTTGGCAAACGCTTCGTCAAGATCGCTTGAGACTTCTTCACCTGAAGCCAGCACCCATAGAACGGCTTTAACATCGTCTTTTAGCCGGAATGCCTCTTCAGGGCAGACTCTAAAGCATTTACCGCATCCGTCGCACCTTTGCGGGTCTACGACGATCTTATCCCCCGCAAAGGATATGGCCTCAACAGGGCATACGGAAATGCATAAACCGCACTTGTTGCAGTTCTCGTCAACATACACGAATCCCGGCAACTTACTCCCCCCCCCAAGACAACATTATACAGCACATGCCCGGTGTAAAAAAGTACCATCAAAAAGCGTCATTATGCACCTATCTGTTCTTTGTACTGAAGGAGGTACAACTGGTAGTAAATGCCCCGCTTTGCCAGAAGCTCCTGGTGGGTCCCTATCTCTCTGACCCTTCCTTTGTGAATCACAATGATTTTATCTGCATTCTGAATCGTTGAGAGCCTGTGAGCTACGACAAGCGTAGTTCTTCCCCTGGTCAACCTCTTGAGAGCATCCTGAATAAGAGCTTCGGTTTCAGTGTCAATGTTCGCGGTAGCCTCATCTAAGACGAGTATAGCCGGGTCTCTCACCAATGCCCTGGCAAACGAAAGAAGCTGCCTTTCACCTGCAGATAATGTAGCACCCCTCTCCCTGACCTCTGCGTCATATCCTCCGTGCAGCCTGGATATGAACCTGTCCGCATTTACAAAGGATGCTGCTTCCCGCACCTCTTCAAAGCTAATACCGGTGTCACCCAGGGCAATATTGGTCTTTATATCCCCTGTGAACAAAAACACATCCTGATGCACTACACCTATGTGGCGCCGCAACTCCTGAGTAGGTATGTCTCTGATATCCACCCCGTCAATGAGTATTCGCCCCTTGGATATTTCATACATCCGTCCTATCAGGCTGATGATGGAGGTCTTTCCTGCCCCGGTATGACCGACGAAAGCGCAGGTTTCACCCGGTTCAATACGGAAGCTGACATCTTTTAAGACCCAGTCGTTGTCGTTGTACGCGAACCATACGTTCTCAAACTCAATCTCCCCTCTTGGCCTTGGGAAAACAACAGGTTTTTCCGGCTCAGGCTCAAGCTCCCGGGAATCAAGGAGCATGAAAATACGTTCTGCAGAAGCCATGGCAGCCTGCATAATATTGTACTTCTCTGTCAAGTCATTAATCGGACGGAAGAATTGCTCCAAGTAGTTGGTGAAAGCAAAAAGCACGCCGAATTCGAGGGTTCCTCCCAATACGCGCCTACCGCCAAACCAGATCAAAAGGGCGAGTGCAAAGGATGAGATAAAGTTCATGGCAGGCCTGAAAACTGCATATACTTTCAGCTCTCGCATAGATGCATCAAGGTAGTCGTGATTAACCCTGTCAAACTCTTGGAATTTCTCCTTCTCCCTGCCGAAGATTTGAATTATGCGCACCCCGGAAATATTTTCTGCCAAAGCCGCATTGATCCTTGCCAACCTTACCCTGGCAGCTCTATATGCCTGCCTGGCCTTAGTACGGAACATCGCTGTAACAACAACTATCACAGGGAGAACGGCAAAGCTCGCAACGGCAAGCTCGACATTCATCCTCAGCATCACTACTATGATTCCTACAAGAAGAAAGACGTCTTTAAACAAGTTCACCAGGGCAGCTGTGTACATTTCATTCAGTGCATCCATATCATTGGTTACCCTGGTAACAAGGCGGCCGATTGGATTCTTGTCGAAAAAAGCCAGTGACAGAGCTTGAAGATGCGCGAAAACCTCTTGCCTCATGCTTGAGACGATTCTAAGGCCTGTATACTGAAGGACATAAACCTGTATGTAATTGAGGATAAAGGCCAGAGTCAAAGCTCCAAGGAGTATAAGGCCCAACCTTATCACAGCACGAATATCATACGCTTTGAATACCTGCAAATCGTCTTTTGTAAGCTCACGAATCTCCACATCTCCGTCGGGTGACTGGATTCTCAGGTAGTACGTGTCCCCGTCCTCTTCAATTTCAGCCTTTACAGGCACGGCGGAGCCTTCGTAATCCGGCATGTACTTGTCGCCCAGCTCTCTTTCGCGGACAAATATATACCCATCGAAGGAGATACCGGGACGAGGCTCCTTGCCGGGCGTAAATACAACCATAGGTTGGGTGAGGGCGTTCATGTGATTGTCTATTGCAACTTTAATCAGATAAGGCTGCAGGAGATCCAGTCCTGTAATGACTAATAAAAGCAGCACGCAGCCTACAAGGAACCACTTGTACGGCCGTGCGTACTTAAGAAGCCTTTTCATCAGCTTGTGGTCGTATGCTTTTCCCACTACTTCATCTTCATGATGCATAGCCATGCTTTATATCTCCTCATCAGAGCTGAGTTCAGCTTCCAGCAATTGTCGCCTGTGGATCTCCGCATAGAGCCCTCCGGCAGCCACAAGGGACTCGTGATCTCCCTGCTCTACGATTTCCCCGTCGTCTAACACTATGATTTCATCTGCTTCCTTCAAAGTAGAAATCCTATGGGATATCAGGATCGTCGTCCTGCCCTGCCTGACATCTCTGAGCGACTCTAAAATCTTCTCTTCGGTTTCTGTATCTACCGCAGAAAAACAGTCATCAAGGATTAGGATTTTCGGGTCCTTAATGAGCGCTCTCGCTATTGTGACCCTCTGTTTCTGACCACCGGAAAGAGTTACTCCTCTCTCACCGATGACTGTATCGAACCCATCGGGAAACGCCTCGATATCGTCTCTTACGCCTGCAATCTCAGCAACCTGCACCACGTCTTCCCTGGAGAACTCAGAAGCTCCGAATCCGATGTTTTGTTCAAGTGTTGTAGAAAACAAGAAATTATCCTGCGGCACGTACCCGATATCTCTTCTTAATACCGCTAAGGGTATTTTCCTGATATCTGTCCCATCTATAAAAAGCTCTCCCGGAGAAGGATCCCAGACTCTGACAAGAAGATTTGTAAGAGTTGATTTCCCGCTGCCTGTACGCCCAAGGATGCCCAAAGTCTTACCCCGGGGTACGTTCAGTGTGATCCCGCGAAGCGTGGGAGAAGATGCCTCAGGATACTTAAACGTCAAGTTCCTAAACTCAATCTCTCCGGAGATTTCCAAGATATCAGCTGCATCATCACGGTCTCTCACCTTCGGCATCACATCGAATATCTTATTAAGCCTGTCCATGGATGCCATACCGCGCTGGAGGATATTGACTACCCAGCCTATTGCCATCATTGGCCATATGATCATCCCAAGATACCCTGTGAACGCAACAAAATCACCGAGACTTATGTCTCCCAGTACAACCAGCTTCCCACCATAGCCAAGGACTACCACAAAACTGAGCCCGGAGAGATACTGCACCAAAGGCCAGAAAAGGCCCCATACCTTCACTAAATGCATGTTAGCGGCAATAAGGGTCTCATTCGAATCCTTGAACTTTCCAAGTTCAGCTTCTTCCTGGACAAAAGCTTTTACTACCCTGATTCCGCTAAGGTTCTCTTGGACAAAATCAGTAAGGCCGGCGAAAGCCTCTTGGACTTTGAGAAACCTGGAATGAATCAGCCTGGAAAACCTGGTAACAACAAGAGCAACAAAGGGGAGCGGCAGAAGCCCCAGAAGTACAAGGCGGATGTCAAGAGTCGCCACCATGATTGAGACTACGGAGAGTGTAAGAAACACCGCATCTACCGCCAGCACAATACCTTGTCCAAAAGCATGGCGCACTGAATGGATATCGTTGGTAGCATGAGCCATCAACTCACCTGTCTTGTGCCTGTTGAAAAAATCTGCAGATAATGTCTCAAGGTGAGCAAAGAATTTGTTCCTTAGATGATAGTCGAGGAGCCTGGCAGTTCCCAAAAGATACATGCGCCAGAAGTACCTGCCTATTGCCACAAAGAGAGCAATGCCGACTATAAGGAGTACATAGCGAAGGAGCCCTTGCGTTGTCAGGACACCCGCTCTGAACCTGTCAGTAATATTACCCAGGATCCGGGGGACGAACAGCTGTAGAATGTCAACAATTAGAAAGAATATTACTCCGATAACATATCTGTACCGATACTTGGCAAAGAAGTCATCTAATACCCGGAATCTCTGTTTCATATACTCAAGCTCCAAACAGTATGTTGCAACAGGGTACCTCTTGGGGCATTTCTGTCACTAACATACATTATAACTGATAAATGCTTGGGATGGCTAATGACAATCAGTCCCCGTTATCTTACGCGATCCTGCGGATTCTGTAGTTTCCCGAATCCCCACGTCGTGTCCGCTGAACATGGGCTTCGGCTCGTAGACGTGCAGTTTGAAGTTCACCTTCTTTCGGCAGCCTTCCTGTGGCTTTCTTGTACTCTTCAGTGAAAAGCTGGATAAATTTCTCCATTTTTTCACTACCCTGTATGCCCCATTCCTTGTAGTGTTCTTCAATGTAGTCAACAACGTCTACGGTCGTATCGACAATAATCTGGTATTTGCGGTTTCTCTGATATACTTGCAGTGCATAGCCTAGGAGGATTACGATTAGGGGCTCCATTACCGATTCGCTGGTTATCACGTTCCAGAGAACTCTGAGCCATCTCATTTAGTCCACCTCCTTTCAAAAGGCAACATTTCACGCCCTTACATGTCTATACTAAGTAAGAACCTTGAGTTTTGTGCCGTGTGCTTGGATTATTATTGATCGATGATTCGTTTGACACTCACAGCGTACATTGTTATCATGTACGCAGACAGTGCGCCTATAGCTCAGGGGATAGAGCACCGGCCTCCGGAGCCGGGTGCGCAGGTTCGAGTCCTGCTAGGCGCACCATATTTTTTCCTAAGATTTCAATGATAATTTATGGCGAAATAAGGACATTGGGAATAAATAGCGAATAAAGCCTACGTGTGTACCTGGGATGAGAAATGGCCGAGGAGGCCTGCGGACATGGCAAAGAAAACGCGAGGAATCTTCCTTCGTAAATCCGCAGAAGAGATAGAAGCACACGTCGCAAGGGTCTTGTTCGATCTTGAGATGCCTAACTACTTTAAAGGATACTTGTATCTTAAAGATGCTATCTATATGGCAGTCTTGGACGAGAACATGTATGCGCCTGTTACCAAAGACCTCTACGAAAAAATCGCAGAGCGCTATCAGACTACATCTCCTGTTGTGGAAGCGGCTATCAGGTACGCAATCCGCAAAACCTGGAAGCTTGGAAACCATGAGAAGCTTCATGAGCTTTTCGGTGCCTTTTCACACCTAAATGACAAGAAGGTACCTACTAACGCGCTGTTTATTACTAGGGTGGCTGAAGAGATAAGAGTTGACTCTTTATACTAATTCCAATCCCCTGATTTCGGCCTTTTTCACTTCTTCCTCCTCGCCTGTCTCCGCGTTGATGTATACCAGGTAAGTATCTTTATCTAAGGTGCACCGGAATTCGTATACCAGTTTCTCCTGGTAGAAGTCGTCAAGTATAACAGCAAGCCTTGAGTCTGTCACTTCAAGCCTGGGGTTTAACCCTTCTCTTGCTTCAGCTTCGGAAATCACAGGCGCCTCGAGCGGCCTTGCTCTGTGAAATATCTGGTAATTCGTACCTTCAAACCCATCTATGTCGCCGCCAGCCAACGATACCCTCACTACAACGTAGTCAGGGTATATCACGACACCGTCTTGCTCATAAGCAAATCCGATAGCAGCTACGCCTTGATAGTCGCGCCTGGAAATGAGGCGCATGTTTTCAAAACCGTGAGAGGCAAGGAATTCTCTTGCAACATTAACAGCCATGTCAGGTGTGATGGTTTCAGCCCCGACAGGTGTATCTCTGAACGTCCAGAGAACCTTTCCGCCTCTTACTGAGATATCTGCCCATGCAGCAGGGGATCTGCCTCTGGCAGGGGTTATCTCCACTCTATAGCTTTCAGGTTCCGAGGATATCCTGGCTATAACCTCGCCTTTTGCCCCTTCTTGCAGCGAGAATCCTAAAAACTCCATAGCTATTCTTACGGCATCGTCCTCGCTTATCTCAGGGCCGGGAATATCCGGAAGCTTCCTCCTGGGAGGAGGAATAACCCCTTCAAAGTCAGGCGTTGGAAACCTTGTCATTCCGTCTTCGAGCATTTTAAGTCCTTTTGTCACTTGGTTCGAAGGCACACTTTGAGTCGTTCCTGAGTCAGGCCGCATAGCTGAGGCAGCCATACTGTCGCGTTGTACATCTATCCACCTAAGCCTGCCTGAAGCAATGGAATCGCCGAGCCGAGTAAGCTCACGAGCTGCAAATGAGGCTTGCTCACGAAGATCTCGCAAGATCGTCCATTCCTTGTCTGACATGGCGCCGCCGGAAACGCCTCGTTGTGACAAGGTATAGGTGAACGACGCTACCTGCGACAAGAAATCCTCTGTTGTGGAGAGCTCAACTGTACCTATGGGCAACTGTCCCAGGCCTGCCCTGGCGGACTCAGTATGCCTCCAGGCATCTGCAAAGGCCTTTTGCACCATGGGATAAGAACCTGCTACAGATGCCTTTGCCAGTTCCTCAGCCAGGCAGTCCACGTGGTAGACGACCTCCTGAAATGCACGTTGATACTGATTCTCCGTTCTAAGCTCCGCCTCTCTTCTCAAGGAGTACTCCCTGGCTCCTACAAGGCCTAATATGACAAGTGCCGCAATTAAAGCCGTCCATCCCCATCTTTGCTTCATCCTTGCCACCTCCCAGACGGTTACCTGAGGAATAAGTGTTTCCCTATCTGAACTATAAAGGTCCTGGTAGCTACCCACCAGTTTGTGGCTTTAGCAGGGTTATAGTAGTAGATTGCACCGCCTGTAGGATCCCAGCCTGCCAACGCGTCCTGAGCTGCTCGATATGAGGAAGAGACAGGAGGAAGCCACACATGCCCTGTGGTTACTGCAGTAAAAGCATCAGGCTCAAAGATAACCCCTGGAATGGTATTGGGGAAATGCGGATGGTTCAGCCTGTTTAAGATAACAGCCCCAACTGCAACCTGGCCGATGTACGGTTCGCCTTTCGCTTCAGCGGAAATGACCCTTGCCATCAGCTCATAATTATAGCTATAGCTATTGCCCGGATCTGCCAGGTCCATTTGGGCTTTATAAGCGGGCCTTCCTTCAATCCCTTGATTATCGGCTGTCTTTGCGCTTCTGGCTGCACGCAGCTGAGCATACCACAGGACCGTCACTACTGCCACAAAGACAGTTATCGCCAATACGGATTTTCCAACTTTCTTAGGCACGGCAAATACCCCCGGCTCTGTTCAAACCTGGACTTATTATGCCGCCTGGCATATTTGCTATTCAGATGAAAACAGTCGAGGATCGTTGGGACCTGTGATATGATTATCCTATGACAGAAGTAGCGGAAAACAGTGGTTTTTGAGGCGGTGAACCTTGATGAAGCTTTCAAAGATTACCGATTACCTGGACAGTTTCCTCAATATTAATTACATTCCCGATTCCTCACTCAACGGATTGCAGGTGGAAACAGATAGGGAAATTACAAAGATAGCTTTGGCAGTAGATGCAACCCTGGATGTATTTAAGCAAGCAAATGAGCACGGGGCAGAACTCGTCATCGCCCACCATGGACTGTTCTGGGACAAAGTACCTCTGACAGGCCCGCTATATAGGCGTGTCAGATATCTGATGGAGAATGGCATAGGCCTTTATGCTGTGCATCTTCCCCTTGACATGCATGAAGGCGTAGGAAACAATGTTGAACTGGCAAGAATAATCGGACTCAGGAATCAAAGGCCTTTTCTGAGGTATAAAGGGTCTTTGATAGGCCTTATCGGAACCATAGAGGCGACTGATATCTATGAAGTGGCGAAACTTGTTGAACACAGTACAGGCAGTAAGGCGCAAGTATTTCCATTCCGCACCGGCAAGATAACAAGGGTTGCCGTGTGCAGCGGCGATGCCGG
>FIZM01000052.1 GCA_900019985.1 uncultured Clostridia bacterium
CCTTTAGGCCTCCTGGTGGGCGAGACTCTACCATTTTAGAGCTTACGCTCAAAACTGTGGTCGAAAAACTGCCACCAAAGAGCAGATCGGTGGCCGTTTTTCGACCATGGGAGTCTATTCACATACTGGTTTTTCGGGAGGTGTTTCAGAAAGCACTGCAAACGCGCCTTCCGCCTCGGCAAGCACTTGTCCGTGTTCATTTACAATGTAAGATGCTAAAGTCCATGACCTTGGTCCTTTGTCGAGGACTTCCCCTATCACTTTGACTTCTTGCCCTGTAGGTATGGGTTTCCGGAACCTCACTTTTATTGACGCTGTGGCTCCTAGGTAGCCGTGGAGAAGCATGGCCCATGCCATGGCTTCGTCAAGAAGCGTGCAAATGATCCCGCCGTGGAGGATCTTGGAAAAGCCCTGGAATTCGTGGGGAGGCATGTATGTGGTAATCGATCGTCCTTCTTCATCCAGCTCGAACCTGAGCTTAAGGCCAATTGGATTCTCTTTTCCGCATGCAAAACACTTTTGGTCCATATAAAACATGATTCAACTGCCCTTCTAGCGCGGCTCATGCGAATGGGACAGGCTCTCGGCCATTCCTTCAGCACTGTATCTGATAACAGCAGACTCAAATGAATGGCAGAGTGCCCTTACCTGTAATGTGAGGCTGATAAGCTCAGCAGGGGGAATTTCAGTTCCGTTCGCAATCGAAACAACGCGTTCATTGTCAACAAAGATTACTATATGTTTTACCCGATTCCTTCTTGCGATCTTAAGCGATTCTAATGCAGCTCGAAGACCTGCTTCCTCCAATGAGACCTTGGAGAAGTCATATCGCATTTCCCGAATAGGTTCCCCTTTATCTGAGGCAAGGGCTATAGTCGCTTTGATGCCTGCATTGTTTTCAGCACGGAGAATGCGTACAAATGCCTTCACCGCCTTAGGGCGGGACACTTTACTTAACCTTTTCTCCAAAGGATATGTATTTTCGGTGAACAGTGCTGCCATCATGGCAGACATCCTCCACACCTCCAAACATACGTTCCCGTGTAAATAATATAAAATATTCTGTTTCCTGTCAATCCCTAATCCGGAAAATCCCTCAAAGTAATGGAGATATGTGACTAACCCTCATGGACATCCCTGAATAAACTGTCACAAGAGGATAATTCGCATCTGTCAACGCGATTCGGGAGGTAATAAGAATGGCAGAAGACGCAAACAAGTCTCAGGAAAGCCCCAAAACCGAGATATCCGGCGGGATGAACGGGTGGGAGCTTGCCAGAGCGTATATAATACCCCAGCGTTATCAGAAAATCTTCAGCCCTCAGGAAGGCTTGCGGAAAGGCACGATCTTTCAGGAGCTGGTCAGGCCGTACAAGCCTGATAAAGGTGTACGATTTGCTGAAGGCCTCGAACGGAGTGATTACGATGAATAAGAGACAGAGTGCTCTGTTAAGAATTATGGAGCTGGAGTTTGCCGCTATTGAGCTCAATTTGTTCTTGGATACGCATCCTGAGGATAGATGTGCCCTTGCGGATTTTGAGAAAGTATCCCAGGAGCTTATGAAGGCCAAAACAGAATTTGAAGCCAGGTACGGCCCGCTCATGAATTTCGGATTCGGGCGGAATCAAGGGGATACTTGGCGCTGGATTGAGAGCCCGTGGCCGTGGGAAATCAACTTCAAAGGCTTTGAGCTTTACGGAGAGGAGTGAAAGCAATGTGGATATACGAAAAGAAGCTTGAATACCCTGTAAGAGTATCCAGCACCAATCCTCGACTTGCAAAAGTCATCATTACTCAATACGGCGGGCCCGACGGAGAACTGGCTGCGTCCTTGAGGTATCTGACGCAGCGGTATAGCATGCCGACACCCCAAGCGAAAGCAGTTTTGACCGATATCGGCACAGAAGAACTTGCACACATGGAAATTGTCGCAACCTTAGTCTATAACTTGATACGCAACGCCACAGTAGAGCAGATAAAAGCTGCAGGCCTGGATCCGTATTATGTTGATCATGACAAAAGTGTTTATTTCGTGAATGCGGAAGGTGTTCCCTGGACTGCTGCATATATCCAGTCGAAAGGGGATCCTATTGCAGATCTCCACGAAAACATGGCAGCCGAACAGAAGGCCCGTGCCACATATGAGTATCTCATCAATGTTTCAGACGACCCGGACGTTACAGATACATTGAGATTCTTGCGGCAAAGAGAGGTTGTCCACTTCCAGAGGTTTGGCGAGACTCTCAACTTGGTGCATGATTGGTTGTCATCGAAGAAGGTATTTTACTAAGAACTGAGTTCTCAAGAAATGTCTGTAGCTTTCACCGGAGAACTGAGGGCTCTGAAAACTGAGGGTTCGAAAAACTGCGCCGGGCGATAAGCCTGGTGCAGTCTTCTCAGTGAAGCTGTGCGTATCCCTGCCTTTGCCTTCTGTCAGCAGTCAGCATAGTGCTCCCCTCAAGCTGTAACAAAACGTATCTTTATTCATATCGTGGATGGATTAGGCCGAATCCGGTGATTTTGTCATTGACTACCTGTTAGCATATTATCTGCCTCACGATGTGGATGTAACAAACTGTGTCTTTATTCATATTGTGGACGGAGAAATGCCAAAAATGGCAGGAAGTATGTCCAATAATGCGAAGTATAACGGAGCCGGGCTTAAGTAGCTTGTGCATGTTCAGGCGGTGATAATGAGTGTGTTCGGAAAACGATCACGATAGCAATACCCCCAGGACAAAGAAGGTAGCCCGCAACCGGCCGGAGGCAGCCGGTGAGTTCTGCCTGATCTGCGGAAGGGTTTCAGAATCAGAATCCGCCGGGGTCACTGTCCTTGGCAGAGTCTTATGCTTTAAGTGCATGGAAACCATTTCTAAGATTGACATATCGGACGAAGAATACCCTGTAATTGCAGAGAGGCTAAAAGAGCTCTGGAGGCCTGTACTTGCTGAGTTTCTGTGCAGTGAAAACTAAGGCTAATTAGGAAGGCCGTAGTAAAAGAAAAGACCCGAGAGAATGGAAGAGCTTTTTGATTTAAGGATCAGAGAGAACCAAAGAGCTTTTTTTACCAGACGGCGACTTGAAGCCGGGTTCCGAGGAGGCAAATCCGTATTCCTTGATAAGGATCCTGTTAAATGCGGAAACATCGTGTTTATCACAAGACGTGTAAGAGCTTTCGGCTACGATAAGAAAAGCCGCAAAAGTCATAGAATCACTTAAAGTGGGAGAAAGAGCTGTTTTTCATCTAAGGAGGAGATACAGCTGCGCGATGGAACAGGATGTGGCGTCGACGGAACCGGTCAGCATGCCACCCCTATTATCAGAGCGATCAAAGAATATATAGATAAAGATACTAAAAGGTTTCATGTTCCCGGTCACAAAGGCGGTGGAAAACCTGTTATCACAGGTTCAGATCAGGTAGAACGATTGATAGCTCACAGCCTCCTGGGAGACGTAACTGAGCTACCGGGTTTAGACGATCTGCACGCCCCGGAAGGGGCAATCAAAGAAGCCCAGCATCTGGCGGCCCGTGCCTTTGGCGCAGATGAGACTTTCTTCATCGTAAACGGTTCCACGTGCGCCATTCAAAGTGCAATCCTTGCCGTGTCAGGGCCTGGCTGCAAGATCGCCGTATCTCGCGACGTCCATAAGGCTGTCATCGGGGGTTTGATACTTGCCGGGGCTTATCCTGTTTATATTGATGTAGAGGTGGACAAGGAGTTTCAGATTCCCCTGGGGCCTACCCCGGACTCCCTTAAGCATGTCTTGGACAAGCACCCTGATGTGCGTGCTGTTGTTTTCACAAATCCCAACTACTACGGCATCTCTCCAAGAGTCGACCTTTTGGTGGCTCTAATCCATGACTATGATAAAATAGCAATAATAGACGAAGCTCACGGGGCCCATTTGCCTTTTCACGATGATTTGCCGCTTTCCGGGCTTGAAGTCGGAGCGGATCTCGTGATATCAGGGGCTCATAAGACTTTGCCTGCTATGACGCAGACATCGCTTCTACATCGCACAGGCGGCAAGGTGCCGGATGAGGACATCTCCCGGGCTCTCAAGGTTATTGAGACTGCAAGCCCGTCATATATACTCATGGCATCCCTTGACATAGCCCGGAAGATAGCAGCCACCAAGGGACATGAACTCCTTGGCCGGGTAATCCACGCAGCTCGAAAGGCCCAGTCGAGACTTAACCGAAGCGCCGGAGTCAGGTGCCTTACTGAAGAGGATGTGGTGGGAAAAGGGTTCAGGCATGATCCCACGAAGCTTGTGGTATCTTTAGACAGCATCCATATGACAGGGTTTGAAGTCGCTAGGACGCTTAGAGAGAAATGCCGGACAGAGGTAGAGTTTGCAGATATTGTGAACATAATCGCCGTCCTCACCATGGTAGATAATGAACAGGAGATCTTAGCTTTCGCAGACGCTATCCGTGAGATTGCCATCACCGAAGACAAAAGGCATGAAAGGATCATAGCTGAAGGATGTGCTACAAGCGGCAAAACGTGTACGAAAAGCGACAAAAGGTGTGAGGGACGCGGCATAGAACCTGTCCTCCCGGATTTCAGCTCTGTGCTTGAAGAAACGCCGAAGCAAGTAATGACGCCGCGGGAAGCCATGTTCGCCACGTGGGAGCAGGTCGAGTTAGAAAGAGCTGTAGGCAGAGTATCTGCAGATACCGTTGTCGCTTATCCGCCCGGCATCATCCTTGTGTGCCCCGGCCAGGAAATCACAGGCCGCATGACGGATTTCATGATCCATGCTGCATCGTGTGGGGTGCAATTCCACGGCGTCAAAGATGATTGTGTCCTAGTTGTCCGGTAGGTAGTACATGGGTAAGCTAATGTACTGAGCGATTCAGGCAGAAACAACCCTTGCTATGTATGGAAAGGAGGGAATGGCCGCCTGGGATGAGCAAAAAAATAGCTCATGCGGCCAGATTGTGACTCGACGAGAGATAACTGATAATCTCGATGAACTACTGGAAGTGCTGCCGCCACGACTCAGAGATGAACTTGAGGGTATGGGAGGTTTGGACGATCTTCTCGAGATCGTCCTTGACCTTGGAAGGCTGCCGGAAGCCAGGTTCCAGGGAGGCAGATTCGTATATTTGGACAAAAACCCTATTAAACGTGAGGATATAGAGTTTATAACAAAGCGCGTAGGAGCTTTCGGACACGATAACAGAGCCGGCATCGAGCGGACTCTGCATAGAATTTCAGGGATACGTAACCGCTACGGTGATATCATTGGCCTTACGTGCAGAATCGGCAGGGCGGTGTATGGCACGATCGATGTCGTCCGCGACGTAGTAGAGCAAGAAAAAAGCATATTGCTTCTGGGAAAACCCGGAGTAGGCAAGACAACGCTCCTCCGAGAAGTCGCCCGCGTGCTCAGTGATGAGTTCCACAAGCGTGTCGTCATTGTGGATACTTCAAATGAAATAGCCGGGGACGGAGATATCCCCCATCCGGCTATCGGCCGTGCTCGCAGGATGCAGGTTCCTACACCTCAACGGCAGGCTGATGTAATGATTGAAGCAGTGGAAAACCACATGCCTGAAGTGATTGTCATTGACGAAATAGGGACAGAGGCAGAAGCTCAGGCTGCAAGGACCATAGCTGAACGCGGTGTGCAACTTATCGGCACCGCTCACGGCAATACCCTGGAGAACCTCGTCTTAAACCCTACTTTGTCTGATTTAGTAGGAGGCATACAGGCTGTCACCCTTGGCGATGAAGAGGCTCGTAAAAGGGGCACGCAAAAGACGGTGCTTGAAAGGAAGGCTCCGCCTACATTTGATGTTGTCATTGAAATCCTTGATCGCGATGGATACGCTATCCACCATGATGTAGCGAAGACAGTGGATCTTCTCCTCAGAGGGATTCCTCCGAGGCCGGAGATCAGGCGTCGCTCTGTAGACGGGGAGATAAAAGTCATTGAGAAAGAGAGATTAAATGACGGAGCCGTTATACCTTCTGATGAATCGGAAAGGTACGGCTTTAATGTTGAAGGAGATTCCGAAACGGTATGGATTTCTCCTGACATGATCCCTAGGAAGTATGGGAATGTCCTCAGGCTTTTCCCTTTCGCAGTCAGCAGAAAACGGATTGAGAGCGCTATTCGTGATACAGGTTTTCCTGTAGTCATTACCAAAGACTTAGGACAGGCAGATATTGTCCTGACCCTGAAGGGCCAGTATAGGAAAATGCCTAAGACTATCAGAGAAGCGGAAAAACAGGGCCTGCCGGTCTATATCATTCGCAGTAATACAGTGGCTCAAATCACCAACTTCCTGAGGCAGGCATTTGACAAAGATCGGGCTTCCGGCGAGGAGGAAGCCTTAAAAGAGGCGGAGGACGCCATTTCCAGGGTCTGGGAATTTGACGGCCCTGTTGAATTGAATCCGCAAAACTCTTATCTGCGTAGGCTCCAACATGAACTGGCAAGCAGGTATAATGTGAAATCAGTCAGTATAGGGCAAGAGCCTAACAGAAGAGTGGTGTATTACAAAGGTTAGCTGAACATTAGCTGAACAGTAGTACAACGGAAGACCAACCAGGAAGGAGGTCCCGCTATGAAACTGGTTATTGCCGTAGTGCAGGACCAGGATTCCGGTGCACTTATGGACGTGTTAATCGATAGGGGATTTCGGGCGACAAAGCTTGCTACTACAGGAGGCTTCCTAAGACAGGGTAACACTACCCTGCTCATCGGCGTCCAGGATCATGAGGTTGATGATGTAGTTGACATTGTGAAGTCTACGTGTAGAAGCAGGACGAAGATGATGCCTCCTATAACAGTTGTGGGACGCTCGACTGAATCATTTATCGGACAGCCGGTGGAAGTCCCTATTGGCGGAGCAACCATTTTTGTTCTTGATGTTGACCGTTTTGAAAGAGTGTGAAACGGTATGAATAAGGTCCTTGCCGGTTCATTGGAAACAGGACGAATTTCCCATGCGTATCTTTTCGTTGTAAGGGATACTGGTTTTGCATCAGGCGATCACAGCGCAACCGCAGAGGCGTCAGGTGCACTGGCCTTTGCTGCCAGGCTGAATTGTGAGTCGCCTGAAGGTGACGCTGCCTGCGGTAAGTGTCTTTCCTGCAAATTAATTCAAGAAGGCAACCATCCTGATGTCAGGGTAATATCTCCTGACGGATTATCCATAAAGATTAACCAGATTCGCGGTATCTCTCATGATATGTCTTTCAAGCCCAGGTACGAAAAGGGTTTTCGCGTAACGATCTTGGAGAACGCAGAGAAAATGACTCAAGAAGCACAGAACAGCTTCTTGAAGATACTTGAGGAGCCTCCGAAAAATGTAGTCTTTATCCTTGTTGCGGGAAATCCTCAAGGGCTGTTGCCTACCGTCAGATCAAGATGCCAGCTTATCCGCGTAAATCTCACGGAAAGCCAAAAGTGCAGGGACTTTTCTGCTATCATAAATAAGTTGCGTAAAATCCGTTTGTGTTCATCCCATGAGGTCTTAGATGAGGCTGAGGCCATAGAGAAGCTGCTAAATCAGGAAGG
>FIZM01000053.1:0-6762 GCA_900019985.1 uncultured Clostridia bacterium
GGAACATTCTCCATTGGTGTACCTTTTACAGGTGTAAATGCAAAAAGCCCTATTGTTATGCCCAGGTCCTTCATGTGCTGCATGATGTCGACCAGTTCTTCCTCTGTCTCTCCCAGGCCTACTATGAAGTGTGTAGAGATTCGCCCCGGAAAACGGGCTGATGCCTCCTCCAGTAGTTTAAGCGTAGCTGAAAAGGACCGAGAGCCTGCTTTCGTCCTCTCATGTATGTCCCGGGCAGCCGCGTCCAGCGCAATCCCTATCCTGTCAACTCCGAGTTTAAACAGGCGTTCCACATCGGAAATGGAAACAGGATGGTAAGACAGAGATATGGGGTAAGAAGAACCAGTCGTTTTACTGATCCTTGCCAAATCCTTTACCAATTCTCCGGTGACAGACGGCGCAGACGGCGTAGAAGTCACCTGGATACACACTCTCTCCAGATTGGAGTTGCCCCCAGCAAGGGCATGGAGGACCTCTTCAAGAAGAAACTCAGGCCAACTTACCCTGGAGAGGAAGGCCTCAGGACTGTTGCTGGTTCTGGCCTGAGCGCAAAATGCGCATCGCGAGACACACCCTCCGGTAGTCATCAAATAGGCAGTTGTAGGGAGAACGTCACAACGTACTTTTTCCAGCCCTAGGGCTGCAGCTGTGCCAAGAGATACCCTTATAGTTCTACTATCACTCACAGCGCACAGCACTCCTCTATCCATGATGCATTAAGCCCCAACCTCAATGCCTCCGCCCGTCCTTCCCGTGTAGGTATGACTATTCGGTTTACTCCTGCCCGCACTGCCATGGGATCCAGTTCTCGTCTGTACGGGCCATGAGGACGCATGCATCCAAGGTAAATCGGTATCTCAGGGAATAAGCATCTTGAAGTTGCGATTATGCGGACGACACTTTCAACAGGTGGAGGCGTACAGTTCTCGTAGAGAGTCCCCGGTGTAGGGATGAGTACAATAAAGACGATGGCATCGGCCCCCATTTCTGCCAAGGCAGCGAGGGCATCCAGTTCTCCTGAAATCCTCCCCTCGTGCAAGCCAATGCAGATATGAGGGACTACTCTCACGTGTTTTCTCAGCATAGAATACGTATGGATAAAGTCCTCCCCTGAAGCCGGAAACCCGTAGACATCCCTGATAGTGGCATCATCAACGAGAAAATCCAATGACACCACGTCGCAGAAAGGAGCAAGCCCCCTTACTGTGTCTTCAGAGACGAGTCCAAGGTGCATGTTAAGGCGCCATTTTGATGAAAGCTCAGGAAGTAGATGGGTGTACCTCTCCACAGGGACTCTACCGGAAGGATCGCATCCACCGCTCACGAGACAACTGGAAACCTTGGCAGAGTCTAGCTCCTCCCGGCGTTCAATCGGCAGCATGTGCCTGAGATACTTTCCTCCGCAATGAGCGCAGTTCAGGGCGCACGTGGTTCCTGTAACGCTTAAGACAGTAGTACGAACCGGGTTCACCCACTGGATATCAAATCCAAAGCTGTTAACACGGATATCCCATGCAGATCTCATGAGGCTCTCCAGCGGTTGCGCTGCAAATGATTCTATGTCTGTTTCCACATGCGGACTTGCCTTACTCATCAGCGGTTCTTCCTATCCATACGATCGCAGATTCAGAGTCTTTCCATTTCTTATTCTAACATCAAGTCCCTACGGTTTCCCCAGGCACTTTGCTCATGGAACAGAAAAAGGCTCACAGTTCTTCCAGGTCCAACTATCGTAATTCTTTCGGATGTGAAGACTTGCGATCCTTTCAGGCTCGCGGCTATGCATATATCGCCTTAGGTGTTTCGTATATGTCGCTCTTACGTGCTTTGCGTATATCCGTAATACGTCCTTGGTATGTACGTACTTGGCATGCCTTTTGAGAAACAGGGTTACCTGACCTCACAACCGCACTTATATCCACGGCTTTAGGCACAGGTAACCCTTAACACTAAACTGCATTTTCTCGCAGTCTACCGCAGAGAGACTGCAACCTCAAAGAACCTTCTACTGCAAGGATCTCCTACTCCTCAGGCGGAGTCCAACGAGGTATAGGCTTCCTTGCAGCAGTAACATCGTCCAGCCTACCGACAACCGTATGGTGTGGCGCTGTTTGCAGCGTCTCAGGCGAAGTCTCAGCCAACTCGGCGATCTTGATCATGGCCTCAATGAAAGCGTCCAACGTCTCCTTTGATTCCGTCTCCGTAGGCTCAATCATCATTGCCTCCCTGACAATAAGCGGGAAGTAAATCGTCGGAGCGTGGAATGCCAGATCAAGAAGGGCTTTAGCAATATCACCGGTGTGCACCCCATGCTTAACCTGGCGAGACGAGTCAATGACGAACTCATGCTTGCAGAAACGATCGTATGGCAAGTTGTAGTACTCCTTGAGCTTTGTCATGACATAGTTCGCGTTAAGGACAGCGGTCTCAGCCACTTTGCGTAACCCTTCCGCTCCAAGGGACCTGATATACGCAAATCCCTTAACCATGACATTGAAGTTGCCGTAGAATCCCTTAACCATACCGATCGACTGAGGCCTGTTATAGTTCAGGACGTATCTGTCACCCTGTTTCTCAACGACCGGTACCGGGAGGAACGGTGCCAAAAATTCCTTGACTGCAATGGCGCCACAACCTGGCCCGCCGCCGCCATGCGGTGCAGAGAACGTCTTATGGACGTTATAGTGAAGGACGTCAAAACCCATGTCGCCCGGTCGGACTATACCTACTATCGCGTTCATATTGGCGCCGTCGTAATAGAGAAGTCCTCCGGCATTGTGAACGATTTCCGCGATCTCAACAGCATTCTCGTCGAACAGGCCGAGGGTATTAGGGTTCGTCAACATGAGAGCTGCAACATCGTCGGAGATAACTTCCCGGAGGGAATCGAGATCCACTCCTCCTCGTTCATCTGACTTCACTTCAACAACCCGATAGCCGCAAAACGCTGCACTTGCAGGGTTAGTTCCGTGGGCTGAGTCAGGAACGATCACCTTTGTCCTCTTTTCGCCTTCCCCACGGCTCTCATGATATGCCTTTATTATCATGAGTCCGGTAAGCTCGCCATGGGCCCCTGCAGCAGGCTGAAGCGATGCTTCGTGCATCCCGCTGATCTCGCAGAGATCCCGCCCGAATTCGTACATCAATTCCAGCGCGCCCTGAACCAGTTCTTCAGGCTGATACGGATGGATGTTGTTAAATCCAGGAAGCGCCGCGACATCTTCGTTTATCTTGGGGTTGTACTTCATCGTACATGACCCAAGAGGATAGAACCCTTGATCCACCCCGAAGTTACGCCGGGACAGCTCGGTAAAGTGGCGAATAAGGTCGACTTCACTTATCTCAGGCAAGGAAGGATCCTGTTTTCGACGTGCCCATTCCGGTAATGAGTCAGAAGTCTCCTTCTTCGGCACATCAAGCTCAGGCAAGGAATATGCTTTACGGCCCGGTCTGCTCTTTTCGAAAATCAACGGCATACTCATACTAATCCCTCCAATGCCCGGCATAGCCCATCAATCTCTTCTTTTGTCCTCTTCTCCGTCACTGCAATCAACAGAGAATCAGACAGCTCAGGGTAGAACCTTCCTAGAGGCAGTCCACCCAGAATATTGGACTCGAGGAGGCCTTTTGAGAGCGTCTCAGGGTTCACAGGCGTCCTTATTGCAAATTCCTTGAAGAAAGGTGCTCGATGCATTCGTTCAACTCCCGGAATCTTGGAAAGCTCCTCACATGCATAATGTGCCTTTGCCATGCACTGCTCTGCGACTTCCTTTATCCCTTGCTTTCCCAGCCACGAGAGGTATACTGTTGCAGCAAGGGCGCAGAGAGCCTGGTTAGAGCAGATATTTGACGTCGCCCTTTCCCGCCTGATATGCTGCTCTCTGGCTTGCAGGGTCAGGATATATCCTCGACGTCCCTGGTTATCACGGGTTTCGCCTACAACTCTGCCTGGCATCTGTCTGATATACTGCTGGCGACAAGTCATAAAGCCCAGATGCGGGCCGCCAAAGCCCATAGGAATACCGAGGCCCTGGGCTTCACCTACTGCGATATCAGCACCATACTCACCCGGAGCAGCGAGGATGCCTAAAGATATCGGGTCAACACACGCCACAAAGAGTGCCTTCTTCTCGTGAGCCGCTTCTGCTGCAAGAGCCATATTCTCTATGCAACCGAAGAAGTTCGGGTTTTGCAGAATGACGCAGGCTGTCTTATCGGAGACAAGCTCTTTTATGGCTTCGATATCAGTTGAACCGTCTGTGAAAGGAACCTCTTTTACCTCCAGTCCCAGGTTATAGGCGTATGTTTTCAATGTGCTGCGGTATTCAGGGTGAACAGCCTGGGAAATGATTATTTCCTGTCTGCGAGTTAGCCTGCTCGACATCGTTGCAGCTTCAGCAATCGCAGTTGCTCCGTCATAAAGCGATGCATTGCTGATGTCCAGCCCGGTCAGTTCGCACATAAGCGTCTGGTATTCGAAGATGGACTGGAGCATTCCCTGGCTTACCTCTGCCTGGTACGGAGTATATGCGGTATAAAACTCAGACCGCGAGATTATGTGTTTTACAACACTTGGTACATAGTGGTCATATACTCCTGCACCCAGGAATGAAACCATGTCGTCAGTGGTAGTATTCTTCCCGGCAAGCTCCGAGAGGTGCTTCCTGAGCTCTAATTCGGACATGGGAGGCGGCAAGTCTAGCTTGCGATCGAGTTTGACTTCGGAGGGGATGTCCGAAAACAGCTCTTCAATACCGGAAATGCCGATGGCTTTCAGCATCTCACTACGGTCCTCATTTGTATGGGGAACGTAGTCCATTACTCTCCAGCCTCCTTGGCAACGTGGGCTTCGTATTCTTCCGCAGACATCAGGTCGTCCAGCTCCGATACGTCGCTCATCTCAATCACAACGACCCATCCGTCGCCGTACGGGTCATCGTTTAGCAGTTCAGGCTGGGCATCCAATGCTGTATTCACTCTTACTATCCTTCCGCTTATAGGCGCAAAAATCTGATCCGCTGTCTTCATTGAGTCGAGGTCTGCCAGCTCTGAACCTTTCTCCACGTCTATTCCTTCATCAGGCAAGCCTACTCCAACGATTGCACCAAGTTGGTCCTGGGCAAAATAGGTAATACCTACAGTCGCTTCGTTTCCTTCAACGCGCACCCATTCATGCTTTTCTGTGTACTTCAGATCCTTTGGATACATGTGATATCTCCTCCTTACCTTTAAAGTTTAATGCAAGTAGATTTCCATTCATTCTTTATCTCTCATCAGATTGCCATGGTCTTACAAGCCGACGCTAAACGTGAAAACACTGGGATAATCTAGTGTTTCACGTGGAACATCCCTGACACAACATAATAACCTGCTTATTACTTAGCCCTCCTAACCTTCGCCTCCACAAAAGGAGGTTTCACAGACTCAGCAGGGATTCTCTTTCCCCTGATGATAACATCGAACTGATTGCCTGCTTTAGCCAGGTCAGGAGGAACGTAACACATGCCGATCCCGATACCTAGCATGGGAGATAGAGAACCACTGGTCACAACTCCCACGACCTGGCCATCTTTTTCGATCTCATAACCTGTCCTGGGAATCCCTCGCTCAAGCAACTTGAACCCGGTGATACGTCGGGAAACACCCTCTTTTCTGACCCGGTCAATAGCATCCTTCCCGATAAAATCGCCTTTTGTCTTCGATACAACCCAACCTAAGCCTGCCTCCGGAGGAATAGTCTTCTCATCCAGCTCATTTCCGTAGAGCGAATACCCCATCTCAAGGCGGAGGGTATCACGGGCTCCGAGGCCGATAGGTTCGATATCATACTTGGAACCTGCCTCTAGCAGCGTATCCCAAAGCTCCTGGGCATGGGTGTGATGGAAAAACAGCTCAAATCCGTCTTCCCCTGTATATCCTGTACGGGATATAAAACAATCAACACCTGATACTCTGCCGAAAGTAGCTTGATAATAATAGATTTTGTCCAAGTCCGCGTCAGTCAACTCGCGAAGCAGTGCTGCTGCATGAGGCCCTTGTATTGCCAAAAGAGCAGTCTCAGCTGACTCGTCTTTGATCTCTACACCGTCTTCTGCATGAGACATAAGCCATTCTATATCTTTGGCAGTGTTTGCAGCATTCAAGATAAGGTAGTAGCCGTCCTCTGTCCTGGATACCAGTATATCGTCAACTATCCCGCCATCAGGGTAACAAAGCAGTGTATATTGGACTTGACCTACCTCCAGTGCAGCTACGTCGTTAGTGGTAGTCTTCTGCAGATATTCAAGGGCCTTCGGACCGGTAACCCTGACTTCTCCCATGTGACAGAGATCGAATAAACCCACAGCTTGCCGTACTTTCCTGTGCTCTTCAACAATTCCCCGGTAATACACCGGCATAAGCCAACCACCAAAATCGATCATTCTTGCCCCGGCGCGGATATGAGCATCGTATAGAGGAGTTTTCTTTGCTTCACCACCATGGGCTTCAGCCATAGCGAGCACCTCCTTGGTTATTCTTCATTGCTCTTAAGAAAAAAACGGGCAAAGTCTGCTGCCCGTTTCCCTGTCCTGTCGCCTGAGAGATTCCCCGTCTGCCGGCAGACCGGGCGGGTTACTCCTTCGGCGGCGCCCTCAAAAACCCAGAATGCGCCTCTCCAGAGGTCCGTCAGCTGGAGGTGCTTTTGCCTGAGAGTTTGGATACCTCACGGCCTGAAAGGCATCTTGCTCCTTCGGCTCCTTCTACTACGGATCCCAGGATAAC
>FIZM01000053.1:6809-7686 GCA_900019985.1 uncultured Clostridia bacterium
CACCCGTTCCCGGTTCGGTCTACTCGTAGGCTGTACTTAGTCGGTACCGGGCCTACTTTTTGCATCACTGTCCTCGCAACATTTCCTCGGTCTGTACCCAAAGAAGACACAAAACGTTTCGGAAAGCCAGAAGTAAGCCAATCTTAGTAAATATGTAGAATAAAACTGACACTTACATTACTAACCAAATTATATATTAGACTAAAATGTTGCGATTCCTTCTCCTTCAGTTGCGCTGAAAAATAAAACCGAATCGCCTTCTTATAAGCCTGCACAATTCTACCTTCCCAAGGATATTATGGTCTATAGTTAAAGATCTTTCCATTTTTGTCGTTATGAAAAACCGTTGAGAAACCGTCACTTAAATATGTATGCAGAAGATGGTACACAGGTATGACACAGGTGAAGTATAGCCATTATTAGGAGGTTATTCCCATGTATCAACTACTTGAGAGACTCCTTGGGCCGATCTTCAAGCGGCGAAAGAAGACTTGTATCGTTATAGTGAAAAGAGGGCGATGACTCCAAGCCTAAGCCAGGTATGCTTCTTTTTAGGGGGGCTTTGCCAACCTTCTTGCTGAACTACAGCAGGGATTCCACGGCTGTGTGTAGAAATGGAGCTTTTAACTTCGAAGCAGATTGCAGGACAGCTAGAAAAGTACGTCTTTCATTGCTTCTGGCTCAATCTGACGTTAAGATGCATCAGGAGGCAACGGACATGCCCATGAAAGGAACTCTAATCAATGTAATAGCAGTCTTAGGCGGGACAAGCCTTGGCATTATGCTGAAGAAACGCATACCTGAGAGGGTTTCAGATGTAGCGTTCCAAGGCATCGGGATATTCACAATTTTCCTTGGAATAAAACTGGCTCTGGAA
>FIZM01000054.1 GCA_900019985.1 uncultured Clostridia bacterium
GTACGAGAAGCTTCATATAAGATGTCCGAGGAGCTGTACAAAGCTCAGCAGGCATCTTCTGGCGCAGGGCCTTCCGGTGGGTTCGGGCAAGACAGTGGAGCAGAGTCGGGTGGCGCCGGATCTCAACGCGAAGATGACACTGTCATTGATGCTGAGTTCAAAGATGTAGATTGATGCTGGAGCTATATATGAATAATAGGCGGTGGTTGCGTGAAGTCCGAAAACGGCAAATATAAGGCTTGTACTCGCGATATGGAAACAGAATGCCATGTGCCTTCTGAGGATGTGGATAATGCCTGTGAGGCGGGGGCTGAGGGTGATGCTGCTGAAAAAACCGCCCCCGGCAGCACAGTGGCAGAAGGGACTGCGGCACAAGAAGATCTAGAGAGGAAACTGGCGGAGGCTGAAGCCAAAGCCCAAGAGAACTGGAACATGTATCTGCGGGCCTTGGCTGACCTGGAGAATTACCGCCGCAGGACCGCAAGGGATCTGGCGTTTCATATCCGGTCAGGCAAGAAAGACCTGATTCTCAAGCTCCTAACCGTAGTTGACGACATGGAGCGCGCTTTGGCTGCAGAGGCTGATTACGAAGCCTTGCACCAAGGCGTTGAGATAATCATGAGAAAACTCCTGGATGTCCTGGCTGCCGAAGGGGTGGCGCCTATTGAGGCGGTAGGGCAGCCTTTCGATCCCAGGTTCCACGAGGCTGTGGCTGCCTGTGACGATCCGGAAGTGGATACGGACACGGTTGTGGAGGAGTTCCGGCGAGGGTACACTTACGAAGATGAAGTCATCAGGGCTACAATGGCACGTGTGGCGAGGCCTTCCAGGAGTTGACGGCAGCTCCTCCTTGGAAGTGACCATGCGTTGGAAGCTTGTGTTGCTTCGTATTGAATACAGATGATATGATGCATGTAAAGAGTCCGAGGAGGTGTGGTATCCTATGGCCAACATGGAGAGGTATCCTGAGATCCAGACCGGAGGAAGAATACTGATGGGCCCTGGGCCCAGCAATGTACATCCGCGGGTGCTTCGCGCTCTTTCAGCGCCGGTCCTTGGCCATCTTGACAAGGAATTCCTAGAGATAATGAACCGGACAAAGGAATTGTTGGCCAAGACTTTTATGACAACCAATGAGTTTACCATTCCCATATCAGGTACAGGAAGCGCCGGCATGGAAACTGCTCTCGTGAACTTCATCGAGCCCGGAGATAAGGTCCTAATATGCATAAACGGGCTCTTTGGAGAGAGAATGGCTGATATAGTCCGGCGGTGCGGCGGTGATCTTGAAGTTATCCAGGGAGAATGGGGTAAGATCATTGAACCTGAGGAAGTGGAAAAAGCGCTCAAACAGCGTCCTGCCGATTTAGTAGGCATTGTCCATGCTGAGACATCCACCGGAGTGCTGCAGCCTATAAAGCCTGTTGCGGAGATCGCCAGGAAGCATGGGGCACTTCTTGTGGTGGATGCAGTCACTTCCCTTGGCGGCACACCTGTTAAAGTTGATGAAGACGGAATGGATGTCGTCTATAGCGGCACCCAGAAGTGCTTATCTTGTCCTCCCGGGCTGGCTCCTATCACTGTAAACAAGCGCGCAGAGGAGCGGCTTGCTTCTCGCAAGGCCAAGGTGCAAAGCTGGTATCTTGACATAACCATGCTTCGCAGCTACTGGGGGAAAGAACGGTTCTACCATCATACCGCGCCTGTAAACATGATCTATGCTCTCTATGAGAGCCTGCGCATTATCCACGAAGAAGGGCTTGAAGCCAGGTTTGCCAGGCACGTTCTACATAGCAATGCGCTAAAAGCCGGCCTTCATGCTATGGGTTTGAAGCTGTTTGCTCAGGATGGTTACCAAGCTCCAATGCTGAATTCAGTTGAAATCCCTGAAGGGGTGGACGATCTCGGTGTGCGGAATTACCTGGTCACCAATTACGGACTGGAGATAGGCGGAGGCCTCGGACCGATTAAAGGGCGTATATGGCGGGTCGGACTTATGGGCCATTCTTGCACCCGTGAAAACGTCATGCTTGTTCTTGCCGGGCTGGAGGAAGCCCTCAGTGCCCAGGGATTTAAAGTGGAGAAAGGAGCAGGGGTTTCCGCTGCGAGAGAGGCATACAAGTAAAGCAAGCCCCGTCTTATTGGACGAGGCTCGTTGTTTGTTCTTTGAGCTGTCTTCTATTTGTAGTCCTTTCCATTCCCTGATGCGATAATGGTCTCGTTCTCGTATTTTTCCTAAGGCTACCTCCGTCCTGTAGAGCCGGCCGCTGAATCTCCCCTTGGGGTAGACGGCAACTCATCAACCTCTCGCAATCCTGCCTGGCAGAACGGAATGAAGATAAGCTGAGCAATGCGGTCTCCTTCCCGAATCCTCCTCGGCTTCAATGTCAGATTCACTGCAACTGCAAACATCTGGCCGACATATCCTGAGTCTACCGTCCCCGGGAGTATGAAAATCCCTTCAGCATTTAGGCTGGACCTACCGCAAATGCGGCCGAATACTCCTTCCGGAATGCTCGCTTTTATGTTGAGCGGTATCTTTCTCGGGACGAGGGGCCAAAGGATCGTAGAACAAAGGGCATACATGTCATACCCTGCATCAGATGGATACTTCTTAAAGGCCATGGGATATCTTTCGGTAATCCTAACAGCGTCTATTTGCACGGTAAAACCACCTTAAACTACTCGCTCTTAGTTGCTACGCCCAATGATCTAATCAGGAACCAAGGGGATGAGTATTCCCCGTATACCCACTCAGTCTGTTTGCTAATTGCTTCTATGTCGTCTAAAGCCTCCAATGCGTTTCCTGCTACCATTGTGTTCTTGACTCGCCCTACGATCTTGCCTTTTTCTACCTTGAACCCCAGGTGAACATTGATGGAGAATTCTCCGCTCAGAATATTGCCTTGACCTGCGCCGATAGTCTGGTCGACTATGATTCCCCGATCTATGCTTGCAATGATATCTACAAGATCCGTATCTCCGGGCGTAATAATTAGATTTGTAGTTGCAGGAGTTGGAGGGCCTTCGAAGTTGTCCCCGGAGCGCGCCTCCCTGAATCCATTGCCGGTGCTACTGGTTCCGGCGAGCCCTGCAGTCTGAAGATCGTAGTAGAAGTTTCTTACTAC
>FIZM01000055.1 GCA_900019985.1 uncultured Clostridia bacterium
TGATAGTAGCAATCCTCAGGCCTCAGGCAATAGACAGCTTGCTGCAGTCAGAATGGCTAGGTGAGGCAACTCTGCCCAGGTACACTGACGGTTCGGAGCGAGAGAGCAGGACACCTGAGTCTGCCGACCTGGTGAGCCTGTTTCCGGAGATTGTCATAAGGCAATGGAACCCGGAAAAAAAGAAAATCGCCTTGACATTCGATGACGGCCCTGATGATATCTACACTCCTCAAATCCTTGACATATTGTCTGAGTACGGGGTGCGGGCCACATTCTTCTTAATAGGAAGTCTGGCAGAAAGCCATCGGGATATCGTAGAGAGAATTCACAGAGAAGGCCATGAAATCGGCAATCATACCTATTTCCATTCGAACCTCTCCCGGATGGCGCCTTGGCAAGTTCTTCTCGATTTGAGAAAAGCCAGAGAAGTCTTTTCGGATATCACGGGAGACGATGTCTTGGTCATGCGCCCACCATATGGAGCCCTTGATCCGCCTGCAGTCAAGGCTATCGGTGACGAAGGATACAGCATCCTCCTGTGGACAGTGGATTCACTGGATTGGTGGGGCCTTTCCAAGGAAGAAGTCGTCGAGAACATCCTTCCTAAAGTAGAGAAAGGCGTTATCGTCCTACAGCACTCATCAGGCGGTCCGGATGAGGACCTCTCAGGCTCAGTAGCTGCCCTCCCCCACATTATTGAAACGCTCCAATCTGAAGGTTACAGTTTCCACACAGCCAGCGAGATCTTAGAAGAAGTAAGGCTTCAAAACGAACGGAAGAAAGAAGCTGAAGAAGCTGAGAAAATGGAAGGGTCTGAATAAAGAGAGGGCCTGTGGTTTTCAACAGACCCCCGGATTAAAGGTGTCAAATCTCTAGCCAAGCCCTGTAGCAATCTAGATTCCGAGACAACAGCAGCAAAGAATGGCGAGTAAGATTATGATGAGTATAATCCACCAACATGAGTTTCCGAATAAACCGGATTTCGGCTTGCTAATGTCTGTCATACGGCTAGCCTCCTTCAAATAGCCTGCCTCAGAAAGGACATGTCTCAGACCTTCCTGCAATCACAATATATTATGTCAAGCAGTCGGCTGTTGACACTGATCGAAGGCTAGTAGTACTCCACCGTGACAGTCTTGCCCATGTCCTGCAAAACCTGGGCCAACCCCTGGACAATCTTATGTTTCAATGCAAGATTCCGGGGAACATCAGGGCTTTGATGGGCAGGGTTTATCGCCCTGCCGACGATTATATGAAGGCAGTCAGCCTCAAGGAGCAGTGATGTCAAAAGGCTTGCACCATCACACTTCATGGCAGCGTCCCGCAGCTTAATACCTGATTCCAGCTTTTCCAAAGTATAGGAAAGTGTCAACATGCCTTCGCTGACGAGGTCTATCCCTTCCAGATGGCCGATGGGGGGAACTCCTTCATCATGTCGGGTAAGATCTACCATTATCGGCCGCCCGAGGATGCGTGCTACAATATTGCCTGTGGTGCCTCCGCATACTACTTTCTTGCCCGGCGAGGTCAACAGTTTATGCACAACCTCGCAGTCATCTTCAGGGTTGACCGGAGGGCCTACAAGCATCGTGAGGTGACGCGGGTACCTAACCCGAATAGCGACTACAGTAGCGTCGTCTCCAGGCTTGAATGCATATAGCTTTGAAGTTACCTCAGCGATTTCCTCTGCCAGTTCAGACGCAAGCTTGGTCCTGACTGCAGCGGACGAGATGTAATCTCCCACCTTGTCCCAGCCCCAGCCGATGTTCCATATCCCTCCGATGCCGGCATGCAGGACTCCGTCACTTGTCAATACAATCCAATCCCCATCTTCAACAGAAAAGAAAGCCTCGCTGATTTTTCTCTCATCTATAATCCGCTCTGATCTCCGCACACTGCGAAGCCGGCTTCCACGTCCTATGAACGCGGGAGGGCTGTCGTATTCAGCGAGATACACATTTCCGTCGCTGAAAATCTGCAGTATGCTGAAGGTCGAGTAGGCAAGCTGCCTTCTCTCACACACAGGTAGAGTGTGGACAAAAGCCTCAACAACTTCATCGAGCTTCAGTCCGCCTTTGAGCATGGTAACAGCCATCTTTGTGGTCAGTGATGAGAGAATATTGGCCTTGACCCCGCTCCCTAGCCCGTCCGAAAGCACAACTATGGTGGAGTCAGGGCAGGTTTCCACCTCCACGCTGTCGCCGCAGAGTTCCTCGCCGTGCTTATTCAGTTGATACTTGGCTACTTCAACGTGAAGACGTCCCATTGCCCTCCTCCTCATTGCTGAAAGTATTCATGAGTTTTGTGAGGAGCACTTTGGTTTCAGCAGTGGTTTCACCTAATAGGCTTGCTATCTTCTGGGCAACTTCCATCTGCTTGTTTATAACTCCCTGCGCTTTTTCCAGAGTCTGCTCGCGTATCTCAAGAAGTTGCTTCTCACGGTTTTTCTCTTCGGTTATATCAACTATAATCCCCATTGCCAGCTTCTCACTGGGTTCATAGAATATCGTCTGATAAGTCACCAGCTCCCTGTCAGGATAAGAGATCTCTCCCTGGATAACAGTCTTCTTCCTGAGGGCCTGCCTGAAATAGTCAGGTTCCAGGACAGCGGAAAGTCTCTTTCCTACTATCTCCTCTTTCTTCCACTTGAACATCCTTTCTGCAGCTGCGTTAATATCCCGAACGATCTCGTCTTCATCTATAACAACTATGGCATTGGGAGTTGAATCAACGAACAGGTTAGCCACTGATTCTGCTCTCTCCCGCATATACGGGATGCACATTTCAGGGTCAGCCATCCCTTGGAATACGGCGATAGCTTTGTCTCTACAAGAATCATACCCGCACGCGCCGCAATTAAGCTCGTCAGACTTGGAATACTTGCCTGTTTTCGCAAGTATCGTCCGGATTATGCCTTCATCCGGCACCACGGCCTGAGGCTTCAGATCACGGTAGTTTCTTTCAAGGAGTGTTCGGGGAATCTCAGGACGCTCTGAAATATCCTTCACATAATCCGCCTTGTCCATACTCCTGTCATCTGAGGATCGCTTTACATACTCAAGTACACGGGCTCTTCTTGTGTAGATATCATCTACGCTAGGATTCTTAGGCCCGTTAATGCACCCGCCTTCACATGCAAGCATATCCACAAACCGAGGAAGGTGTGTTATGTCGCCTTTTTGCATACCGGTTATGAACTGCTTCAGCACCTCTTTGCAGCTTTCAACCCCTGAAACCGTAAGCACATGGGAGTCAAGCATGTCCGTACTTAATGATGCCGACCTTAGAATGCCTCCTTCAACTGGAAACAATCTGGCTGTCTGAGGTACGACACCGTCAAACCCCGACGGTTCCAGCAAGCCGAGATCGATTCCGGCCTCCAGAAAAACCTCATTAAGCTCCTCAAACGTCAAGACAAAGTCTATGGCATCATCTATGCCGGGCTCCATCCGTTCATCAATCTTCGCAATGCACGGGCCGATGAACGCCACTTTTATGCCAGGCATGGTCTGTTTCATATACCTGCCATGGGCAATCATAGGAGACACAATAGGAGCCAGGTGCGGAATAACCTCAGGATAGTGTCGTTCAATGAGGTTTACCACTACAGGACACGGACTCGATATCAGAGGTGTTGTGCTTTCTCGGAATCGACTGGCATATTCCCTGCTTACAAGTTCCGCCCCGATCGCAGTCTCCTGGACAAAACTAAACCCTATCAGCCTTAGGGCTGTCGGGATAACCCCTGGGTTTACGTCCGGAAACACAGAAGGAAAAGACGGGGCAACACTTGCAGCTACTCTTTCTCCGTTTTCAAGGAGAGGCATAAGGATGCCGAGGTCGCTTGCAACCTTCTTCGCTTTTTGAGGACATACCAGGACGCAGCTGCCATCATAAATGCACCTCTCCTGGCAAACCCTTGCGTGGAGCTGGTGAGGCAGCTCGCCGCGCTCCATCTTTATCGCTTTTACAGGACACGTCCGGAGACACTTGTAACAATCCTTGCATTTTGCATCAATCGTGGTAATTATGCCCACGTTACCACCTTCCTTATGATAGGCTCCCTTCCACAATCAGCCTGTCGGCGTGCTTGCCACCACCGTGCTTGCCATCCCTAATTACGGGCGTGACTTAACAACTATCCCTCGTCGGCATTCCCTGTTGCATCGTTGCGTAGCCTTGGCATAACTTGGTCCCTGAAAAGCCGGGGCACATCAGGAGGAGATACCGCCGCGAAAAGCTCATCATCGATTCTCACTGTAACTCCTTTTGTGCATGACTCCTGGCAAAACGTTCCTTTTATTTCCACCTGCCTCGGAGCATGTTCCCCGATGGCTGCTTCAAACGCCTTTATTACGTCTGAAGCGCCTCTTAGGAAACATGAACTGCCTACACAAACCTCAATGGTAACCATTATGTTACCTCCTTGCACTCTCGTCATCCGCCGCCGCACAGCCTGAACCGCATGAACAAGAGGCTTCGTTCAGACATACTTTGGATAGCACTTCTTTTTCGAATATCTCTTTCGCATTAAGGGGCGTCACGCCGGTTACTATTCTGTCACCGACCTTTATGGACACGCCGTTCTCGCAGTGTTCCAAGCAGAACGTAGCCTTTAGATTAACCTTGTCTTCAATATCACATTGGTCCGACAGCTTAGTAAAGGCTTGAAGAACATCATATGATCCCCTTACATAGCATCCTGTCCCTACGCAGATCGAGACATCCAGCGCACCGGGTTTTGTCCCGTTAATCCTTATGTCCCCGGAAATCCGTCTGCGCGATCCGTAACAAGTATGCAACACCTCATGCGCAAGGTCGCTGCCCGGCTCACTAAGGTGCTCGTCGTACAACTTCGTGACTGCCAGGTTCTCACTTGGGCTGCGAAGTTGCGACAACCTGTCACCGGCGTAGAGTCCCTTGCCTCTTGCTTTCCGTGACTCCGTATCGTTCGGCTGCGGCTGTCCTCCTCCACCGACACAACCGCCGGGACATGCCATAACTTCAACCAGATCGTATCTGGCTTCCCCTGACCTCGTGGCATCAAGCAGCTTGCGCACATTGGCAAGTCCGTGGACAATCGCTATATTAAGTTCTGTGTCACCAAGGCGCACAGTCGCCTCACGAAGCCCTTGAAATCCTCTGACTTCTTTAAAGTCAACATAGCCCAGGTCAGTCTCAAGCACGTCTGCTGCGGTCCTTAAGACAGCCTCTGCCACTCCGCCGGTAACCCCGAAGATGACGCCTCCTCCGGTAGTCAGCCCGAACGGCTGATCAAAGGCTTCTCCTTCGAGCTCTTCGAAGACTATCCCTGCCTGTTTCAAAAGCAGGCCAAGTTCATTGGTGGAAATGACTGCATCCACATCAGGAACCCCACCTTCTGCAAACTCAGGCCTTTTTGCCTCGAACTTCTTAGCCGTGCAAGGCATCACTGAAACAACGTAGATATCCTCAGGTTCAACACCAAGTTCCTTTGCGTAGAACTTCTTTACGACCGATCCAAACATCTGCTGAGGAGACTTGCACGTTGAAATATTGTCCAGTATGTCAGGGTAGTGCTGCTCAGCGAATTTGACCCATCCCGGACAGCACGAGGTAAACTGGGGCAACCGTTCGCCTTTGGAAAGGCGGCCCAGGAACTCGTTGCATTCTTCTACAGCAGTAAGATCCGCCGCGAACACCGTATCAAAAACCTTGGTAAATCCGATCTTCTTAAGTGCAGCAACGATCTTGCCTGTCTCAAGCTCCCCGGGCTCCTTGCCGAAGATTTCCCCGATTGCAACGCGCACTGCAGGTGCGATCTGAGCCACAACTACCTTGGACGGATCACCAAGCGCGTTCCAGACTGCTTCTGCCTCAAATTTCCCGGTGAGTGCACCTGTAGGGCACACTGCAACACATTGTCCGCAGTACACGCACTCGACTTCTCCGAGCTTCCTTCCGAAAGCAGGGCTGACACATGTGTCTGCCCCCCGCCCGACGAATCCCAAAGCTCCTACACCTTGGATTTCAGAACAAACCCTGACACAATCACCGCAGAGTATGCACTTATTGGGATCTCGGACAATAGAAGGGTTTTCATCGTCAATAGGAAGCATGTGATCCCTTTCACCGAACCTTACCTCTCTGACCCCCAGTTGGTAGGCGAGGCTTTGGAGCTTGCAGGACCCGTTTTTGTCACAGATTGTGCAGTCCCTGTGGTGGTTCGCAAGGAGAAGCTCCACCACCATTTTGCGCAATCTCCGTGTCCTTTTGGTGTTTGTGCGGATCACCATACCGTCTCTAGGAGCTGTGGAACAAGCAGCCACAAGGCCCATGTTATCTACTTCAACTGTACACATACGGCATGCCCCGTACACCGACAACTCCGAGTGATAGCAGAATGTAGGAAGCTCAATGCCTGCTTTACGCACCAGCTCCAGGATATTCTTTTCTCCGTTTATTTCAACTGTTTTTCCGTCAACAGTCACGTAAGGCATACTTGGTTCCCTCCCCCACTTAAGTCGCGTTATACACTACTTCAAACCGTGGTCTATCTTTCAAATCAAAGCAACTAATGATTTATTGCTCCAAACCGACATTTCTCAACACATGCTCCGCATTTAATGCACTTTGTCGCATCTATACTGTGGGGTTTCCTTCGCTCACCTGATATAGCCCCTACAGGACACACCTTCATACAAAGAGTACAGCCGCGGCACTTTTCCGGATCGATGGAGTAAACCCTCAACGCCTGGCAGACACCTGCAGGACACCGTTTTTCCAGAATGTGTGCCTCGTATTCGGAACGGAAGTACTTAAGCGTCGTCAGGACAGGGTTCGGGGCGGTTTTCCCTAAACCGCAGAGAGCTCCGTCCTGCACTGCAAGAGCCACTTCTTCCAGGAGTGCCAGGTCTTCTTCAGTGCCCTCACCGTTTGTGATTTTCGTAAGAAGTGCAAGCATCTGCTTTGTACCTTCGCGACATGGCACGCATTTTCCACAGGATTCGTTTTGAGTAAACTGCATAAAGAACCTGGCGACCTCTACCATACAAGTATCTTCATCCATCACCACTATTCCGCCGGAACCCACCATCGCCCCTACCTTGTGTAAGGACTCATAGTCCAATGCAACATCCAGCTGACCCTCGGCCAAGCACCCTCCTGACGGCCCGCCGATTTGCACTGCCTTAAACCTCCTGCCTATACGGGTACCTCCTCCGACCTCAAAGACAAGGTCTCTTAGAGGGAATCCCATAGGCACTTCCACCAGGCCTGTGTTTACTACTTGCCCTGCAAGTGCAAATGTTTTCGTTCCCGGACTCGTCTCTGTCCCGCGGGACTTGAACCAGGACGCTCCGTTTAGGATAATGGTGGGCAAATTCGAGAGAGTCTCCACGTTATTAATAACGGTAGGCTTCCCGAAAAGGCCTTTTTCAGCTGGGTAAGGGGGCCTTGGGTTAGGCATTCCACGGCCGCCTTCAATCGATGAAATCAGTGCAGTCTCCTCGCCGCAGACGAACGCTCCCGCGCCTTCTTTCACAGTTATATCAAAGGAAAAGCCGCTGCCGAGGATATTTCGTCCCAGCAACCCATATTCTCTCGCCTCTGCGATAGCTTTCTTAAGGCGCGTGACTGCCACAGGGTATTCAGCTCGCACATATATAAACCCCTCGTCAGCACCGATTGCGTAACCGGCTATCATGAGACCCTCTATCACCTTATGAGGGTCGCCTTCCATTACGCTTCTGTCCATAAATGCGCCTGGGTCGCCTTCATCTCCGTTACATATCACGTACTTCTTGTCGGATTTCGCAGCCTTGGCAAACTGCCACTTACGGCCTGTTGGGAAGCCTGCTCCGCCGCGCCCTCTGAGCCCTGATTCATTAATGAGCTCGATCACCTGTTCAGGGGTCATCTCATCCAAGACTCTTGCGATTGCGGCATAACCACCCATTGCAATGGCTTCCCTGATGTCTTCAGGGTTAATCCTGCCGCAATTGGCCAGGACCACGCGGTGCTGATGCTTGTAGAACGGAATAGACTCTTCCGTCTCCACCTGAGTCCCTTTGAAAGGGTCCTGGTAGAAAAGACGTGTTACAGGCTTACCCTTTATTAGGGTCTCCTCCACGATCTCTTCCGCGTCCTCAGGCTTCACTGAAACGTAAAGGATACCCTGAGGTTCGATGCGGATAAGGGGGCCCATCTGGCAGAAGCCGTGGCATCCGCTTTTTTCGACACCGATACCGCCTCCGGCCTCTTGGCCTTCGCCGCACGCATCTTCTGTCATAGCTATATCCACCAGCAAACCTTTCTCAGCAACAAGCTCTCTGAGCCTCTCATATACTTTGAGTGATCCGTTGGCTAAGCACCCTGTCCCTGCACAGACCATGGCGCGCATCCTCTGGCGTCCCATACCTTTTTCAGCTTGTTCTCTTATTCTGTCTAAATCTTTGCGAGATTTCAGCATCCCTTACACCCCTCTCCGTCCTTTGTCCGGTACGCCTGTCCGTTATTTGCAGAGCAGTCGCCATCGGTCTCAGCCGCTTCCGTGCCTTCCTCCGAACTCTCCTCAGATAGCAATTGATCCAGGACAATACTGAGAGCCTCCGGAGTCATCTGTCCGTAAACGTCGTCGTCGTTTATGGTAACGACAGGTGCAAGTCCGCACGCACCGATACATGACACTGTTTCGAAAGTAAACAGCAAGTCGTCTGTGGTGTCTTTTGCATCGTTAAGATCCAGCTTTTCGCGGATCAGGTCAGACAGTTTTTCAGAGTGCCGCACGTGGCATGCTGTCCCGTCACAGACCTTGATAACGTACTTTCCCTTTGGTTTCATTGAGAACTGTGTATAGAATGTAGCCACACCGTAGACAGTTGCCCGTGGGATGCCCAGTGCAGTAGCAACATATGTCAATACTTCTTCAGGAAGGTAACGGTACTCCGCCTGGATTTCTTGGAGAATGGCTATGAGGTTGGAAACCTTCCGCTCATGCTTGTCCAGTATATAGTTTACTTTGTCAAACTTCCGCTCGAATACCTGCTCCGTTTCTTTTCGCATACGAGCCGTCCCCCCAAGTCATCTTCAAATTCTCTCCCCCGGAGCCAAACAGCACAATTAGAAGAGGTCCATGTGATTTCAAGCCCACTACGCTCCTGAGGGCGATACAATCCACAACACCTGAGTGCGGGCTTCTCCAGGATTTCGGATCGCGTCCATATCTGTGAGAGAGAAGTACGCTGCATCTCCTTGCTCCAGATGGTATGTCTTCTCTCCGCTGTCTATTTCCAATGCGCCTTCGAGAACATAGACAAAATCGTCTCTGTCGTGGTTAAACAGGAACTCATCTTTGGAATACCTGCATCCCGGCCCAACAGTCACTACGACGCCTTGCATGCGCCTGTTCCGCGAACCAAGAAAGGCGAGAAGCTGGGCTTCCACCCCGTGAAGCTCGTGTGCTGCCACCAGGGATCTACGTCCTGCCTTGCGCGATATAACCCATTCGTCAGGAAACTCATCATCCGTCAGCACCGAGACTGCAATTCCAAGGACACTTGCGATCCGCTTCAAGGTAGAGTATGAAGGCGCTGCCTCACCTCTTTCCAACTGGTAGATGAAGCTTGCAGAAACACCTACCTTATCTGCGAGTTCTCTTGCGCTTATCCCTGAATTCGTCCGGGCTTTCTTAAGCCGTGCACCGAAATCCATGAACTCGTCCCTCCCCTGATCTGGTATGAACCTTGCGATTCAACAACATCCATGAATTATGACTTCGTATATGTATATTAAGTCAATACAACTATACACCATTACTTCACACTTGTAAAGTAATATTTTTCTCACATGAAGCGGTGGCGATTAAAACACAAGAAGACGGCGAAAATACGTGAGGCAGTTGGCCAAAAACACTGAACTTCGCCACGATGCGCTTCACGCAAAAGTATTTGGATCCTGCACGGAAGGAACTAAAATAGGAGTAGAGAATTAGAAGCACGGTTGCATGAACTTATGCTTCGACGTAAATGAGGTGAAGGTTATGAAAAGGCTTTACCGCAGTAGAACCGGGTCCATGATAGGCGGAGTCTGCAGCGGACTTGCAGAATACCTGGAAATAGACCCGACCATTGTCAGGCTTGCCTTCGTCCTGTTGGCTTTGTACACAGGAATAGGAATAGCCGCTTACTTGATCCTTTGGATAATCGTCCCCTATCCGGATAGGGGTGAGGCTGAGACGTCTGAAATAGTCCGCGAAGGCGCAGAAGAAATCCGGGATACAGCCATGGAAGTGGCAGAATCCATCAGCCCGGCCTCAAGAGAATCACCGGGACCGGCCATCAATGTAGTGGTGGGAATCCTTTTCGTAGGGTTAGGTATTGTCCTTCTCGGGCGGACACTTAACATCGTTTGGCTCCGCTGGCTGGATCTAAGGACATTAATGCCTCTGGTTCTTATCACCATCGGAATCCTTCTACTAAGAAGGTAGAAACTTGATGGGAGGAGAGAATAGGCGATGGAGAGACCTGATAATAACGGAGAGAGAAGTAATAACGGAAACCGGAGAAGGTATAAAAGCAGCATAGTACTCCCGTCAATTCTGATAATAGTCGGTGTCTTGATTCTTCTTTATAATCTTGGCCTGGTAGATCTGAAAATATGGGTGATCATTGCCCGATTCTGGCCGCTCATCCTTATCGCACTGGGAATTGAACTGATAATGGGAAGAGGGTCAATATCCAGATCCATCCTGCTCCTCGTTGTGCTTTGGATAGTCTTCGGAATGGTCATGCGTCATCCGACTCCAAGGGGAGCTATCACCAGTTCGAGGATTGAAAGGCCTCTCACTGGGATAACAAGTGCAGAGATAGAGATCAGCATGGGCATCGGAGAGCTAATCCTGGCCTCTCTTTCAGATTCACCGTACCTTATTACCGGTACAGTAGAGACTGCAGTAGGAGAATGGCCAAGAGAAGACTTCAAGATTAGTAATGGCAAAGCGCGCTTTGTCCTTAATTCAGACACCTCAAGCTTCTTCCACCGTTTCGATTTCTTCGGCATCGGCGCACAGCCGGCAAGAAAATGGGAGCTGGCACTTGCTGAAAGCATACCGATAAGCCTCGATATACGCACCGGAGTCGGAGGCGCCTACATCAACCTTGAGCGTGTTTCAGCCACTGATGTCCGGATCAGTACAGGCGTGGGAAAAACGACTCTGACTTTGCCTGCAAAGGGATACTCCAAGGTTGAGTTGTCAGGAGGCATCGGGGAGACCATCATTCGTATTCCGAGAGGTGTCGCAGCCCGGATCCGCACAACTACAGGAATAGGGTCTATCCAGGTGCGAGGCAACTATAGCAGTATTAATGATGAATACGTCTCCCCTGATTTCGATAGCGCTGAAAACCGAGTTGAACTTAACGTAAAAGGCGGGATCGGGAGCATACGAATAGAAGGTTAGTTTCGGCGGCCATTGGAAATATTGGAACCCAAAACCAAAGAATCCGTTAATGAATGTAGAAGGACCGTAGTCTCAACCGTGCGGTAAACGAAGGGTTAAGCATACCGGCTTCCATTTATGCGGACACTATGCCTCGAGGAACACATTAGAAACACTATAAGAAAGGGTGAATCCAATGGCAGAGTTCAAGCTTCTCAAAAGCCCTATCAAAATCGGTAATATGGAGCTTCGAAACCGTATGGTAATGCCGCCGATGGTAACGAACCTGGCACATGATGACGGCTCCGTAAGCAGCAAAACTCGCGCTTATTACGGGGCAAGGGCAAAGGGTGGAATAGGACTTATCATTGTTGAAGCAGCGAACGTGCATCCTTTGGGAAAAGGCTTCGCAAACGGACTGGATATCCACTCAGATAGGTTCATTCCGGGTTTAAGAAGCCTTGCTGATGAGGTACACGCCCATGGGGCAAAGATTTCAGTACAGCTTTACCACGCAGGCAGACAGACTACATCTCAGGTTTCCGGCTATCAACCTGTCGCACCTTCACCTATTACTGATCCGGTTACAGGTGAGTTGCCGAGAGAGCTGACGAAGGAAGAGATTAAAGGGCTTGCAGTTGATTATGGTAAAGCAGCAGCACGTGCTAAGGCTGCAGGATTTGACGCAGTTGAAATCCACTTCGCACACGGGTACCTCCTATGCCAGTTCTTGTCTCCGCACACGAATAAAAGGACCGATGAGTACGGCGGCTCGCTTGAGAATAGAATGCGGTTCCCTATCGAGGTAATCCGCTCAGTGCGAGAAGCCGTAGGGCCTGACTTCCCCATCATAGCAAGAATAAGTGCAGATGAAAAACTGCCTGATGGAATTACTCTGGAAGACGGTAAAGCCATAGCAAAGCGGTTTGAAGAAGAAGGCGTAAATGCAATCCACGTGTCTGCAGGCCTATACGAGACAATGAGCTGGATAATCCAACCGTATGTTGTGCAAAGAGGATGCCTTGTGGACCTGGCCGAAGCCGTGAAGAGAGTTGTGAGCGTCCCTGTGATTGCTGTAGGAAGAATTAACGATCCGGAACTGGCAGAGTGCATTCTGGCTGAAGGTAAAGCTGATCTTGTAGCCTTCGGACGTGGGCTTCTTGCTGATGAAGAACTGCCGAACAAAGTAACAGAAGGAAGAGCCGGGGAAGTTCGAAAATGCATTGCATGTCTGCAGGCATGTGTTGACGAGCTCTTGGCAAATCAGCAAGTAGGTTGCACAGTTAACGCCCGTACAGGCCGTGAATGCGAGTTCCCGATGACGAAAGCTGAAACCCCACGCAAAGTGCTTGTGGTGGGAGGAGGGCCTGCTGGAATGGAGGCTGCCCGGGTAGCGACGATTAGAGGACACAAGGTCACACTTTGGGAAAAAGCGTCCGAGCTAGGAGGCCAGCTCCCTCTTGTCGTTGCACCTCCTGAAAAAGATGAATTCGGCACCTTCGCCGATTTCCTCGTGAAAGAACTGGAAAGACTCGGTGTCGAAGTGCATCTTAACAAGGAGGCTACTGTTGATGCTATCCGTAGAGAAAACCCTGATGTCGTTGTAGTGGCCACAGGTGCACGGCCTCAGACAATCGAAGTCTCCGGCGTAGACCGTGACCACGTGGTGAATGCATGGGATGTCCTTGCCGGAAATGTGCAGACAGGCAAGAAAGTCGCAGTCATCGGAGGCGGGCTTGTAGGATGTGAGGTCGCAGACTTCCTAGCCGAGAAAGGCCATGAAGTCACCATCATTGAGATGCTTCCTCAGATTGGCACAGACATCGGACCGGTTGTAGGGCCCATACTCTTTGCACGGTTAGAGAAGAACAACGTGAAGGTCATTACCGGTGCAAAGCTTACCGGTATCGGCGAGCGCGACATCAGTTACGAAAAGGACGGCAAGACAGAGGCTCTGGGAGAATTCGACTCCGTTGTGATAGCAGTAGGCGCAGCTCCTGACGGCTCTCTTACAAATCAGCTGGAAGGCTCAGGAATAAACTACTATGTCATCGGAGACGCAGTAGAACCGCGCCGCATCACACATGCAGTCTTAGAAGCAACAAGAGTTGCACATGAGATATAAACCGAATAAAACCGATTGACCGACAACCGGGAGGGCACTGAAACTCCTCTCAACTCTCAGTGCCCTCCCCTTTTCTTTCCCTAATGCATATCCATACTGTGCAGTATTCCGGATAAAGCTTGGACCGGTTTGCTTATTTCATATAGCGTTCCGATATAACCTCGACTCTGGGCATAGCGGAGAGTTGGGAGACAATAGCATCGTAATCCACTTCAGGAACCATGAGTTCATGCCGGACGTTGCCTTTGTACTCAGTATTCTTGATTACTGTATCATACTGACTGAGCAGATAGTTAACCTGGTCAAGCTCTGAGTATTGGCAGATAACAGCCAGAGGGATGCGAGGTATGATTTCAATCCTTCCGGCTTCCTCCAATGCGCCCAGGGCTGTACTGTGGTAGGCATCGATAAGGCCCCTCACCCCGAGCTTTTTGCCGCCGTAGTACCGAGTCACCACAACTACTGTATTGGTGACATCTGCTTTCAGAATCGCATTCAGAATCGGACGGCCTGCGCTTCCTGACGGTTCTCCGTGGTCATTATAGTAAGTCAGAGGGTTTTCAGAAAGCCCGACCCGGTAAGCATAGCAGTTGTGAGTGGCTTGGGCATGCTCTTCCCTGATCTCAGCAATAAACTCCTTCGCTGCCTCCTCATTCTCTGCAGGCGAAACATGGCCTATGAATACAGACCTTTGGATTTTCTGCTCGTAGCGACTTCTCTTAGCAACGGCAAAAAACTTTGTCAATACGCCCACCTGCTTACTTCCTGCCATTTATCATACAAGACGGATCACTTTAGGCCTCCACACATTTTCGCACCGCGCCGCAAGCCTTATCCCTGCGATATACAGTTCAATACTATCCTAAGATGACACCGGGATCAATTCGCCCCTAAGATAGAGCCGGCACGGGAGCCTCAGAGCCTATTAGATAAAACGTTTAAAACGTTGCAAGCGGCAAGCAGGTATACAAGGGAAGTGAGTTGAAATCAATTAGAACAGCGCAGCAACCAGAAAGCAGGTAATGCAGTATGAAGTCGGCTACAATACGAGACTTGACACGCGTTGCTATGTTCACCTCTCTCATGTGCGTACTCGCGTACGTCTTCTTGCATATCCCTATCAGTCCTGTGGCTGTATCAGCTCAGACTTTCGGAGTAATGCTTGCAGGGCTGGTCCTCAAGCCAAATCTGGCCGCGCTAAGCCAAGGGCTGTATCTTCTCCTCGGGGCCTTAGGCCTTCCGGTATTCGCAGGAGGGTCATCCGGCATCGGGGTGCTGATCGGGCCGCGAGGAGGATACCTGTGGGGTTTCATTGTCGGTGCCTACGTCACTGCAATCGTTGTTCAAAGAGTAAAGAAGCCTAAAAACCTCGTTACATGGCTTACACTGGCTTTCGCATCGTTCATCGGCGGAGTCATCACCGTCTATGCCACAGGTTTAGTACAGTTGGCGATAGTCACACGCCTTCCTTTACAGACAGCTTTCGCAGTGGGAGTACTCCCGTTCATTGCCGGAGATATCGTGAAGGTCCTTACGGCGAGTGTGATTGCAGTGCGAATCAGGAACACGCTCCGGTAAGGAAAATAGCGAAATCTCCGTCTCACTCCTTTAAGAACCAATCAACTTAAACATCCACACCTTCGAGTCATATGTTTTCAACAATTCCATATATTCGGAAGGATTTATTCAATTTGCGAAGAATCTGAATATTATTCTCCATAGTATCTTTAAATTGTCATGACCGATCAAGTCCAGATTAGTGTGTAAATTCCTCAGTTATCAATAAGCTTATCT
>FIZM01000056.1 GCA_900019985.1 uncultured Clostridia bacterium
ATCCACGGGAATGATCACGCGGGGAGTAAGCTTGCCTTCACGAAACGTCCTCTCAATCGCTTCCTCTAGAGCGTCGGGAGATATGTTGTATGTCTTGGGATCTATGTCTACCAAAACTGGAGTGGCCCCTCTCAGAGATGCCACACTTGCTGAAGCAATAAAGGTGAAGTCCGAGGTGAAAGCTGCATCACCAGGCCCAATCCCCCAAGCCATGAGAACAAGTAACAAAGCGTCAGTCCCATTGGCGCAGGTAATACAGTGCTTCACACCAACATATTCGGCAAGCTTCTCTTCCAACTCAAAAACCTGACGGCCTAGGATAAACCTTCCCTCACACAACACTTCTTTGATCTTGGCGTCAATCTTCTCCTGTAGCGCTAGATATTGGGCCTTAAGGTCTCTAAACTCCACCTTACTCCTCCTCCAACAAAGCAATTGCCGTACCTGTAGCCGTACCTGTAGCCGCATACTTGCGGCCGCACTTCTCGCACTCGAGGCCATCGTCTAGAATTTGGCCGCACTCACAAGCCCAGCCAACCTGGCGAGCAGGTACGCCCACCATCACAGCGTAATCGGGGACATCCTTTGTAACGACTGCCCCTGCACCGATCAGGGCATAGCGCCCGATGGTGTTTCCGCACACGATGGTGGCATTGGCTCCAATGGTAGCTCCTTCTTTCACAAGTGTCTTGGCGTAAAGCTCCTTATCCGCAACCGGGTATTTCGCCCTGGGCGTCAAGACGTTTGTAAATACCATGGATGGCCCACAGAACACATAGTCCTCAAGTTCCACACCCTCGTAGACGGAAACGTTGTTCTGGATCTTGACATAGTTTCCGATCTTGACGTTGGTGCCTACATTAACGTTTTGCCCCAGCGTGCAGAATTCACCGATCTGGGCCCCAGATTGAATATGGCAGAAATGCCAGATCTTCGTTCCTCGACCGATTTTCACACCATCATCTATGTAGGAGCTTTCATGAGCGAAATAATCCATAGGAATCACCCAAAAAACCCTTTCATGTCCCTGGTCGAGAAATCCTCTAGAGGCAGGCGCACAGGCCTACCTTCCAGTGCTGACTTGTAGATGGCTAGAATCAACTCCACGGCCCTTTTTCCAGCTTCGCCATCTACCAGTGGCCTCCGCCCTTCGCGGATGGCCGAAACCACATCTCTGTACAATGGGGTATGTCCAAATCCATACACATTGGGTGGGTTCTCATGATATTTCGCCTTTACTTCCTCGGGATCATCCTTCTGATCTACGAAATTCCATTCCTCAATGATATTCACCGATTCTCCCCCAACCTTGACCGTTCCCTTCTCGCCAAATATGTACAGGGTTTCTTCAAGATTCTTGGGATAAACGTTGGTTGTTCCTTCGATAAAACCATAGGCGCCGTTGGAGAACTTAATCAGGGCCAGCCCCAAATCTTCCGCTTCGATGTAGTCGTGATTGAGGCGAGCTGTATAGGCAAACACCTCATCAATGTGATCGCCCATCATCCAGCGCAGAAGATCAATATTGTGGAGGCACTGGTTCATGAGGGCTCCGCCGTCCTGGGCCCAGGTACCCCGCCAAGGTGCCTGTTCATAGTATCCCCTATTGCGATTCCATCTAACATGTGCGGCTCCGTGGAACAGTCTTCCAAAACGGCCTTGTTCAACCGCCTCTCTTAGTTTTTGGATCGACTTGTTGAAGCGATTTTGATGACATGCACAAAGCACTACTCCTTTGACCTCCGCAGCGTCTATCAGCCGATCCGCATCAGCTATAGATAAAGCCATAGGCTTTTCGATAATCACGTGGCAGCCCGCGTCAACACAATCTAGACCAATGGCAGCGTGACTACCGCTTTCCGTGGCGATCGCCACCAAATCCAGTTGCTCCGAACTTAACATAACCTGATAGTCGGTGTATTTCTTTACCTTGCCACCGTTGATTTGAGCTTCGGCCAGAGCCACGTCCATTCTCTCGGGCACCAGATCGCAAACGGCCACAAGTTCAATATCACCGCTGTGTGCTTGAACCGCCGCTAGATGATTGGGCGAGATCCTTCCGCAGCCGATAAGCGCGTAACGCAGTTTTCCCACTCACAACACCTCGATATTTGATCGATCCCGAACCTCGTTCATCGCATTCTTGGTATCGAAAACCAACTTGGCATGCTGCTGCACAAAGTCATAGTCAACAGTCGTATGGGCGGTTGTAACCATAACCAAGTCCGCAGACTCGATGAGTTCCTTGGTTAAGGCGTCTGCGCCGCGCTTTACCTTGCCTTCATGCTTGTACTCTTTGATATATGGATCGAAAAAGACCACTTCCGCGCCACGTTCCTCAAGATGGTCAATGACCTTGATAGCAGGGCTCTCGCGGTAGTCATCGATGTCCTGTTTGTAGGCCACGCCAAGGACTAACACTTGCGAGCCATTGAGGGGCTTCTTCACTTTGTTCAGAATCCGCGCTGCCCGCTCCACGCAGTACTCAGGCATGCGGTCGTTGATCATCATCGACGCCTCAATCATGGAGGTGTGGAAGCCGTATTCCCTCGCTTTCCAAGACAAATAGTAAGGATCCAAGGGAATGCAGTGTCCACCGAGTCCCGGGCCCGGATAAAAGGCCTGAAACCCGTAAGGTTTTGTCTTTGCAGCCTCTATCACTTCCCAGATATTGATACCCATTTTGTCGCACAGCATGGCCAGTTCATTGATGAGGCCGATGTTGATGTTGCGATAGGTGTTTTCAAGGATCTTCTCCATTTCAGCCACTGCTGGGCTAGACGCTTTAAATACCTCAGCTTCCAAAACGCTTTCATAGAGAGTAGCTGCTAATTCTGTGCAGGTTGGGGTCACTCCCCCAACAACTTTTGGTGTGTTCTTGGTCTTGTAGATACGATTGCCCGGATCTACCCTTTCAGGTGAAAACGCCAGGAAGAAATCGATGCCGCACTTGAGGCCGCCGTTTTCCAAAATGGGTCTTAACAGCTCTTCCGTTGTGCCAGGATACGTGGTAGACTCCAGCACGATTAGCATATCCCTGTGCATGTGCTTCGCAATGGTTTCTGCGGTACTCTTAACATAGCTGAGATCAGGCTGCTGATAGCGGTCTAAGGGGGTAGGTACGCAGATGCTCACACAGTCCAACTCAGAGATCCTGCTGAAGTCACTAGTTGCGGTCAGCATCCCAGCCTTAACGATTTCAGCGAGATCTTCGTCAACCACATCCCCTATGTAGTTGATGCCTTGGTTTACCATGTC
>FIZM01000057.1 GCA_900019985.1 uncultured Clostridia bacterium
CAGCACATCCCGTACCTGGAGGAATTTGCCTCAGCCAGGCGGCTTGATATCACTTATATGGCCAGAGTCCACATTGAGCCTATGGGAGCGTATTCAAAGAAGGTCAAAGACCTTGAGGACCTGACAAACAGGGCTAAAGTGGGGATTCCCAATGACCCGACGAACGGGGGAAGGGCGCTCCTGCTTCTGGAGAGGGCAGGTGTAATCGAGCTTGATGATGAAGCTGGCATCACTGCAACCAAGTACGATATAATCTCAAATCCCAAGAACCTGCAAATCATTGAGCTTGAGGCAGCACAGCTTCCAAGATCCCTTGAGGACCTGGATCTTGCAATAATCAACTCCAATTACGCCCTTGAGGCAGGGCTTGTTCCGACTCGCGACGCTCTTATAATAGAGGATGCCAATTCACCGTACGTGAATGTCTTGGCTGTAAGGGCAAAAGACATAGACAATGAAGCCCTCAGAGAGCTTGCAATGGCTTTAACCTCGGAGCAGGTAGCGAAGTTCATAGAAGAGAACTACCCGGGCTCAGTTGTGCCCGCTTTCGGGCTGGACTTCTAAGAGGTAAGGTAGAGTCCGGAAATCGCCTTGGGTTCAAGATGGAAAACAGCCTGGAGACACCTGATACGTGTCTGCAGGCTGCATTTATCTTGCTATGTGGGATGATGTCATTTATCCGTTTCCGTTTTTTTCGCACTATTCTTCTCCCAGATACCGTCTGCCACTTCGCCCCATGCTTTTGCGTACCCATGAAGAGGCTGACAGAGAGCAGCTGCAGTCAGATTGTTAACCTGGGTGGGATACGCACCTGTTTCCTCAACTATTCTCTGGAGTTTTTCAGGATTGTCAATCATGGGACAAGGCCTTAAGGGGTTTTCGTTAAAAGGTATTGATTCTTGATATGCCTTGAAGAGGGGTGATTTCAATGCTTCCAACAGAGTTGTATCTTTGATGTTCATGTTTGCATAATGGATGAATGCACATGGCTCTACTTCACCTGTGGCATTGATGTGGAAGTAGCACCGTCCTCCTGCAATGCATCCTCCGGTAGCTGCGCCGTCATTCCAGAAATCTGCGATGAAAATCGGTTTTTCCGAACGCCATCTGTTAACCGTCTCATACATGTAAGCCCTTTGTTCAGGGGTTGCCATATATTCAAGGTCAGCTTCGCCGCCAACCGGAACGTAGGTAAAGAGCCAGCCGAAGATACAGCCTTTATCGATCATTAAATCTATGAATTCATCGCTGCCGATTGTGTTTGTGTTTTCCCGGTTATATGTAGCGGAAAACCCGAAGACAACACCGGCCTCACGCAGGTTATCCATGGCTTGCATAACCTTTTTGAAGACTCCTTTGCCGCGCCTTGCGTCAGTCTCATCTTCGAAGCCTTCAATGCTTATGGCAAACGTCAAATTGCCGATGTCAGCGAATTCCTGTGCTGTTTCCCTGTCAATCAAGGTGCCGTTCGTGAAGACGTGAAATACCAGCTCATCATATTTCTTCGCCAGAGCCATAAGATCATCTTTTCTGATAGTAGGCTCACCGCCTGAGACCACTATGAAACGGATGCCGAGGTCTTGAGCTTCACCGATAACCCTATCCAAAGTACTATAATCCATGTCTTTTGTAACGTCATACTCAGCTGCCCAGCAGCCTTTACACCTGAGGTTGCACTTGCCTGTGGGGTCAATCAACATTGCCCAGGGTATATGGACACCGTACTTCTCCTCGCTGCGCCTGCGGTAAGTGGGCGCCAGCAAGCCGGCGTGTATGAAGAAATTGATGCCGGTTTTATCGCGGACAGTGGGAGAAACCTGCTTGAGGGTTCTGACAGCCAGTTTACGCCAGTTGTTGTTTTCATCTTTCATGGCATTAATCCATGAACGCGCGTATTGTTTGTGCATAGGTTCCCGCGCAAGGGTTTCCCCCCACTGGAGAATCTTAACAAGGTTCTCCTCAGGTTTGTTTGTCAAGTACCTGAGCAACTGCTTGACTACGGCCTCACCAAGCATGGCTTTTGCGCCTTCAAACGCCATAGTTACTACCTCCCTTGTCTGCGGCCCTCAACCGTCAGCAAGCAATGAAAACCCGTCAATTCCCTGCTACATACTGAACATGTGCCTTCTGTCAAGGAGCCTGTTAAGAAGGTTGCGTACTTCTTCCAGGGGAGAGTGATTAATGCTGCAAAGAGTGTACTTGCCTTCGCGACGCAGCCTGACCAGGCCTGCTTCGTGGAGTATCTTGAGTTGTTGAGAGACGGCAGATTGGCTGATGCCGAGACGCTCCTC
>FIZM01000058.1 GCA_900019985.1 uncultured Clostridia bacterium
CGATCACCGAATACGCTTCAATCCGATCACTGATTACGTTATGAATCGATCGCTCAATTCGGTCCATGGCGATCACTGAATTACGAGTCCAAATCTTGATTACCCCAGAGGGGTATCCTCTTGTTGGTAATTTAGTCTTCTTTCTTGCTGTGAAATTCTGCTTCGTTTTCCGAATCCCTTGTAATCTTTCTCATGGATTCACCACGCAGTAAGACTTTGTGTGCGTTGTGAATGATTCTGTCCAATATGGCATCCGCAATGGTGGAATCTCCAAGACTCTGATGCCAGTGTTCTATGGGCAGCTGACTGGCCACCAAGGTAGAGAAACGTTGGGAACGGTCTTCGAGTACTTCCAAAAGATCCCGGGATTCAGCCGGAAGTAAATTGGCCAGTCCCCAGTCATCAAGGATCAGAAGTTCAGCCTTCCGCAGAGTCTTTAGAAGCTCAAAGTACTGGCCGTCGCCTTGGGCAACAGCTGCTTCACGCAGCAGCGTTGGAACACGGTAATATCTTACCGATAGGCCTTGACGGCAAGCTGCATTTCCCAGGGCACAAGCGAGAAAGGTCTTGCCAACACCTGTTGGGCCAACAATGAGTGCATTATGCCCTTGCCTAATCCAGTCGCAGCGCAACAGTTCCTGGAACTGGCTCCGCTTAAGCCCACGGGGATGCTGATAGTCGATATCTTCTGGCATGGCGTCAACTCGAAACCGAGCTCTTTTGCGCAGCCTGGCAATTCTGTTGGATTCCCGAAGAGCCCATTCATGGTCCACCATTAGGGTCAAGCGCTCTTCGAATGGCAGTTCCGCTATCCCTTCAATCTGGGAGTCTCTCAGATAAGCCTGCACCATTCCAGGCAAACGCATCTTGCGCATCCGTTCTAATGTCTGTTGGATGCCCATTCTGATTCACCTCCTCCTACAGCGTAATATTCAGCTCCTCTGACATTTTCATGTTCAGGCAGCGCTGTTTGTGTTAGGTGATCCGGGGACACGCTGTCTAGGCCCTTCTCAAGAATGGACTTAACGCTTCTGTATGAGTAGGCACCATAGATAATTGCCCTCTTACAGGCATTGTTTACTCGTTCCGAAGTATACTTGTTGGATAATCGAATAACACCTAAGACGGCACGATAACCTTGTTCTGGATGCCGGCAGCGTTCGAAGAGATTATGTGCCCATTCTTGGACATGTTCTCCAATCTGTCCTGCCCAGGCTTCCATGGTTTCTGGGCTGCGGGATGCATATTTCTGGTGGGAAGGAGGCATATGCTCACTCTTTGTTGAGAAGCGCTCGAATTTGCCACAGCGCTTGTGTGCAGCCACAGGAATACCTTGATAGAAGATTTCGACCATGGTTTGAGTGGCCAGAACTTCAACAGACTTTCCCACGAGTTTGTAGGGTACGCTGTAGAAGCGCTTTTCAAACTCAACGTGGTAATCCATATGAACAGTGGCTTTTTTCCACTGACGGAACTCATAACGCTTCTCAGGCAACGAACTCAAGGCAGGTTTGTCCAACTCCAAGAACCATGTCGTTCTTGAACCGTCCAGTTTCTGAAATGGTTCGTTGTTCACTTCTTGCAGCTTTTCGGCTATGGCGTCATTGGCCTCGTCAACGCTGAAAAAGGTGTAGTCCCTAAGGGCAGCCAAGATTCTGCGTTCTACGTGGAGAACCGCACTTTCAACTTTTGCTTTGTCATTAGGCTTGCGAACCCTTGCAGGGAGAACGATTACGTCATAGTGCCTGGCCATGTCTGCATAGGTAGGGTTAAGGTCTGGATCGTAATAATTGGGCTTCGTGATGCCGGTCTTAAGGTTGTCTGGCACTACGATGACTGGTGTTCCACCGAAAAACTCAAAAGCAAGACAATGAGCCTGAATCCAATTCCTCAACTCCATCGAAGGATACAGACGGACAAAGGCATAGTTGCTGGCTCCTAGAGCAGCCACAAACAAATAGGCCTCACTGATTTCGCCAGTAATCGGATTATGGATAGGGACAGTCTGTCCAGCCCAGTCAACGAAAAGCTTTTCCCCAGCTTTATGGTGCTGACGCATGACAACATCGAGATGTTTGGCCCACTGGCGGTAGTGATAACAGAACTGCGTATACTGGAAACCGTCGGGTTGAATCTCCTTGTATTCTCGCCACAGAAGCTTAAGAGTTACCTTTGGCCGGGATAACTCTTTATGAACTGCTTGCCAATTGGGCATTGCGTCAGGAGGCTTTCTGACACTGACATCTACATAAAGCAGTTCTTCCAGGGCTCTGTCGGTCATTTCCTGGACCGATGGCCACGATAGCCCTGCATGTGCAGCTCTTTGGACTAGGTCGCTTACAGTACTTGGTGAAACATTGCAGCTCGTGGCGATTTTGCGATTACTCAAGCCGTCATGCCATTTCAGTTTCAGGACTTCTTTGATCTTTCGCACGGATATCCTCCTTGTGGCCATGGTCTCTGCATCCACCCTTCTTCTAAGTTACCTTTGAACTTAGATTCCGGGCGCAAATGTCCTATGGCAAAGTTGATTTTAGAGGATACCCCCACCAAAAGTGATCGGATTAAGCGGTAGTTGGTGATCGGGATGAACCGTATTTGGTGATCGGCATGAACCGTATTCGGTGATCGGCATTAACCGTTTTGAGTGATCGAGATGAACCG
>FIZM01000059.1 GCA_900019985.1 uncultured Clostridia bacterium
CTGCATATAAGATTGGATATGAAATCGTCGGTAAGAGCCAGGATGAACCGGAAGATTACACCTATGTTTCCACAGGCACTTTCTATTTGGCTTCAGGAGGCCTTGTGAAGCTGGAAGCATCTGAAATGGTGACCTTCGGCGGAGGTTCCGGGGATTCCAAGATCATTACCATGATACAGATAAATGCTGTTCAGTAGAAGGACAGCCGGAAGAGGATCCTGCTGAAAAGCTGATGTGTCTTACGATGCTCCCTTGGCATACACTGTTTGATGAAGGCATCACAGTTTTCGAAGGGGGTATCTCCTATGATTCCATGTCCCAACTGCGGAGCGGAGAATCCGGACGGAGCAGAACGTTGCGAGAACTGCAAGGAGCAGCTGGTGCCCATTGTACCGGGTAAGACCAGTGTAATAATACATGAGACTCCTAAGCTGCCGTTCATTAAGAGAGCCCCTTTTAAGAAGGGATAGGCCCTTTCTTGACCGGGCTCCGGCGCTATGCTAAACTGAATGCGCTAGGGGAATACTAGAGGCATTAATACTGCGAAAATGATACCGGCTAGAGACGATGACAGGGACGAGTAGGTTGTATCCCGGAGTGTCAGCGAACCGAGTAAGGTGTGAGTCGGGGCTCGGGAACACTGAAAATCACCCTGGAGTAGCTACGCGAAATCCGGGAGCCGTCTTTTGGACAGTCAGGTGAGAGTAGACGTAGCCGGGTCCTCCCGATACAGGGGTATGGCATTTTTAGCACAGCAGATTTTTTGTCTGGGTTTAACGTGCCTAGTGAGTGGGTTGCGAAGAGGCAGCCAATTTGGGTGGTACCGCGAGAGTTTAGTCTCCCGTCCCAACATGTGGGGCGGGAGATTTTGTATTTAGCAGACAGTGTTTTACAGTTCGAGGAGGATGCATCATGTTCAGGAAAGTTGAGCCGGGAACGAACATACCTCAGATGGAAGAAGGAATCCTGGAATTCTGGAAGGAAAACAACATTTTCGAGAAAACCCTGGAAAAGACGAAGGATGGGCAAAGGTTCGTATTCTACGAAGGCCCGCCTACAGCAAACGCCACACCCCACCCGGGACATGTGCTTACTCGCGTGATGAAAGACCTTATTCCGAGGCACAGGACAATGTGCGGGTACCATGTGCCCAGGAAAGGCGGGTGGGATACCCACGGCCTTCCTGTCGAATTGGAGATAGAAAAGGAATTAGGAATAAGCGGTAAGCCACAGATAGAAGAGTACGGCGTTGAGAAATTCATTGAAAAATGCAAGGAAAGCGTATGGCGCTATAAGAGAGAGTGGGAGCGCATGACAGAACGCGTAGGCTTCTGGGTTGATTTGGAGAATGCCTACGTGACGTATGAGGACTACTACATTGAGTCTGTTTGGTGGGCTCTGAAGCAGATCTGGGAAAAAGGCCTTCTTTACAAGGGGCACAAAGTGGTTCCCTATTGTCCCAGGTGTGGAACGGCTTTGTCCAGCCATGAAGTTGCCCAGGGCTATCAGGAGGTTGAAGACCCGTCTGTTTACGTCTTATTCTCACTAAAGGATGAAGATGATACTGCATTTCTTGTATGGACGACGACTCCTTGGACCCTCCCGTCCAACGTGGCCTTGGCAGTCAATGAAGGTGCAGATTATGTCAAGATCAGAATGGCCAAGACAGGCTCGAACCTGATCCTTGCAAAAGAGCTCTTAGGTTCTGCCATTCCGGAAGATGAAGAATACGAAATCATAGACGAGTTCAAAGGCAAGTCTCTTGTTGGAAAGGAGTATCAGCCTTTATTCAGGTATACTGAGCCTTCGAAGAAAGCCTGGTACGTGGTGGCTGAGGACTTTGTCACCCTTTCAGACGGTACAGGCATAGTCCATATGGCACCTGCGTTCGGTGAAGACGACATGAATGCTGCGCTAAATCATGACTTGCCTGTGGTCCAGCTGGTGGATGAGGAAGGAAGGTTCACTGAGGAAGTATCTGATTGGAAGGGCATGCATGTCAAGGAAGCCGATCCTCTGATCATAGAACATCTGATGAACAGCGGACGCCTTTACAGGAGCGAGCAGTACAGCCACACGTATCCGTTCTGTTGGAGATGCGATACACCTCTCCTCTATTATGCCAGGACTTCGTGGTTCATTAAGACGACTGCAGTGAAGGACGCCTTGCTTCGCAACAATAATGCAGTCGCGTGGCACCCTGAGTATATCAGGGACGGACGCATGGGGAACTTCCTGGAAAACGTGATTGATTGGGCAGTCAGCAGGGAGCGTTACTGGGGTACGCCTCTCCCGATCTGGATATGTGATGATTGTGAATATACCCATTGCGTAGGCAGCATTAAAGAACTCAAAGAAATGGCTGTTGAGCTTCCTGAAAGGTTGGAGCTCCACAGGCCGTATATAGATAAGGCGCGTCTTTTGTGCCCTAAGTGCGGCGGCTCTATGACAAGGACCAAAGAGGTTATAGACGCATGGTTTGACTCAGGGTCCATGCCTTTTGCCCAGTGGCATTACCCTATGGAGAACGTTGATACGTTCAAATGTAGTTTCCCTGCGGATTTCATAAGTGAGGCCATAGACCAGACCCGTGGATGGTTCTACACATTGCTTGTCATCTCAACTCTTCTTTTTGACGAGCCTCCGTATAAGAACGTCCTTGTCCTGGGACACGTACTTGACGAACAAGGCTTGAAAATGAGCAAGAGCAAGGGGAATGTGGTGGATACGTGGGAGGTATTCAACACATACGGAGCCGACGCGTTCCGCTGGTATCTCTATACTGTCAATCCTCCCTGGAACCCAACGCGGTTTTACCTTGAAGCAATAAAAGAATCGCAGCGCAAGTTCTTGTCAACTCTATGGAATGTCTATTGTTTTTACGTCCTTTACGCAAATGTGGACAAGTTCGATCCTCGGGCCTATGAATTGCCGGTGGAAGAGAGATCAGTTCTGGATAAGTGGATAATCTCCAGGTTTAACAGTGTTGTAGATATGGTCCAGACTGAGCTTGAAGCCTACAGTATCACACCTGCAGCCAGGGCCATAGAGGAGTTCGTGGACGATTTGAGCAATTGGTACGTAAGACGTTCCAGGCGGCGTTACTGGGGCAAAGGAATGCCTCAAGATAAGGTCGCTGCGTATCTCACTCTCCACGAGATCCTGGTGGGGCTTTCAAAGTTGCTTGCCCCCTTTACTCCTTTCATCTCAGAGGAGATATACAGGAACCTTGTGGGAGAAAGAGTGGAAGGCGCCCCTGAAAGTGTTCACCTTTGCGACTACCCTGTCTGTAATGAGGAGCTAATCGATTCAGACTTAGAGCGGAGCATGGCAGTTGCGAGGAAGCTTGTGACGTTAGGCAGAGCTGCAAGGAACAAAGTCAATATTAAGATCAGACAGCCCCTCAGTGAGATGCTGATTGTCCTTTCTGACTCAGCTGACGAGTTGGCTGTGCGCACGTTGGCTCCCATTATCAAAGACGAGCTGAATATCAAGTCCGTTTCCATTGCACAGGATGCCGGCGAACTCATGGACTACAGGATTAAGCCCAGGTTTGACCTTTTGGGGCCGAAGTACGGGAAGCTTATGAAAGACATTCAAGCAGGACTAGGGAGCTTGGATCAGAGAGAAGTTGTATCTAAGCTTGAAAGCGAGGGAAGCGTCAAGGTTCCTTGTGGCGGGGAAACTGTTACTATCTACAAAGAAGAACTGGTTATTGAAACTTTTGAGCGGGAAGGCTTTGCTATCGAGAGCGAAGGAGGCATTACATGCGCTCTTAGAACCGCGCTCTCTCCTGAGCTCATTATGGAAGGCCTTGCCAGGGAAATGGTGAACAAAGTCCAGACTATGCGCAAGGAAGCCGATTTCAATGTTGAGGACAGAATCGTCACTCGTTTCTGGTCTGACAGCGACGTAGAAGAGGCGTCTACGCTCCATAAGGACTATATTATGGAAGAGACTCTTTCAAAGGACCTGATATACGCAGGTAAGATAGATGAGGCAAAACCGTGGGGCGAGTACAGCCGCGAGTGGGACCTTAACGGACACTTGACAGTAATCGGCATAAGCCGCAAAGAGGAGGACTGATTTGGACCGAATGGCCCGGAAGCGTGAGGTCAGCGCTGGGATAGCAGTATTTTCCGATGACAGTGTTCTTGTCATAAGGAACCGGTTCGGTGAATGGACTTTACCTAAAGGTAAGATAGAACCCTCTGAGACGCCCAGGGAGGCTGCTCTGAGGGAGGTTTTGGAGGAAACAGGGGTTAGTGCGAAGATCATCTGTGCCTTGGGTACGACTGAGTACACATACGTGTCGGAAGTCACAGGTGAGCCTTGCGACAAGACTGTGTACTGGTATTTGGGAGTGCCGGAAGGAGATGATCTGCCTAACCCTCATACAAAACCTCAAGAAGAAGAAGGGATCTCTTGCGCTGAATTTATCTCATGGGAGCACGCGCTGGAGATACTGACTTATGAAGATACGAAAAATCTTGTGATGATGGCAGGAAAGCTCTTGCCTGCGCTGATTCGGGAAAAGCGGGAGGGAAGGAAAACCCATGAGGTTAGGGATTATCAGTGATACCCATGGTTCCCTGGAGGCATGGAACAGATGCCTTCAGGTTCTCGGGGATATAGACTTGCTTCTCCATGCAGGAGACGTGCTGTATCACGGTCCGCGGAATCCGCTGCCCGGCGGATATGGCGCCAAAGACCTGGCGGAAGCTATTAATCGATATTCCGGAAGGCTCGTTATTGCACGGGGCAATTGTGATGCAGACATTGATCAACTTGTCATAGATGTGCCGATTCAAGCCCCTTATGCCCTAGTTGTTGTAGACGGTGTATCAATAATGGTTACGCACGGACATATGACTTCACAGGATGAACTCGCCGAACTCATGAACCGGTTCAAGCTTGATATCATAGTGACAGGCCATACCCATGTTCCCGGCATAGTCAAGCCTTTCGGAGACAAAGGCGGTGTAATTGTTAACCCGGGCAGCCCCAGCTTGCCGAAGGCTGCGGAAGGGCGCGGAACTTGCGCGCTTATCGAAGACCGGGCCATCAGGATTATCTATATAGATGATGGCTCAGATGCTATGGTGTCCCTATGGTGACAAGGTCCCAGGCAGGATATTTTAAGTGCACGGCGAATTCAAAGTGATTAGTATCTATCCTTTGTGTAAAGCGGGTAATGCAAAAGGAGGCTACCTGATGTACCGAAGCCGTTGCCGGGAGACCTTGATATTTCTACTTATCGCAGCATTATGCATTGGGATGATCTGCTCTGGCGGAGTTACTGCAAAAGACTCTACGGGCCCCAGAGTGGTTCAGGTTTATCCGTCAGATGGAATGGAGTATGTTCCTGTGGATACTTCCATCCATATTGTGTTCAGCGAACCTATGGATGAAGACTCAACGATTTCAGCGATTTCCATATCTCCTGCTCCTGACTTCAGTGCGAGAAGCTGGCAATTTTTGCATGATAACTCGGTTCTCGTTGTCACTCCTTCTCGTCCTCTGAAATACTCCACTACCTATACTGTGACTATAACAAGGGATGCGACAAGTTCCGACAATATCGAACTGCGTGATGATTACAGGTGGACATTCACTACTGTTGAAAGCCCGGCGTCACCTGTTGAGTTGCCGAGGAACGGGGGATTCCAGGAAGGGGACATTACAGGCTGGACATGGTCGCACACGGAAGAGCGAGGTGCCAGAGCTGCCCAGTGGAAGGTAGTGTCAGAAGGGGATAGGGAACATGTCCTTGCTGTGTCTCGTCCGCCTACTTTTGAGATGGGCAGTTGCAGCTTAGAGCAGGCAATACACACTGAAGTTCCGCTCACAGGCTTGGTTTTTCTGTCCTTTGACGTGTTGATAAGCGATTATACGCTTAAACAGTATGACCCCGGGGATACCTATCCTCTGAAAGTCATCGTTGATTATGTGGACAGAGATGGGAAAGACCGATCTTTTGAAAGGGTGTTCTACTACCACATGCCTGTTGACGGAGGAATTGCCCGTAACGCTGAATTCGTTGAGCTTGGGAAATGGACTAACAGGTCGTATAACTTGAGTGCAGAAGTCTATCGGCCTTCATATATCAAATCCATCAAGCTGGAGTTTTCAGGCTGGTCGTGGCTTTGCATGGTAGATAACATAAAGTTCGTGTGGTAGGTTCTAAGTGGTAGGTTCTAAGATACTGCTGAGATAAAAGAATAACGGTCTTCATGTTTTAGTGTACAAAAAAATTCGACGGGCTCACATAGTCAAATCCGCGGCTCGTCGAATAATCATTGGTGGTTCGTATTTAGCGTGCACGTTCAACTCTTCCTGAACGAAGACATGATGTGCAGACTCTAATCCGCTTTGTGCTACCGTTGACATAGGCTCTTACGCGGCGTATATTCGGAAGCCATCTCCGAGAAGATACCCTGTGAGAGTGGCTTATCTGCTTGCCTACCTGCGGTCCTTTTCCACATATGTCACATCGACGTGCCATGCCTGTTAGCACCCCCCATCTTGAAAACGCCTCCAGCGTATTGTATCATAGCAGCGCGGGCAGTGCAACAGACTCTTGTTTTGTAAGGACGTGTTTCTAAAGCCACCGGGAGGATGAATACCATTACAGAAAAGGAATTCCTCGAGTTCTGGAGAAATAAGAGAGAGGTCTGTGCTGCCGAAGGGCTAATGCAGGAGGTAACTAGTTAAATGGGAAGAGATGTCAGCACCGAACTTGGCCAGATTACTATCTCAGATGAGGTGATAGCTCTCATCAGTGGGATGGCTGCAACTGAGTGTTATGGCCTTGTTGGGATGGCGTCGAGAAACATTCAAGACGGGATAGCTGAACTCCTCGGCATGGATAATATGGGCCGAGGTGTTGAAGTGAAGCTTGCCGGCGATGAGGTCGTAATAGGCTTATACATCATAGTTGAATACGGGACTAAGATCACTGAAGTAGCCCACAATGTTATGAATAAGGTAAAGTACGTTGTAGAAACGATGACAGGCCTTAAGGTCTCGAGGGTTAATATTACTGTACAAGGTGTGAGAGTAACACATGCCCGAGACGACGAAGGTGAGTGACCGGCGACAGGAGGTTGGCCCGTTGGGGCGGACTTTACTTGATGCAGAAGACTTCGCACGTGCCATTTCTGCCGGGACAGAATGGTTAGGAGCAAACAAGGAACTTGTTAATTCGTTGAACGTGTTTCCTGTTCCTGATGGGGATACAGGCACGAATATGCACCTGACTCTGTTGGCTGCCGTACGCGAGATCAGCAAGGTTCAAGGTAAGACCTTATCTGATATAGCTGAAGCGGTAGCACTGGGTTCTCTGATGGGGGCCAGGGGTAATTCAGGTGTCATCCTTTCCCAGCTATTAAGGGGATTTGCAAAGGGTGTTGAAGGCAAAACCACCCTTGATGTGGCAGGCCTTGCCCGAGGGCTGCAGGTAGCCGCGTCTATGGCGTATAAAGCGGTTATGAAGCCTGTGGAAGGTACAATGCTGACAGTAGCCCGGCAAGCTGCTCGTTCCGCTGTGGAATGCAAGCGGAACAACCTCGATATGGTTCAAGCGGTAGAAAAAATCCTCAATGATGCCCAGGACACCCTTGAGAAGACCCCTGAGATGCTCCCAACACTCAAAGAAGCCGGTGTTGTGGATGCAGGCGGGCAGGGGTTGGTATTTTTCTGGGAAGGGTTTGTAAAGTCTATTCGAGGGGAAGCAGTGTTTGCAAGGCGGGATGCCTTGGTTGCCGTTCCTCAGAAAGCAGATAGCAAAGTTGCTGCAAGAAAAGCTAAAGAAGAAGAAAAAAGACCTGATTTGGAGTTCAGGTATTGCACAGAGTTCCTTGTGAAGGGGAAAAACCTTCCCCTTGACATGCTTAGACAAAACCTCACCAGGTTTGGCGATTGTGTCCTGGTTGTAGGCACAGATGACGTGGCAAAGGTACATGTTCATACCAACCATCCCGGACAAGTGCTGGAGCACTGCATTCGCCTGGGCGAACTGCATGAGATAAAAATAGATAACATGGCATACCAGCACAATGAGTTCGAAGAGGCAAAATCTAAGCGTGACAGGGTGGTCTCTATTGATTCCGGTGATGATGAACAGGATTCCCGGTATAAGTCAGGTGGAGCAGGGGAGGCTAAACCCAAGGAACAGAAGGTGGAGAAGCCTGTAGGGGTTGTAGCTGTAGCTGTCGGAGAAGGGCTCTCAGAGATCCTCAAGAGCTTAGGCGCTGACGTTATCGTTGAAGGCGGACAGACGATGAATCCCAGCATTGAGGAGCTGAGGGATGCTGTCTACCAGGTGGCAGCAAAAAGTGTCATTATCCTGCCTAACAATGGCAACGTCATTCTTACGGCAGACAAAGTCAAGGAGATTGTATCTGACATTGAAACCGTTGTAATTCCGACGAAAACGATCCCTCAAGGAGTTGCTGCCCTGGTAACTTACAATCCTTCTGTAGATGCCGAATCTAACCGTAGGTCCATGGAAGACATGATATCACAGGTTAGCACAGGTGAGGTTACTTACGCGGTCCGTGCTTCCTCTGTGAACGGATTCTCCATCGATGAGAAGGATTTCATCGGGATAAAAGACGGGGAGCTGTGCTCAACAGGGAAGGATCGAAATGAAGTCGCTATGAGCCTTGTCAGCCAGATGGTGGACTCTGATACTTCCCTGATAACCATTTACCATGGTAAGGATATTCGCTCTGAAGACGCCAACGAACTGGCAGAACGACTTGCTGATGTCTATCCGTATCTGGAGATTGAGGTCCACTACGGTGGACAGCCAGTGTATTACTATATTATTTCCGCTGAGTAAGAACGGACTCAAAAGAAAAGTAAGACGACGGTCTTACGACCGTCATCCCGTGGGAGAGGAGAAACCGGAGGAAGAGCTTATGGGGGAGGGTTTTGGAACCCCGGCACCGCCCAGGTACCGTTATCCTCGGCTCTTCTTTCAAATGTAGTTTATGCCGCAGCAAGTGTTCTATACAATAACGAGCATGGTAAATGCTGCCAATGGAGGTGTTAATCTCTTTGCGGGTTATCGGGGGGAGCGCTAAAGGACATCGCCTGGTCGGAGCAGGAAGTGGAAGAACGCGTCCTATCCCCGACAATGTGAAAAAGTCTTTGTTTGATATTCTCTCTCCGGATATTCCCGATTCCAGGTGTCTCGACCTTTTTGCAGGAACCGGTGCAATAGGGATTGAAGCATTAAGTAGAGGTGCCAGGCGGGTAACGTTTGTCGAGTGTTCACGCAAGATGGTTAACGTTATCCGGACAAATCTGGATATCACAGGCCTCGCATCCTCTGCAAAAGTAATCCAGGGCGATGTTAGAAGGCTTGTGCCTGCCCTATACCGACAGGGAGAAGTGTTTAACATTGTCTTTGTTGATCCGCCTTACGGTCATGGGCTGGTCCCAGAGACTATGGAGATTATCTCCACCTACACACTATTGGATTCAGACGGAATCGTCATTGCAAGGCACGAGTCAAGACAAGAATTACCTGATGAATTCGATGAACTGAAAGCTACCAGACGTGAAAAATACGGTGATACGATAATATCTTTTTATGTGCTCCAACGGTAAGGCGCAAACCATGCTTTTCCCATTCTGTCGATGGAGGACGCAACAATGAAGATAGCAATATATCCAGGTAGTTTTGATCCGGTCACCTATGGCCACCTAGATATTGTTGAACGTGGTGCCGGACTCTTTGACAAACTTATCGTAGCAGTAGCCAAGAACCCGGGCAAGGAGCCTCTTTTTACTGTTGAAGAACGCATCGAAATGTTGAAGGAATCTGTGAAACACCTTCCGAATGTAGAGATTGCATGTTTCCAGGGACTTCTGGTGGATTTTGCGCGGTCCAGGAAAGCCAATGCCATCTTGAGAGGGCTACGGGCTTTGTCAGATTTTGAATATGAGTTTCAAATGGCGTCAGTGAACAGGAAGATAGGCAATATCGAGACTGTATTCATGATGACAGGCAATGAGTACGCATACTTAAGCTCCAGCGCTGTTAAGGAAGTGGCAAGTCTCGGAGGATGTGTAAAGGGCTTTGTCCCTGATCACGTCGTTAAGATGCTTGTTGAAAAGTATAAACGAATGAATATAGATTTTCCGGAATGAGGAGGAATAGCCAGGGTGGGGAAAATAGGTTTAATTGAACTCCTAGACAGGCTTGAAGAAATAATTGAGGACAGCAGGAGAATGCCACTTACTAATAAGGTAATGGTAGACGCGTACGATGTTTTGGAGCTCATTGACAAGATTCGGCTTTCTCTTCCGGATGAAGTGAAGAAAGCAGAAGAAGTGGTCAAGGAAAGAGACAGGATTATTGCTGATGCTACCCGTGAAGCTGAAAACATGAAAGGATCAGCCACTGAGTACCTGAAATCCAAGGTTTCTGAAGAAGAGATAGTCAAGGCTGCCAAGGAAGAATCTGAGAGGATTCTTAATGAGGCCAGGCAAGAAGCTGAAAGCATTCGAAAAGGCGCAAATGAGTATGCAGCTCATGTCCTTACGAAGCTAGACGACAACCTCGCCCGGGCTTTGCAAGTAATCAGGCGTGGAGTTGAAGAACTGGAGAAAGGCTCTATTTAACGCCTTTGACTCGTATGAATACCAGTTGGATTCTCTGGATGAGCCATAAGGCGACAGACAGTGCCACCATGACAGCTATTATTGTCAGGAACTTTGTAAAGGATGAAAGAAGTCTAAGATAATACGGTGCTTGGGCTATTCCGGATCCCATGACAAAGACGGGGGACACCAGCTTTATGATGCCTTGGCCGTACGGGCTCATAGATACCACGGTAATGGCTGCTGCGATTGCTGCATGGATGAACCTTGAGACGAAGTAAGGCGTCATTCTTATGTCTGTTCCTGATACCATTGCTGATACCTGCCCGAAAACCGATAACCCTGACCATGCGATTATTGCATTTGTTATCACAAGCCTGTCAAGTAGAGGTGCCTGCGCTTTGCTCGCAAGTTCAGTTCCCAGAGTGATCTCGAAGAATCCCCTAATCATAGGTGAAATCAGAGCGTCCTTAACCTTCAAAGGGCGTGCGATGAAGACAAGAGATGCCTCGACAAGCTTGAGTATTCCTGAGGTCGTCAGCACTTCAATGATTACAGAGAACATCATAATGAAGCCTCCCACTACAAGGAGGCTGCTTATGGAGTCACGGACTGAATCACCGAATACCTGTCCCACAGGCCTTCCGTCAGCTTGCCTCGCTTTATCGAGTTCCTCTTTCGCCCTCTTGAAGAGATTCCCTTTTGTTCTGACATCGCGCTCAGGTACTCTGAGGCTCCCTGTCCTTCCATGGAGTCTCAAGAGAATCCCCACGATAACAGCGGATATGTAGTGCACACCTGATATTATCCCTCCGAGCTCCGGGGACTGAAACATCCCTACTGCCACTGCCCCGGACATGAAAAGGGGGTCTGCGGTATTGGTGAATGAAGCCAGCCGTTCGCCTTCTATCTGGTTACAAAGGCCTTTTCGCCTCAGGCTTGCAGTAATCTTTGCTCCGATAGGGTATCCGCCGGTGATACCCATTGCCAGGGCAAAGGCGCCTACTCCCGGTACATCGAAGACAGGCCTCATTAGAGGCTCCAACAAGACACCGATGAAATGCACTACGCCAAAGGCCATTAAGACTTCTGCAGCGACAAAAAACGGGAGGAGAGCAGGGAATACAATCTCCCACCAAACCCGCAGCCCTTCAATGGACGCTCGAAAGGCAACGCTGGGATAAAGCAGGATCATTATGGTGATGAAGAGAGCGCATCCTGCCATAAGATACGCGCTCCTTTGAGTCAGGCGTGGCCTCATAATCATTGCCCGAAAGCCTCCTTACGGTGCCCCTGCTGTCGTCGTGCCTAATGAAGTATATTTGAGCCGCTTTAGGGATATGCTTTCCCTCCTGTACGCTGCCGGGAATATCATAGATTAGGGTTAAGTAGAATAGATAGAAAGAATTCGCCGATATGTGGGGCAATGCCGGAGGGATATAACTTCATGAGAAAGAGAAAGAGATGGCTGAAGCTAGGGGCGGTGCTTGTTGTAATCGCAGGTATCCATGGCTTTCTCGTGCGTAATTACCTTGTTATCGGTCCGGGCCCGGTCCAGAAGCTTGATGAGATGGTTACCGTTGACACCGGCAGAAAAGACGCGGAAGGATCATTCTTGTTGACCGCAGTGACCAGCGCTCCGGCAGGGCTCCCTTCGTTAATCCTCGCCCTTATTTCCCCTGACATTGACGTCATAAAGAGGTCACAAGAGATTCCTAAAGGTATGGACCTTGAGAGGTATATCAGCATCATGGAAAGCCTGATGCGGGAGAGTCAGGTGGTTGCCGGAGCCGTTGCTCTGGAAAGGCTGGGCTATCCTGTTAAGGTGGAGACTGTTGTCAGGATCGAAGCTGTGTTGGACGCCAGCCCGGCCCGGGATCTACTGGAACAGGGAGATATTATCTTAGCTGTAGATGATAAGCGGGTCTCTACTGCAGATGAAGCAGTTAAGATTATCAGCAGGAGGACACCGGGTGATAAAGTAATGCTCACTGTATCAAGACAGGGAAAGGTCAAGGCTCTCCAGGTTCCGACAGACGTTCATCCTGAGGATCGGACACGCGCTGCTGTGGGAGTTCTTGTCAGTTCCAGCTTGTCGTACGGTTTCCCGATAGACATCAAAATAGATTCACGTAATGTCAAAGGCTCATCAGGAGGCCTTATGTTTACCCTTGAGATCCTCAACCAGCTGGACCCTGCTGATTTAACAGGAGGTAAGATTATAGCCGGAACAGGCACTATCGGGCTTGACGGTGTCATAGGTCCTATTGCAGGAGTGAAGCAAAAGATAGTAGCTGCAGAAAGGGGAGGAGCCTCGTATTTTCTCGTTCCTCGCGAGAACCTTGAGTCCGCGGAGGAGATAGGGAAAAGGCTGAAATCCATTGAAGTCATCGGGGTCAGCGACATAGACGAGGCAATCGCAACATTGGACGACATTGCCAGGAGGAATAGGGAGATAGTTGGCGAATAATAGGAAGATAAGAAATCAATTCCTGGTTTCAGGGGGCGATTTATTTTGGCGCTCTTGCATGGGAGAGCTAGACGACGAGGGATTCTCATTGCTCTCGTTTTATTGTTAGTTTGTATGTGTTTACCTTTTGCAGCCAGTGCTCACACTGTGCTGAAGCATGGAATGAGGGGTGAATCCGTTCGCGAGCTCCAGGATATCTTGAACATCCTGGGGTTTTTAGATGAGGGAAGCGACGGAGTCTTCGGTGACAGGACAAGACAGGCCGTGATTGCTTTTCAAAAAGCTAACGGTTTGACTGTTGACGGTATTGTAGGTGCTGACACATGGAGTCTCCTTGAAGCGGAAATGGCGCGCCCGAGGCTGGAAACGTACATAGTCAACCAAGGGGATACCCTCTACGACCTTGCCAGATTGCTGGGTGTCTCCGTTGATGAGCTTGCAGCCATCAATAACATATCTAATCCTGCCCTTATCAGGGTCGGGCAAGAGCTTCTGATTCCTGTTACGGGTATCGCATCCAGAGGAAAGCCTGGAGCCGCCGAGATGCTCCACTGGGATACGGCGAATCGCATTTTTAAGGTTGGCAGCATAGTTACGGTAATTGATGTCAGGACAGGCCTTACGTTTCGTGTAAGAAGAAGGGGAGGGAGCCTGCACGCTGACGTGGAACCGTATACGAAAGAAGACACTGCTATGATGAAAAGGATATGCGGTGGAAGCTGGACCTGGAACAGGAGGCCTATTATAGTTCAGGTAAGCGGGCGCAGGATAGCAGCTTCGATGAATGGAATGCCACACGGAGGCCAGACTATTACCGACAACAACTTTAACGGCCATTTTTGCATACACTTTCTCGGTAGTAAGCTTCATAACTCAGGAAAGTCTTGCTCCCAGCACCAGGCATGTGTAAAGGAGGCTGCCGCAAGCTGATTCTGAAGCGCCGTCTTTCCGGTTGACTGAAGCGCTACTCTGTTCTATAATTCAACATGTCTTGCAGGGGGGTGCTTCTGTGATAATAGACATATCCACGATAAAGGATACAAAAGGCGCAAGTTTTGAAGTGGAACTGGAAGGACCTCCGGAGCCGATGGAAGTAGCCGGTGTACCCCTAAAACCGATGACTCCTGTACATGTTGTAGCGAAAGCGACATCTACCGGGCATAAAACCATTCTTATTCAGGGAAAGGCAAAAGCAAGATTTAAGGCTGAGTGCCACAGATGTTTAAAGGAATTCGTATTGGATGTTGAGACAGGGTTCGAGGAGCAGTATCATAAGGGGTCTGCCAGGCCTCAGGCAGTGTCCGAACACGAAGAAGATGAGATCTTGACTTACATCGGAGATTTCGTAGATATTTCTAAGGAAGTCAACTCTCATCTGGCCCTAGCCCTTCCTATTCAGCTGGTTTGTTCTGCAGAGTGTAAAGGCCTCTGCTCTGTTTGCGGTAAAAACTTGAATGAGGGAGAGTGCGGATGTTCCGTGGACGAGGGAGATATCCGCCTTGCACCTCTTCGTCAGCTTTATGAGAAGCAAGCTTAAAGACGAGTTTCTGGGACTGGAGTGAGAATTAAGTGGCAAATCCAACAGGAAAATGGGGTAAATCGAGAACAAGGAAACATCGCGCTAATTGGAAGATTGAAGCGCCGAAGCTTATTGAGTGTGAAAGGTGCCATGCCATGAGAATGCCACACAGAGTATGTCTTGAGTGTGGCTACTATGACGGACGACAGATTATCTCTGTGGAAGAGAAGAAGAAGGCTTAGGCGCCGCGACTCACCGGATATTCCGCTTTCTTGTCTAAGAAAGGCCGGCAGTATGTTGCACGGCCTTTTGTCATTTCCCTTCAAAATGCCGATTCCATCTTGCATGTTGCATAAGGTGCAATATATACTAGTTTTAGTATCTGATATTAAGACTTGGTTATAATCCTAATGATCCTCTTATCATATTTGCTGCTGAGAGTTGATGACATGTGAAGCCTAAGCTGGAGAAGGCGGATCGCCTGAGGCGCGTTAGACAGGTCATAGAAGAAGACCCGTTCATAACCGACAAAGAACTGGCATCTTTGTTTGGAGTTAGCATCCAGACCGTACGTCTTGACAGGCTGGAGCTGGGAATTCCTGAATCCCGTGAGCGCACAAGGAGACTGGCTGAGGAAGCCACAAATAAGGTGCGTTCAGTGGAAACAGGAGAAGTCATCGGAGAACTAATCGATGTGAAGCTTGGCGAAGAAGGCATATCCATACTTGAGACCGCAAAAGACATGGCTTTTCAGAGGACCTCCATTGTTCGAGGGCACCATATTTTTGCGCAGGCAAACTCGTTAGCTGTTGCACTTGTGGATGCAGAGGTTGCCCTTACAGGCACTGCAAGAGTGAAATACTTAAGGCCGGTTAAGGCAGGAGAACGTCTTGTGGCAAAAGCGGAGGTTTTGACGAGAAGCGGAAGGCGACATGTGGTCAAAGTCACGACCAAAGCCGGCCATGAAGAAGTCTTTATCGGAGAATTCACAGTGTTTGCAGTGGAAGAACATGAATCATCCAGTCAAGACTCAAGGAGGGGTTCCGATTGAGAATTGCCCTTGATGCAATGGGAGGAGACTTTGCACCGCGTGAGACAGTTAAAGGTGCGCTGCTTGCCGCAGAGGAGCTTGGCGTTGAGGTAATCCTTGTAGGAGTGCAAGACGATATTGAAAGGGAGCTTGCTAGGGCAGGCGCAAATCGTGACAACTTATCTATTGTGCATGCACAGCAAGTCATTCCAATGGACGAATCCCATCCTGTAGAGGCGCTAAGGAGAATGCGCGATTCTTCCATACTGGCGGCATGCAACCTAGTGGCGCAGGGGGACGCAGATGCAGTGGTATCTGCAGGCAATACAGGTGCAATGATGGCAAGTGCAATTCTAAGGTTGAAAAGGCTGGAAGGTGCAGATAGACCTGCGATTGCCATACCATTTCCCACAACGGCAGGGTATTGCTTTGTGGTAGATGCAGGTGCGAATTCAGAGTCCAGGCCCCACCATTTATTGAGTTTTGCTCTTATGGGAGATGCCTATGCCAGACAGATCGGTAAGGAGAATCCAAGGATCGGTTTGCTCAATATGGGAGAGGAATCTACTAAGGGCACAGAATTGCAGGTTCAGGCCTATGAATTAATCGCAAAATCCGGCTGTAATTTCATTGGAAATATCGAAGGTAAAGATATTCCCATGGGACATGCTGATGTCGTTGTTACAGACGGTTTCACCGGGAATATCGTTTTGAAGCTGGCTGAAGGTGTAGGCGAAGCCATGGTAAAGATACTCAAGGCATCTGTTGAAAAGAGCCTTATCTCAAAATTAGGAGCGCTTTTGATGCGTCCTGCATTGAGATCCCTCAAAAGCAAAATGGACTATTCGGAGTACGGGGGTGCGCTGCTCCTGGGTGTTAACGGGGTTACAGTCATTGCTCACGGACGGTCCAATGCCAAAGCCATCAAGAATGCAATACGAACAGCCAAAGATGCCGTTTCAGGCAATGTTATAGAATCCATTGCCCAACGTCTTCAGACAGGCGGTTCTGACAGGGGAGATAGCCTTGACAACTAAAGCACCGGTCTTAAGGGGAGCACGTATAGCCGGGACAGGAAGCGCTGTGCCCGACAGGATCCTTACCAATTTTGACCTTGAGAAGATGGTAGATACAAGCGATGAATGGATTGTGGAACGCACAGGCATCCGGGAGAGGCGAATAGCCTCTGAAGATGTGGTAACATCTGACCTCGCATCTCAGGCAGCTCTTCGGGCTCTGGATGATGCAGGAATGACTGCTGAAGAAGTTGACTTGATAATTGTTGCCACAGTTACGCCTGATACGATATTCCCGTCATGCGCATGTTGGGTTCAAGCAAAAATCGGGGCCAAGAAAGCCGCTGCTTTCGATATCAGCGCCGGGTGCACAGGGTTTGTGTATGCTGTTTCCCTCGCGTGGGGCCTTGTGGCGCAAGGCGCGTACGACAGCATCCTTGTAGTCGGAGCTGAGACACTCTCCAGGATCGTGGATTGGGAAGATAGAAACACTTGCGTACTGTTCGGTGACGGAGCAGGGGCTGCAGTTGTTAAGCCTTGCGAGCTCGGTGAAGGAATTCTTGAATGCGTTCTGAAATCTGACGGAACCGGCAGTGATGTCTTGATAATCCCTGCCGGAGGGTCAGGAATGCCTGCATCCCATGAGACTGTGGAATCGAGGCTCCATTACATCAAGATGAAAGGGAATCCGGTGTATAGATTTGCAGTACGCGCAATGGTGGAAGCTACCTCTGAAGTCCTTGAGAAGGCAAACTTGAAGATAGAGGATGTAGACTTAATCATTCCGCATCAGGCAAATCAGAGGCTGATAGAGCTTGCCGCTGAAAGGCTGGGCGTTCCGGATAAGCTTTATTCCAATGTTGCCAAGTTCGGCAATACATCTGCTGCCTCTATCCCTATAGCCCTGGACGAGGCAGCCAGGGGAGGCGTGTTGAAGAACGGCGACACCTTAGTGCTGGTGGGGTTCGGAGCAGGCCTTACCTGGGGCGGAGCGGTGCTTAAGTGGAATAAAGAATAGGAAAACAAAGAGTCAGAGGCGGTGGCAGGCATTGGGTGACAGCCGCGAGAAGCTGGCATTTGTCTTCCCGGGGCAAGGATGCCAAAAGGTCGGCATGGGGAAGGAACTACAAGATAACTATGAGGCTGCAAGAAAGGTTTTTCAAGAGGCAGATCAGGCTTTAGGGTTCTCAGTGTCAAGGTTATGTTTTGAAGGGCCTATGGAAGACTTGACGCTGACAAAAAACGCTCAGCCTGCAATCGTTGCTGCGTCTGTTGCTGCCTTTGCTGTCGTGAGGTCTCTGGGAGTTGTGCCCGATGTCGTAAGCGGCCACAGTGTCGGCGAGTACGCTGCTCTGGTGGCCTCAGGCGTACTTTCATTGAAGGATGCTCTGAGGCTTGTCAGGATTCGAGGCGAGCTAATGGAGAAAGCCTGTCCTCCCGGGGTAGGCGGGATGTCTGCTGTAATAGGTTTGGACAGAGAAGGCGTTATTTCAGCTTGCCGGGAAGCTCGCCGAGCAGGATGGGTTCAACCTGCCAATTTCAATTCGCCCACTCAGATTGTGATATCAGGAGAGCTTCAGGGCCTCAGGAAGGCAAAGGAGTTGTGTCTTGCCAAGGGTGCACGGAGGGTAATCCCTCTTAGAGTCAGCGGTCCGTTCCATTCAAAGATGATGGAGCCTGCCGGGCTCGAGTTAGGATCTCACCTGGAAAATACAAATTTCGATACACCTCGAATTCCGCAGGTTATGAATATTGACGGTAAAATGTCCGAATCCGGGGCAAGGATAAAAGAAGCTATCAAGGGACAGATCTCCCAGCCTGTCCTCTGGGAGGATTGTGTGGGGGAAATGTGGAAATACGGTGTCCGCACCTTTATTCAACTGGGTCCCGGCAAAGCCCTGATAGGACTGATCCGCGAGATTCAGCCTGAGGCTTGTGCAGTTGCTTTTGACGGGACTGCTCCGGTAGATGACGTCTTAAGATCTGTCAGGGAGGTTTTCAGGCAATGAGGATGAAAGATAAAGTTGCCATTGTCACAGGGGCTTCAGGTGGGCTCGGTTCCGAGATAGCCAGGGCTTTCGGGAGGGAAGGCGCGCATGTTGTCGCAATTGCCGGACGAAGCCTTGAAGCTGCGGAGAAGTTGGCAGAGGAGATAGTCGCCGAAGGAGGCACGGCTTTCGCAAAGAGTGTGGATGTCAGTTCTTCTGCCTCCGTTGAGGAGGCTGTCTCCGAAATCCACGATAGATTAGGCCGTATAGATGTCCTTGTTAATAATGCGGGCATAAACCTTGACAACTTCCTTATCAGAATGACTGATGAGGAGTGGAAGGAAGTCCTCGATGTCAACTTAGCCGGGACATTCTACTTTATGAGGTCAGTAGGTAGAAGGATGTTCAGGCAGAGATACGGTAGAATAGTAAACATCTCGTCTGTCGTAGGTATTCTTGGCAATCCGGGTCAATGCAATTACTCAGCGTCAAAAGCAGGCATCATCGGCCTTACCAAAGCTGCTGCAAGAGAACTTGCCATGCGCGGGGTTACTGTAAACGCTGTTGCTCCTGGGTTTATTGACGCAGGTATGACAACAAGGTTGAGTGATAATCTCAAGGAGAGCCTGATAAAGCATGTCCCCCTTGGCAGGGCCGGTTCTGCAGTAGATGTAGCAGAAGCCTGTCTATTCTTAGCTTCTGATGCTGCCGGCTACATAACAGGCCAGGTGTTGTGTGTAGACGGCGGTTTTGCAATGTAAATGATTACTTAAAGTGACATGCACGAAATCCAATAGAAGGAGGTGAATAAAATGGCAGACATGCAAGATAGGGCAGAGGAAGTCTTTGCCAAAGTGAAAGACATAATAGTCAAGGAAACCAGGGTCGATGAGGCGTCTGTAACTCCTGATGCTACAATGAACGATCTTTACGCTGATTCTGCTACCAGGATGAGCATCGGTGATGAGCTTGACAGAGAGTTCGACCTTGGGCTCCTCGATGTCGATCTCGCAGAGGACACGACTGTGCAGGATATTGTCGACTTTATCGTGGAGCGGCTGGCGGAATCTGAATAGAAGACGATTAGTCTGAAATCACAGGAAAGGCACACGAGGGAGTGTGGGGTGAAGGTATGAAAACACGGGTTGTGGTAACCGGGATCGGAGCAGTTACCCCAATCGGCACAGGAAAAGAAGGTTTTTTTGAAGGCCTCAGGACTTCGAGAAACGGTATTGCACGGGTGTCTGCTTTTGATCCGGAGGGTTACAGGACTCAGATGGCAGGTGAGGTCCGCGATTTTGTAGCGGAAGACTTCATGTCTCCGCGGGAAGCTCACAGGCTGGCCAGGTTTGTTCAGTTTTCGGTAGCCTGCGCGAAAATGGCGTTGGAAGACGCAAGCCTTGAGATTTCCCAGGAGATCGCCGCGAGAACCGGTGTCATAATGGGCTGCGGTATCGGGGGCCTCGACGTGACTGAGGCCCAAATGGAGCTTATGTTATCCCATGGACCGAGAAGGGTCAGCCCTTTCTTCATACCGATGATGATCCCGAACATGGCTTCAGGGCAGATTGCCATTCTTACCGGTGCAAAAGGCCCTAATCTTACTGTCACAACAGCGTGTGCCTCTTCTATTCATGCCATCGGAGAAGCTTTCCGAACTATACAGCGGGGTGATGCTGAGATAATCCTGACAGGGGGAACTGAGGCAAGCATCACCCCTCTGGGTTTTGCAGGATTTTGCGCGCTTAGGGCTATGTCACAAAGAAACGATGAGCCGGAGGCGGCTTCCCGTCCTTTTGACAAGGCGAGAGACGGTTTCGTCATGGGTGAAGGTGCATTCGTTTTGGTCCTTGAAACTTTGGAGCATGCACTTGCAAGAGGTGCCTTTCCATATGCGGAAATCGTAGGGTACGGTTCAAGCGATGACGCTCACCACATTGTCGAGCCCCATCCGGAAGGGAAAGGCGCAGTACAAGCCATGAGAAGCGCCTTGGATGATGCTGGGCTGAGCCCGTGTGACGTCGATTACATCAATGCTCACGGAACATCAACCCCTATGAATGACAAATGTGAAACAATGGCAATAAAGGAAGTGTTCAGTGACCACGCTTATCAGTTGATGGTAAGCTCCACGAAGTCAATGACCGGGCATCTATTGGGTGCAGCGGGGGCGTGCGGTGTTGCGGCGTGCATATTTGCTCATCTTACCGGGATTGTTCCTGCAACCATAAATTATGAAGAGCCGGATCCCGAATGTGACCTGGATTACGTGGCGAATGAGGCAAGATGTGCCGATGTTGATGTGGCTATGGCCAACGCGTTCGGATTCGGCGGACACAACGGTGTCATTGTGACGAAGAAGTTTCGCAAGTAGGCAAGGTAATGTAGGATGTCAGAACAAGAGGATTTCATCTCGCAATTAGAAGGCTTGCTCGGGGTATCTTTTCGCGACCGAAGCCTGCTCCGGAAGGCCTTAACCCACAGTTCTTTCGAAGGCGGAGGCCCTGATCGCGGCAATGAGAGGCTGGAGTTTCTTGGAGACGCTGTTCTCAAGTTAACCTGTGCCTGGTATTTCTATGAGAAATACCAAGCTCTCTCTGAAGGGGAGCTTTCCGCTGTAGTCGGGCAGGTTGTCAGTGAAAAGTC
>FIZM01000060.1:0-1660 GCA_900019985.1 uncultured Clostridia bacterium
GGTACTGTACTCTGTACCCCCATTAACTTTACTCAGTCATCTTCTAGACGGGCGCAATCCCCTTTAGTCTTTCAGTTGACGGCGAATGGATGACACCGCAATCAGTTATGATCGCAGTAATATAACTATGAGGGGTCACATCAAACGCAGGATTGATAATCCTGACTCCTTCCGGAGCTATGCGCTGACCGAAGATGGTTGCAACCTCGTCTTCATCTCTCTCCTCTATCACGATCTCCTTGCCGCTTTGAATGCTGAAGTCAAAGGTGGAAAGAGGAGCAGCTACGTAAAAGGGAATGTCATGTTCACTGGCAAGCACTGCAAGGCCGTATGTACCGATCTTATTAGCTACGTCCCCGTTTGCCGCGATTCGGTCTGCTCCTACAATCACGCAGTCAATCAGACCCTGGCTCATGACGTAGGCCGCCATATTATCAGTTATAAGGGTTACGGGGATGTTATCTTCCATGAGTTCAAAAGCGGTAAGCCTCGCCCCCTGCAGGAATGGCCTGGTTTCACCTGCAAATACTTGAATTTCCTTTCCTTCTTCAATAGCAGCCCTTACCACACCCAGTGCAGTTCCGTACCCTGCAGTAGCCAGAGCACCTGCGTTGCAATGAGTCAAAACAGTAGCACGGCTAGGAAGCAGTTTCGCTCCGTGTTCTCCAATCTTCATGCAGGTATCAACGTCTTCTTGTTCAATCTCCTCGGCTAACTCGGCAAGGGTAGACGGTATCTTCGCGAAGTCTTCGATTTCTCTTGCCTTATCCATCATTCTTCTGACAGCCCACTCAAGATTCACTGCAGTAGGCCTTGCGGAAATGAGATAGCAGGCTGCATTATCCAGGCACTTCAGAAACTCATCCCTCGTATCTACCTTATCTTTGCACTCATAGGCAGCTAAAACCATACCATAGGCAGCACTGACACCGATGGCCGGGGCGCCTCTTACCTTCATACCCTGGATTGCATCTCGCACATCGCGATAGTCTTTGCATATAACATAATCCTTGACCAGCGGGAGCTTAGTCTGATCCAGTATTTCCAGCGTGTTTCCGGTCCATTTCATACTCTTAGACATACTTCGCAACCCTCCGAGTCAGTGAGATTCCGGGTATCATTCAATCCTGTATTCTCTTACTCCTTGTTCATACAGGTCATTACCGAAAGTGTCGTTGACTACGACTGCAGGAAAATCCTCTACGGTGAGTTTTCTGATGGCTTCAGGCCCTAGATCCTCATATGCCACAATCTCAGATGCCTTTATGCTCTTTGCGAGCAATGCCCCTGCTCCCCCAATCGCCGCAAAGTACACGGCTTTGTACTTCACCATGGCATCTATTACACTCTGTGATCTGGAACCTTTTCCGATCATCCCTTTAAGTCCGTGTTCAATGAGGATAGGAGCGTATGGGTCCATGCGGTAACTGGTGGTAGGGCCTGCAGAACCTATAGCCTGACCGGGTTTTGCAGGAGCAGGCCCAACGTAGTAAATTATCTGGCCTTTAATATCCATCGGGAGATCCTTGCCTTCCCTGATAAGCTCTACAAGACGTTTATGCGCAGCGTCCCTCGCTGTGTAAAGGGTTCCCGAAATCAACACATTATCCCCTGCTTTTAGGGACTCTGCGACCTCATCGGTCATCGGGGTGGATATCCT
>FIZM01000060.1:1730-2746 GCA_900019985.1 uncultured Clostridia bacterium
CCCAACTTGTTGATCTCCTCAAGCAATTCCTTTTCCAGCCGGGCATACTCAGGATGAGGATTAACTGTGCCTACATCACGAAGAACTGCTCGTTTAGCAAGAAGGGCAACTCTGTCAAAGGTTCCACCGATGCCGACTCCAACTACTATAGGCGGACATGGATTCGGCCCTGCTTTTTTCACCTGCTCTATAACGAACCTCTTTACACCTTCAACTCCTGCAGCAGGCGCCAGCATTGCCAGGCCGCTCATGTTTTCCGCGCCTCCGCCTTTGGCTGCAAACATTATCTTAACGCTGCTTCCGGGAACTATATCTGTGTAAATCACAGCAGGTGTATTGTCTCGTGTGTTGACCCTTTCGAAAAGGGGATCCGTAACAATGGATTTTCGAAGGTACCCCTCGACATATCCCTGCCTCACGCCTTCGTTGATAGCTTCATAAAGATCTCCGCCTGTAAATACTACATTCTGTCCAATCTCCAGAAAGACCATGGCAACTCCTGTATCTTGGCAGGCCGGCACATTATCTTCCCTGGCAATCCTGTGGTTCTCCAGAATTTGCTTGATAACTTCCTTACCGACAGGGGACTCTTCTCGCGAGTACGCGCCTTCCAAGGCAGCTATTGCGCCTTTCGGAACATTGGCGGTGGTGTTCATGGCAAGCTTCTTAATGGCCTGCATTACCTCACTTACGTCCACTTTCCTCACAGAACATTCACCCATGGTTTCTGCCTCCCCTCCTTACGTNNNNACAAGGTACACGTAGTTCCTGCCTGTTGAGGTTGCGTAAAACCCTTGATCGATTTCCTTCCCGACTTTGACTTCGAAGATATATCCGTCTCCAATATCCAGTTCCACGCGAATACCGGGATCGCTTAAACCAAAGGTGTCAAGGTCAAGATCATATTCGAGGCTCTCGCCGACACCGATAATCCTGATATCTTGCAGCGCATCAAGGATTATGTCCAAACCGGAAGATACAACCGGAGAAGATTTGCCGTCAAGCGTCCAAAATGC
>FIZM01000061.1 GCA_900019985.1 uncultured Clostridia bacterium
CGGATTTACCTGTCCAGAACGTAGAGAGATTAAGGGAAGAACGGAGAGAAGGAGTGTGGCTCTGTGTTTGAATATGACGTTGCTGTGCTTGGAGGAGGGCCCGGAGGATACGTTGCGGCAATTAGAGCTTCTCAACTGGGGCAGAGTGTGTGCCTCATCGAGAAGGATCAACTTGGCGGCACGTGTCTCAACAGAGGCTGTATTCCCACAAAATCACTGATTTCGAGTATGGAAGCTTACTCCCTTGCCAAGAGGTTGGGGGAATTCGGGGTAGAAGCAAAAGAAGTGTCAGTGGATTTCCACAAGATGATAGCCAGGAAAAACAAGGTGGTCTCGCGTCTTAGAGCAGGTGTAGGTTTTCTCCTGAAGAGGGCTAAAGTCAATGTCATAAACGGGACAGGCCGGCTTGTTGCACCCGGAAGGATTGTAGTGGATTCACAAAATGAGTCTGTGGAGATACAGGCAAGAAACACAATAATTGCAACAGGGTCAAGGCCTTTGGTATTCCCGACCTTCGGTTATAACGGAAGCACTGTCATTACCAGCGATGAAGCATTGGATTTTTCAGATGTCCCTGAATCCCTCCTTGTTGTCGGAGGCGGTGTCATCGGATGCGAGCTGGCTTTCATATTCTCAAGCCTCGGAAGTAAAGTGACTGTTGTCGATATCATGCCTACTGTACTCCCGATGGAGGATCCGGATATCTCTCAAGCTATCATGGCTTCTCTGAAAAAAGAAGGCGTTGGCGTTAAGTGTGGCGTGAGAATCGAAAAGATTAGCCAGGTAAACGGTGGAGTTGTAGCAGCCCTTGATTCAGGCGAGGAGCTTGTAGCAGAGAAAGCCTTATTGTCCGTGGGACGGAAAGCTAACTCCGAAGGGATTGGCCTGGAGAAGTTAGGGGTAGAGGTGACAGCGCGCGGCGAAATCGTGGTTAACGACAAAATGGAGACAAACATCGAGAATACATATGCTATCGGCGATGTCGTCGGTACTGTCATGCTGGCCCATGTTGCATCGTACGAAGGGATAACTGCTGTCCATAACATTGCAGGAGAGGAGCGTCGTATGAATTACGACGCAGTTCCAAGTGCAATATTCACCGTACCTGAGGTGGCAAGCGTCGGAATAAATGAAGCTCAGGCAAAAGAGCGAAGCCTTGATGTCAAGATAGGGACATTTCCTTTCAGAGCCAGCGGTAAGGCATTAGCCATGGGGCAGGCTGATGGGTTCGTCAAGGTTATCGCTGATGCAGTCACCGACGTAATCCTTGGCGTCCACATTGTCGGTCCGAATGCAACAGACCTTATTGCTGAGCCTACGCTGGCGGTGCGAACCCGTATGACGCTGGGAGAGTTTACAGATACAATGCACGCCCACCCTACACTTGCCGAGTCACTGGTGGAAGCAGCTGAGGCTGCGTATGGCATGGCAATACATGTGTAAGAGTTGATCTTCAATAACGGTGTATACCGGTTTTGGCGGGATTCCGGTCCCGCCTGTTTTCATTTCTGGCAACCTCTCTTTAAACCACACCGGTCAGAAACTCCAGAAAACTGCTTTTTACCTGAAGAAATCTGTATATTGTGATGATTGCATACTTCGTTATGGAAGATTTTGTGTAATTTTACGAAGGGTATCCAAACCGGGCTCAAGAAATTCGAAACAAGGCATATTGTGACTAAAATGCCACTGCAGGCACGATTTACAAGGCCGCAGGGACATGTTGAAGGGAGGGCGACCGGTGCTGTTACCTTTCGATTATGTACGTGCCGAAACTCGTGAGGATGCTGTTAGGCTTGCCGCTGAAGCAGGGGCTGCCGGCAGGTTCCTCGCAGGCGGAACAGATCTGTTTGTTCTTATCCATGACAGAAAACTGAAGCCGAAGACAGTGATAGACCTCAAGCCAATCGAAGGAATCAACGGAATAGAGTACGGGAATGGGGAAGGCCTCTCCATAGGTGCAGCAACACCAATGAATGCCATTGCCGGAGATGAGTTTATTCAAAAAGAGTACGGAGCGTTGGCGCAGGGGGCCCATTCTGTAGCAGCATTCCAAATCAGAAACCGGGCGACAATCGGCGGAAACATATGTAATGCTTCTCCTGCTGCTGATACTGCTCCTGCATTGTTAGTCTATGAGGCTGAAGTCGAGACATGGGGGCCTAATGGATCCAGGCGTATTCCTATGGACGAGTTCTTCGTCGGGCCGGGTCAGACCGTCCTTGAACAGGGCGAATTCTTGTATAAGATCTGGCTTCCCAAGAATGATGTGCAATCATACGGTGTGTATCTGAAACTAGGCAGAACTAATGCCTTGGACTTATCCATCGTAGGTGTAGCTTGCCTGGCCTTGGCAAACGGAGAAGTCCGTATTGCTCTTGGAGCGGTAGCGCCTACTCCTATAAGAGCGAGAGAAGCTGAGGCTGTCCTAAGAGACAGCAAAGACGAAGAATCAATAGCTCACGCTGCATCTATTGCAAGGGAGCAAGTCA
>FIZM01000062.1 GCA_900019985.1 uncultured Clostridia bacterium
CGCTTTCTTTTGGACTTCTTTCTTAATCGGTTAAGTTCTTTCTATTTCAAACTGTTGCGACGTATCTTTTTGCGCTTAACCTGCCCTCATGATGAAAGGTGGATCGATCGTGGGTCCGACTATCCGAGACATAGCCAAAGCAGCCAATGTATCAACCGCAGCGGTTTCTTATGTGATCAACGATAAACCCGGTGTCAGCGAGGAGACGCGCCTCAAGATCCAGCGGATAATGCGCGAGATGAACTACAGGCCCAACCCACAAGCAAGGGGATTGGCAGCCAAGCGTACAGGCATGCTGGGGCTCATGATACCGGACATCACTGATCCGTTCTATGTCAATGTGGTTCGCGGAGTAGAAGCTGAGTCCAACCAGCTTGGATACACCTTGACCCTGTGTACTACGCACGGTGATGCAGAACGGGAACGTAATGTCGCAGGGACCCTAACCAGCAATTGGGTTGACGGAGTCATCATGATGGCTTACAAGCTATCCCCTTCTGAACTGGAGAAGCTCAGCAAACACAAGGTTCCGATCGTAGTAATTGACAACCCCGAAGTTGCCGGACTGATCCCGTCAATCATGGTAAACAACACCGCGCTGGGGAGAACCGCAACTGCTTACCTCGTAGAAATGGGTCACACACGGATCGGCTTCATTCACGGGGTAGAAGGTTCGAACTCATCAGCAGCTAGGTACGAAGGCTATGTGCAGGCCCTCAAGTCACACGGGCTCGAGCCGGATCCTGATCTAGTCGAACGCGGTGATTTTTCGTATGAGCATGGGCTTGCAGCCGCACACAGACTCTTGTCTCTACCCAACCGCCCTACCGCTATCTTTGCTGCCAACGACCAAATGGCTTTTGGAGTAATGAACGCAGCCACCGAACTCGGACTCTCTGTGCCTGAAGACATCTCTGTAATAGGAGTTGATGATATAGAGGCGGCCGCGCTCGTGGTGCCCGGCCTTACAACAATGAGACAGCCCACATGGGAGATCGGAGCGTGTGCCGTTCAGATTCTCGAAAGGCTAATCAACCCTCCGGAAGACTCGCAAGACTCAAAAGACGCGCAGAGCGCTGACGCTTCGAAATCAAGCGTCATCCAGCGGGTATTTGAGGCCGAGCTGGTTGTCCGAGGATCATGTGCTCCTCCTACAATATAGCGTCCCGATCCGGCTGAGTGTCAGCCCTGGCACTGCCGACGCAGTACGTACAAACGCAACATATGAGTCATGAGAGGCGGTTGAAGGTCATATGCGGAAGTTCGAATCCAAGTACGGCTATTTCGACGAAGCTGCTCGTGAGTACGTGATAACAACCCCTCGCACCCCAAGGCCCTGGGTGAACGTGATATGTCCTGGAGACTGGGGTGTCATCCTCTCGCAAACCGGCGGAGGCTACAGCTGGCGGACACATGCATCACTCAATGCCATTACGCGCTGGTATCAGGACCTTGTGCGTGACAACTGGGGCAAGTACATCTATGTGCGAGACGACCGCTCAGGCGAGATTTGGTCGCTATCGTGGATGCCGGTAAAGCGCGAACCAGAGCACTACCGCGTCAGGCACGGACTGGGCTACTCCGTAATAGAGTCCACGACCGCGGGGATCTCCAGTAAGCTCACTGTTACAGTACCACCCAATGAGCCCCTGGAGCTGTGGGTCGTCGAGCTGAAGAACATCAGGCAGGCCGACCGTGAGCTTTCGTTGTTTACGTACCTCGAATGGTGCTTAGGTGCATCCCCTGACTGGCACAGAGAGTTCCACAGGACATTCATAGAGACCTCGATTGAGCGGGAAATAAGCACCATATGGGCAACAAAGAGGCTTTGGGAGATCCCCAATGACAGAGGTGAGTCCTGGAACAAGTCGTGGCAATACAGTGCGTTCCACGCATCGAGCATCGATGCAACAGGTTTTGAATGCGACAAAGAGGCTTTTCTCGGATTGTACGGCGATCTATCCAAGCCGACTGCAGTGGAACGCGGCTCTCTGACAGGCTCTTGTGGCAAATGGACTGATGCGACCGGGTCAATACATGTGAAGGTGAAACTGCGAGGCGGCGAGAGCACTCAAATATGCTTCGTGCTGGGTGCAGTAGAAGCCGGACAAGAGGATGAAGCCCGAGCGCTGATAGCCAAGTATCGCGACACAAGTCAAGCGGCCGCAGCTGTCAAGTGTGCATCTGAGTTTTGGTCATGCCTTCTCGAGCCTTACGAAGTCCGAACTCCCGATGACGCATTCAACCTCCTACAAAACACATGGCTCCCGTACCAGGCGATCTCCGGCCGTATGTGGGGGCGTACTGGTTACTACCAGTCAGGCGGCGCGTATGGGTTCCGTGATCAGCTTCAGGACAGCCAGATATTCCTCCCCATTGATCCATCCCACACTGCAAAACAGATCAAGCTTCATGCTGCGCATCAATACGTAGACGGTCACGTTGACCACTGGTGGCATCCGATCTCCGAGATCGGTGGCGGTGGCCTTTACTCCGACGACCTCCTGTGGCTCCCATTTGTGACCATAAACTATCTCAAAGAAACCGGGGACTACGCGTTCTTGGATAAACGGGTCCCCTACCGCGACGGCGACGAGGAAAGCATCTGGAACCACTGCATCAGAGCAATCGACCTCAGCCTCTCACGCCGCAGCGAGAGAGGCCTGCCATTGATACTCGGCGGGGACTGGAACGATGGGATGAACGCTGTTGGGACAGGTAGACGCGGGGAGAGCATATGGGTAGCACAGTTTCTGTGCGCATTCCTCCCAGACATCGCTTACCTTGCACGCCTCAGGGGCGATGACGATACTGCGACCAGGTATGAAGCGGCACGTCGCGATCTCGTCAATGCAGTGAACACACACGGTTGGAGCGCAGATGGAGGATGGTATATCCGTGCAGTTTGCGATGACGGCACGCTGATCGGCGACCCGAGCTGCAAGTATGGGAAAATATTCCTCAACACCCAGGTGTGGGCCATAATCAGCGGCATCGCTCCGGAAGACAGGGCCAGGTCTGCCTGGCAAGCTGTTGTCCAGCACCTCTCAAAGGACTCAGGCCCATTGCTGTTTGCTCCAGCATATCGAGAACCTGATGAGAGAATCGGCTACCTCACGCGGTACGCACCCGGAGTGCGTGAAAACGGGGGCAGGTACACCCATGCAGCTACATGGGCAATAGTGGCTGCTGTCATAATGGGAGATCCACTCGAGGCTTGGCGCATGTATCAGAAGATCTGCCCGGTGAGGTGTGGCCTCTCCCCCGACACCTACAAAGCAGAACCCTACGTCACCCCTGGCAACGTAATTGGTCCCGATTCGGACAGGTACTGCGAGGGCGGGTGGACCTGGTACAGCGGTTCCGCAACATGGCTGTTCCGCGTTGGCTCTGAGTGGCTTCTGGGCATCCGTCCTGAATGGGATGGGCTGAGGATAGACCCCTGCATCCCGTCACACTGGGGTGAATTCTACGCAAAACGCAAGTTCAGGGGTGCCACTTATGAGATACTTGTGCGCAATCCAAATCACGTTTCATCAGGAGTCTCAAGAATGACCTTAGACGGAGGTGAGGTCAAAGGCAATTTGTTGTCGGCCTTGAATGACGGTGAGATTCATCATGTTGAGGTTATCCTTGGAGAACGCTAAGAGAACTAAGGAGGGACTCGCATGAATTGGTCTGGCAAGAGCAACAGGACGGCCGTGGGTCTGCTGGCGTGTGTATTGGCACTAACTGTCGCATTCACCTCGCTGTGCACTGCCCCGATGAGTGCAGCCGGGACAGACAGGGTATACCTGTTTGGCATGGACACCCAAGAGGAGATCGGCAAGTTCGACAACGACCATACCGGCGCTATGATGGAGCTTTCGCATGGAATCGCCAGGCAGGGCACCAATGCCATGAAGGTGATCCCAAGCGGTGAGGCTCCAGAGACGAAAATCGCCGTTGATATCGTCGGAGACACTCTCGACAAATGGATAGGTAACGACTCAGTTGGCATTCACGTATACATCCCTCCAGATATGAAGGTCGTTCCGAACTCGTTCTTTTTGGGCATGGCAGACCTGTCGGACGGTTGGGCGTGGGTTGACGGAGTTTTCCCAAAGGTCGAGGTAGCGCCCGGATGGAACGACGTGATCTACGATCTCTCTGGCCCAATGAAAAACGTCAAGGAAGGCGGACATTACAAGATCTATCTGTCCTTCTTTACAGTCGACGATCAGAACGCCAAGATTCCCCTAGCGGAGCCGTTCATTGTAGATGGAATTTGGGTCCAAACAAAGGACAGCGCTGCTGTGACTGACAGCGGCCCGATCGGTGATTGGCTGTGGGCTATGGACGACGAAGCTGAGCTCGCAGGATACGAAAACGACAATACCGGGGCTAAGTTTGAGTTGGAGTCGAAGATAGTTTGTCAGGGCACCCACTCAGTCGCAGTTATTCCCGACGGAAAGGCAATAGAGACTAAACTCGCTCTCGACCTCGAAGGCGAGAGGCTGCAGCGCTGGATAGGCCAAAACGAGGTGATCATGAACATCTACCTTCCGCCCGAAAACGAGTTCAATCCAACGATGTTTTTCTTGGGCATGGCGGATCTGTCTAGCGGCTGGGAGTGGGTCGGCGGCGTGTTTGCGGATGTCGATCCGGTCCTGGGGTGGAACCTCGTGGAATACACGCTTCCGGCCGAGATGAGCGACCTGAAACCGGACGGTACATACAAGCTCTACTTCGCCTGGGCTCACATAGATGAAGGAGGAGCAAAACTCCCGCTCACGGAGAAGTTCTACATAGACGGCCTGGGCCTGGCAAGGGCCGCTCTCTCAAGAGAAGACCTCATTGAGCGGATACCCGCAGAGATCAAGGAAGAGGTAACGAGGCTGCTCGAGCTGGACGACGACGCTCTCATCGAGGCGGTAGCCAAAAAGAGCTTTGACTACCTCTGGAACGAAGCCAACCCAGCAAACGGGCTGATCAAGGACAGGAGCACTGCCACGTCTCCTTGCAGCATAGCTGCTGTAGGGTTTGGACTATCAGCGATCCCTGTAGGCATTGAGCGAGGTTGGATCACCCGAGATGAAGGGTACGACCGCGCACTTACTACACTAAAGACCTTTGCTGACGGAGGCGTTGAAGGTAAAAACGGCTTCTACTACCACTTCGTCGATATGACCAAAGGGCGCAGATTTGGAGACTCAGAGATATCGTCTATAGACACTGCGATTTTCTTGGCCGGAGCTATCACCGTTGGCAGATATTTCGAAGGCACTGAGGTTGAGAGCCTCGCCAATCAGCTCTACGAGGCCGCAGATTGGCAATGGATGTTGAACGAAGGAGATACCCTGTCGATGGGATGGAAGCCGGAGATCGGATTCCTCTCAGCCAGATGGAACTCGTTCAACGAGGGGCTTCTTGCGGCCCTGTTGGCAATAGGCTCCCACACACATCCGATCCCTGCGTCGGCCTGGGACAACATCTTCCGTCCAGTCAACGAGAACTACATCTCCCTTCCACAGGAGACCCTCTTTGTCTATCAGTACCCGGCCGCCTGGATTGACTTTCGCAACAGGGAGGACCGCTACGCCAACTACTTCAACAACGCAGCCACAGCCACCAGATACAATCGTCTGTTTGCGGTCATGCGCAGGTTCAACTACTCCACTTACGACTTGGACGTATGGGGACTCTCCGCATGTGACGGCCCAGCAGGATACAAAGCCTATGGCGCATCGGAGGGCAATCACGACGGCACTGTCGCTCCATATGCGTCTATTGCGTCTATGCCCTTTACGCCAGATCTGTCCATTGCTGCCATGCGGGCAATGCTCGAGCGCGAAGGCGGCCTGATCTGGGGCAAATACGGCTTTGTCTCTGGATTCAACGTAGACCAAAATTGGTACTCCGACCAGTATGTAGGCATCGATCAGGGTATCATCGTGCTAATGCTTGAGAACTACAAATCGGGGCTGATCTGGGACCTCTTCATGTCCCACCCTGCGATTGCTGCAGCAATGGACAAAATCGGATTTGTAGAGCGCGAGTCGGAGTATGCTGTTACCCCGGAGTATATGGCTGAGTGGGAAAAGATGCTCCTAGCGCCAGCCGAGAAAATGGCATTGGCGACCAGGGCACTTGAGCCCAAAGTGATCGATGGCTCCCTCTGCGACTGGGAAGGTGTAGAAGGCTACCTGGTTGACGAAGACATGAATGTGCCAGCAGGCGGAATAGAGAAGGTCGATAAGACAAAGCAAGTCCTCAACTCAACCTTCTACGTGCAGTATGACGACGAGTACTTGTACCTAGCCGCCAATGTGGAAGATGAATACGTCGTCATCAACATCAAGCCCGAGGACCAAGGCGCATACTACAGAACCGATTCAGTCGAATTCTACATTGATCCTAGCAGAGCCGGAGTTGAAGGTCACCTCACAAAGATCGCGGTCCTGCCCTTTGACACCGAAGGCAATGTCCAAGCTGTGAGACACGAGGACGCCAAGCCCGGCCCTATAGCTCAGACGAGCCCGGGGACTCTAGTAGCCTCCAAGAGGACCGAACG
>FIZM01000063.1 GCA_900019985.1 uncultured Clostridia bacterium
ACCAGATAAGCCATGGGTAAACCTTTCCGTGGGTGCGTTGCGGCTTTCACGGCAATGGCATGCGGAAGTATCTTAGTATGATTATCATTTCGACTACAGCGCAAGCTTACTCCCGGGAAGGCAGTAGAAGGGAGTAATAGATCAGCTACGGCTGAGTCTTTTGGTGGGCGGATTTCCAACTCGGAGCCTGATGCTTCCATTAGATGTAAGGGACTCGGCCATGGACAAGCACTTGGGTGGACGGTTTTCGACCATATAAGCGGGTGCGCTTAGGAAAAAGCCGAATCCGAGATGGAAGCCGAGAAAGCGTTCGAGAAAGCAGTCGGGACAGCGTTCAAGAAGGCGGTCGAGACAGCGTTCGAGAAGACGGTGGGGACAACGTTTAGAAATGGCAATGGCAGAATAGAAGGTAAGCTGGAGTTTGTGACGAAATATGTACTTCAAGATTTATACAGGTTGTCATATTCGGAGGTGATATGGCATAAGCATGGATATGACACTCCTTTTAGGGTACAAGACCAAAGCGTAGGAAAATGCGGAACATAATGACATCCATCTAACATCCATATGACATCCATATGACATCCATAGTGCAGTCAAGTGCCGGATGTAGCAGAATGCAGGGCCTATGAAGCTTGAAAGTGCAGTGAAGCTGAAAGCTTTGCAAAGCGCGAAGAGGCTGCGCTAATAGACTAAAAGAGGAGGGGCTGTTTGAATTGAGATGGTCTAAGTCCAGGCGAGCTGCTGTTATAGCTGTAACTGTCCTTTTGGTGCTGGCGTCTTTCGGGTTATCAACCGGTGCGACCTTGATATCTGCCTCTGACCTGCCGGGCGAACTTGTCTTGGTGAAGTATGATGATATCTATCTTCGAGGTTTCATCCTTGATGATACGATGATGGTGCCTGTTCGCCCTATAGCTGAAGCGTTTGGAGCTACTGTCCACTGGGACCAGAAAGGCCGCACAGTTGTAAATGGATATGTTGTGGATATCGTGGTCAGGTGGGACATAGCGTGGATGCCTGCGAAAGACCTTGCTCCCATCTTGGGGTGCTGGTTCACGTGGGATCAAGACACCCGTACAGTGTCGATTAGCAACGGTTTTCGGACTGTCTATGTCCAAGCGCCTGAAGGGGTCCCATACCCGACAGGCATGAACTACGAGACTCTGGAGGCGCCGACCGGCGCCTCTAACACTGAATCACTGGACAACCTTGCCTTGCTCCCTGAAGAACAACCTGACCTCAGGCTCCCGGTTGAGAGACGGGAACCCGCAGGCAAAGTCGCACTGACCTTCGATGACGGCCCAGATCCTGAGCTTACCGGAAAGATAGTAGATGTACTGGATGAGTTCGGTGTTAAAGGAACCTTCTTTTTCGTGGGGTGGCGTGCGATAAGCTATTCAGATGCAGCTAAGAAAGTGGTGGAATCAGGTCATGATGTCGGAAACCACAGCTATTCCCATGCAAGGCTGACAGATCTTGATTCGGACACTGCAAGGCAGGAGATTAGCAAAGCGCAAACTGCGATAAAACGTGCAACAGGCATCCTTCCAAAATGGTTCCGTCCTCCTTATGGGAGCTACAACGAGGAGATTCGCACTATTGCACGGGAAGAAGGCGCGTCTTTAGTCACTTGGAACCTGACGCCCGATGACTGGCAGAACCCAGGTGAAGCTGTAATCAGAGAGCGCGTTACCTCTTCGGCAAGGGACGGTTCCATTGTATTGCTCCATGTCAGGGAGCAGACCCTGAGGGCGCTTCCTGATCTTATTAAGGAGCTCCTGGACATGGGCTATGAACTCGTGGGACTCTCTGAGCTCTTGTGATTCCTTAGAGGCTACGTAACTCAGCCGCTTTAACGCACGGGGCCTTTCCGATCTACGAGTGGACTGAACCTTCTCGATCTACCAGTGGCCAAGTCCAAGCGGCCAAGTCCAATAGTAGATTGCGTAAGGCACGTTTCGTTTACGAGGCCCCTATACCGTGTTAGAATTATATGGCACCACTCTTTCCTGGAGGATGGACATGCTTTCTGTGCAGGGCACAGTTGAGAGGATTACATACCGCAACGAGGACAGTCTCTATACCGTGGCACGGGTCGCCTGTGAAGAACGCGGCCCCGCCGGACGGAGACGCCAGACCATCACAGTAGTCGGCACTTTCCCCTTTATAAGTGTCGGCGAGACCCTCCTCATGAAAGGTGAATGGACCTACCACCCTGAGTACGGCAGTCAGTTCAGGGTCGAAAGCTATGAATCAATAGTCCCGGCTACAGTCAAAGGTATCGAGAAATATCTCGGATCCGGCCTTATCAAAGGAATCGGCCCTGTGACCGCTAAGAAGCTTGTGGCCCACTTCGGCACGAAAACTCTTGATGTCATCGAACATGAGCCTGAAAGGCTTACTGAAGTCGAGGGGATCGGTGAGAAGAAAGCAGAAGCCATAACTCAGGCGTTCGAAGAGCAGAAAGAAATAAGGCGAGTCATGGTCTTCCTTGCTGACCATGGAGTAACTCCGGGACTTGCGATTAAGATATTCCGTCATTACGGCAATGCTTCCATCCAGGCAGTCCGCGAAAACCCCTACCGCCTTGCAGATGAGATCCACGGAGTAGGTTTTAAAACCGCTGACAAGATAGCAGCAGAACTGGGCATCGAGCCTGTGTCACAAGAGAGGATCACTGCAGGGATAGTATATGTCCTCAATGAACTCGCATCAGACGGGCATGTCTACTATCCGGAGGACGCGCTTATAAAGGAGGTTGCAAGTGTCCTCGAGGTAGAAGAGGCCTTAGTTAAGGATGCGATTCCTGTCTTGGAAGAGCGCGGTTCTATTGTCAGGGAGATGATCCAGGGTCAGACTGCTGTCTACTTGGCATATCTTTATCGGGCTGAAGTCAATGTTGCCGGCAGATTGTCTAAGCTGGTCAGGGTGAAGCCGCGGACTGTTTCAGGAAATGTCCAAAAGCTAATAAAGGAAATGGAGCGGAGAGACAGCATCTCTCTCAACGATGCTCAAAAGGAGGCCGTGGAGAAGGCTGTCAAAAGCTCTGTAGTTGTCCTCACAGGAGGCCCTGGCACAGGGAAGACGACTACAGTAAGGACTATGCTCAGGGTCTTTGAGGCCGAAGGGTTCCGTGTGGCCCTTGCCGCACCGACAGGACGGGCTGCGAAGAGAATGGCTGAGACAACCGGCCGCGAGGCAAAAACCATCCACCGGCTCCTCGGCGTGAACTTCACCCAAGGGTATATGGCATTCGAACGTAATGAGAGTGCCCCGATTGACGCTGACGTCATTATCTTGGATGAAACTTCCATGATAGACGTGCTCTTGATGAGCAATTTCCTGGCTGCGGTGCGTCCCGGGACAAGGCTTGTGCTGGTGGGAGATGTGGACCAGCTGCCGTCTGTAGGGCCGGGCTCTTTGCTTAAAGATGTGATTGCATCAGGTGTTGCGGAAGTTGTGCGTTTGACTGAGATCTTCAGACAAGCACAGCTCAGTATGATAGTCACTAATGCGCATAGGGTAAATAGAGGAACCATGCCTATCTTCAACAAGAACCTAGTGGAAGGTGCGGATGCTGACTTTTTCTTCATCCGGGAAGAGGACCCTGAGAAAGTCACGGAACTCGTCACTGAGCTTGTGGCGTGGCGTCTTCCCAGGTATCTAAAGTGCAACCCAATAGATGATATCCAGGTAATGGCACCTATGCGCCGGACTGTAACAGGCGTGGATAACCTTAACCTGCTCCTTCGAGAGGCTTTGAATCCTAAAGGCCGCGGAAGGCAGGAGACTCGGATGGGCGCATTTATTTTGCGTGAAGGCGACAAGGTTATGCAGATAAGAAACAACTACGACAAGATGGTGTTTAACGGAGATATCGGCCGTGTGGTAAAGATCGATCCTGAGGAGCAGGAGGTGGTCGTTGCGTTTGATGAGTCTGACGGGCTCAGGCGTGTTGCCTATGAGCAGCATGAATTAGACGAGCTGGTGCTCTCCTATGCCATTTCCGTCCATAAGAGTCAGGGAAGCGAGTATCCTGTCGTGGTGATGCCCATCACCACTCAGCACTATGTAATGCTCCAGAGGAATCTCTTGTATACCGCTATCACCAGGGCTAAGCGCATGGTGGTCCTTGTGGGGACGCTTAAAGCTCTGGCGATCGCAGTGAAAAACGACACTCAAGACACGCGCTTTTCAGGACTCAGTGAGAGGCTGGTGTGTGCCGCCTCTGAAGATCCGTGAGCCTTCTTTGTCTTCATTTTTGTTTCCCACTTCTCCTTCAACAATTTTGGCATCCCATGAATAAATTAGATCCCAATTAGCTATATATAGGTATGTAGTGAGCTTGTTTCATGAAGTGAGCTTGTTTCATGACAAGCTGTCTATGTACATACGTATGTGTCTACAGATGGACACACGATGTTCTCTGAAGTACCTCCTGCTTGCTGACATTTCTGAAAGAGAGATGTTAAAGATGTGTCTACAGCCATTGACACACCGGTGTTCGCATCTTTCAGTCTCCTTTCTTGCCATCTGGGAAACCCCAGCTTCAAGCTGTTTTGGAAGAAGGATAATGATGAAAGGCCGAATGGCATGACAATTGCGTTACTGTTCTACGTACTGTCCAAGGAAACGTTTTACAGTTACTCCGTAAATGGTGATTAGATGAACGAGTGCTACAACGCCTGCCGTAGGAGGGTTTTGGATGGCGCGTAGAATCGCATGTGGATTAATGGCCATATTAGCTTTTATGGTGTTTACTCTTCCTACCTTTGGAGCACCTCTTACCGTATTTAGGCTGGTGCCTATGATTGGTTGGGAAAAACTGGAGAGAGTAAATCCCTACGTAACTCTTGACTTAGATGCAGTGTTGGAAACTTCTGATCCGAGATCAGATTTTACCAATGCTGAAACCTCCGTTGTGCAGGTAACCGCACGAGCCACAGTCTTATTCGATACTAGCCAAGCTGAGATTACAGTAGAGTTTATACCTGAGTATGACTATATAGTCCCGGTCGGCAAAAGGATGTTTACAACACCGGTCAGCCGGCAAGTGAAGGGGCGACTCGTGATAACTGTCAGGAATCCCCACAGTTTTCCCATGGAAAATGTAAGGGTGGAGGGCACGATCTGCTCTGCTTTTCAACCTTCACTAATAGGGAAATCCCAGGGGGATGTAAGCTTCGAAAACAGTGATTCACCGGGCCTTTTGCGAAGAGAGACAAGTATCGTATGGAATATCGGCACGCTTATGCCTGGCGAAGCTGCCAGGTGCGAGATCAGTATAACAACAAGGCGAGACGATTCCGGAGGATTCGGGTTTTCCCAGGAGGGATTCCACACTCTCCACAGAGGTTTTCGGCTCACATATAGTATGCTCGGAGAGGTTCAGCTACGGAGGACAGACCCGCACATAATTGTTGCTCGTGAGAACCCCATTAGCCCAATACTGGATACCGGTTCTTCGGACCCGGTAACCGGCCGGTTTGATCGCGAGTGGCCGTATCCCAAGAGGCTTTTCCCAGAGAGACCTGCTCCTGTTCCGTCTGTACCCGGAGACACATCTAAAGATGAAAAGAAGACCGTAGAAGAACTGAGGTCAAGCACTTCCCTCATGCCTTTGGTGAGTCCGCTTTCTGAGCCGGCTCAGATTGAGAGAGTCCATGAATCCGGGCTGTATAGGCTTACAGCTACGGCGGTCTCGGACAATATAGGAGTTGAAGACGGCAAGTTCGCCGTGCCTTCCGGCGAAGAAGCCGAGTGGCTAGTGGAGCTCCATGTAGAATGTCCGAGTGACTGGCAGAACAAAAAAGGATGGAACGGGTGGCACGTAACCTTCCTGTTAGGAGAGCACCTGACAGCAGAGGTGATCGAGAGACTCGTGTTTGTGCCTGAGTATCCTGGTATACACGATGGGGACTTGAAAATAACAGTGACAGACACTGAGCCAGGAGTCTTTCGGATGAAAGTCTCCTGGGATTGGCACCAGAGCTCGAGTGATAGGTTTATACCGGGTTCCTATGCTTACCTTGCCTTGAAGGTGACAACCGATGGATTGCCTCTAAATAATGAAGACCAGATCTTGTGTGACCACATCAACATGGAATACAACCCGGTAGGAGGCTCATACGTACACGAAATGCCGCTGGATCCTATATATATCAAGAGTGCTGACGCGTCTTATGCCGACATCTCGCTGACTGCGACGCGCATCGATTGGCGGGTGCTAAAGCCTGGGACATATGCTGTTCTTGCTACGGAAATCACCACATCCGGTAAAGGGAAGCTATCGGTACAGTTCAGCGAGTTTGACGATCTTAAAAGGGACAGTACGCCCGGGAAGATTGCCACATTCTACGGGTTTGGGAATAGTCTCGACGCGGTAGAAACAGAAGGGTGGATACCTGCGGCTGATTTGAACAGTGAGACACTGTATATTGACCTCTCTGAACCTAGTCCGGTTCTGATGTGGTCAAAGATAAGCGTGGACGAACAAACCTCGTCTGCAGAATATGAGAGTACGGGGGTGATTACGTTCATAGTCAGCAACAACTGACCTCAAGGACGGGTGCTAAGGATAGCACCCCAGCCTTAGATGGGCTTTGCCCATCGGCGGACAGAAAAACAGCTTGAAAGAAAGGGGACAGATCTAAATGAAAAAGCTAGTCGTTTGTTTAGTTGTTCTCGCGGCTCTCTTGATACCGGCCATGGTATTGGCAGATTCCGCAGACGCTTCCGGTTGGCCTGTTTATCCGCCGCCTCGTTGCGAGGAAGAGGTGCAAACCTGGTACAGACATGGCAAGGATTGGTACAGGAGCGGAGAGGGTCCCAATGACGCGCAACTTGCTCGCTGCTTTAGACGTGGAAAACTCACTGGAGGCAGCTGTAACAAGGAAGAGTGGGAATGCGCGTTCACAACCTGGGCTTCCATGGCGCAGTGGTGTGAGTGGTCAATAAGCAATACCAGGTGGGAATGGTACATACTCAAGCCTGGAACATATGCAGCTGACTGTATTGGCGTATTCCTGAAGAGCAATGGCGATGTTGAGATAAGCTTCGAGGGCTTTGGCCATCTAAAAGGCGTCAACGAAAATACTGACGAATACATCGAAGTTTCTTACGTAGCTCGTACGTGGGATGGAAATGACAACAATCCCCCGAGGATTATACATATTGACGACACTCATTGGATACCCGCACCAGAGCTGAATGAAAAGATATTCCCTGTTGGTGACTCCATGGGCTTACATGAAGGGCTTTGGTTTAAACTCTTTAACAAGATAGAGGTGTCGAACTGCAATTCCGCAGGCGAATACGAAGATGAGGGTATAGTTTACATAACCCTAAAGAACCAGCGGGATTGGGTTGATGATGATGGCACTTGGGGAGACCTTCTCCCACCACTACCTGGCGCGTAATCGCAGAGCATACCCCAAATGAGGTAAACCCGGGACCTGGGGGTGGCTGTCCTGGTCACCCCCGTTTTGCGAGGAAGGGGAGAACTTGTTATGTACCTTCGGTTGAAGCGAGGAACAGATAAAGATATGGCGATGTTCACTGGAAGAGCCTTGAAGAAAACACTGATTCTCATTCTTCTCGGTACTGTTGTTTTGCTCACAGTAGTTGTAGGTTATGCTGCTGCACAAATATCTTTAAGTTTTACTCCCATGCTTGTGGAGATAACCGAATCTCCGGGAGCTGTGAAGACATTTGAAGTGTTCATGGTGAACGAGAGTAAAGCCGAAACTGCAGATTTCCTTATATATACGGCTGACATCGTTCAAAAGCCCAACGGAGATTACGAGGTTGTGGACGTTGGGACCTCTGAATACTCCTGCGCCTCTTGGATAAAGCTTTCTGCGGATAAAGCTTCTGTTGCACCCGGCGAGACCTTTGCTGTACAGGGAACCCTGACAGTTCCTCGCGGAGCTCAAGGCAGCAGGTACGCGGCTGTTGTCTTTGAAATGATTCCGGAAGAGCGCACAGGTGAGCCTGCATTTGCCTCCAACGTATTCGTTCAGAGGTTTGCTACGGTTGTGGAGCTCACTATTCCTGCTAGGCAAGTTCAGAGAAGGCTTGATGTGACTGGGTTCAATGTAAGCTATGCAGCTGAAAACCCTATGTACGCCAGTATGTATGGAGAGAATGCTGTGATACTCTCGGCAGAGATCAAAAACGAAGGCGACATCCACGTGTTCGCCCGTGGAAGCATGATATTGCGCGATGGAACCGGAAAAAGGCTCAGGCAGATTCCACTGGGCGCAGGTAGAGGCATTGTGCTGCCGGGAGCTGCTGTGAACCTTAGCTCGGTCTTACCCGGCGGTCTTGCACCCGGTGATTACATATCCGACATCTCAGTTAGGTACGGCGGGATGAGGCCTGCTACGGCCAAGGTCGAATTCAGCATTGGCGAGAGCGGAACAGAGGTAGCTAAGGTAGAAACGACCGCTGTGATAGCACCTTTCTCGGTCGATCCTGAAATGCTTGACTTGAGCGGCATACCTGGTGCTACTGTAGCCAGGCCGGTAGTGATTGAGAATCGATCTGACCAGACAATACGTGTTGAAGCCCGTGCAACAACCCTTGCCTTTGACGACGAAGGTGAGCTCATAACGGAAGAAACAGAGTCTTCTGCGCCAAGCTGCGCTGATTGGATTGAAGTAAAGCCGAGTGTGGTTGAGGTTAGACCCAGGGGAAGGCAAGTAGTGCGGATGATGCTTTCTATACCCAAGGGAGAGTCAGGCGGAAAGTATGCAAACATAATATTTACTGCAACACCCGTCTCAGAAGACACGTCCACCACTCCTGCCAGTTCAGAATGGTCTGGGGAAACCGGTACTGTTGTCTTCTTGGCAGTTGGGAAAGAATTCGAAGTCATGGGAGAGCTCACACCGATCACTATTGTTGACGGGGGGCCCTCGGTGGGTACTGTCTTCGGAACTGTTTTTGAAAACACTGGAACAATCCACGTAAAACCGAGAGCATCCATGGCACTGAAGAAGCGGATTATGCCCGAGAGCGTCCCGGGAATAGAATACGTGGGTCCGGGCACGTTAGTTGAGGTGGATTCATTGGACTTGGGTGAAGAGGCCGATGTTGTGCTGCCCGGCGGCATTCGTGCCTTCAACGTGGCTTTTTCCGGTCAATTGGAACCTGGAGACTATGTCGTTGAATTCCTCGTGCATTACGGAGGCAGGTCACCACTATACGTAATGCGGGAGTTTACAGTCGAGTAGAGCGAGGCCTGCCAAAAGCAGGACGTGCATAAGTGCATAACACATGAGATTTCAAGGAGGGGACCACATGATTCGTAATAGAAGGTTGCCGGCGGGATTCTCCAAAGCCCTTATTCTGGCTGTTGCAATTATTGCAGCAACTTTGGTTTTTCCTGCTGCGTTGTCGGCTGACGAGCCTCTGGTGACAAACATCTTCGACAGCGAAGACATAATAAATGTCTTCCGCGACATCTCTGCACAGACAGGAGTAAACATCCTTGTGGAACCGTCGGTGCAAGGTTGGGTAACCCTGGAACTATGGGATGTGCCTCTTGAGAAAGCCTTAGAAATGATAGTTGCGCCATTTGGTTACACCTTCGTGAAGGTCGGCGACTACTATTTAGTCGGTATGCCCGATGCCGCAAATCCTGCATTCCCGCTGTTTACCAGCACAGAAGTGGTGAGGCTCAAATACGCAAACGCGGAGAATGCGTCAAGGCTGCTTTCTGACTATTTTAAGCCATATGTTAAGACCGGGCCGGATGAAAACATCCTGGTCATAACAGGCCCTGAAAACATAATCTCCCGGGTGAAGGAGGATTTGGAGAAGATAGACAAAGCCCCGCCTCAAGTGCTCCTGGAAGCCCTTGTTGTGGAGGTATCTTCTGACACCGGAAAATCCCTGGGCGTAGACTGGAGGTACGAGTTCAAAGGCGGCGAACCTGACACAAGTATCCCTGCGTCAGGGTTTGTTGATTTCATCTCAGGGATCTGGGGGGCGAAATATAGCGTAGCAGGCGGCCTTCAGTCGGTGCTGGCATCAATGAAGACGCTTGTTGATTCAGGGAAGGCAGAAATCCATGCTACGCCCCGTGTTGCAACTCTTGACGGCGAAGGTGCTGAGATCTTCCTTGGCAGGGACAGGTACTTTGCCATTTCTACGACTACTTCAGAAGGCACATCCACTACGAGCCGGCTCGAAAGTATCAGAACAGGGATATCTCTTAAGTTCACCCCGCGTATATCGCCTGATACCGGTGAAATTGTCGTTCAAATAGAACCTGAGGTCAGCGATGCAATAGAAGGAGCAACCGGTCTACCTACGGTAAACAGGCGCAAGGTAGCTACGACAGTCCGGGTGAAGGACGGAGAGACCATCGTCATAGGCGGACTCAACTTGAAGTCACAGTACGAATCCAAGACAAAGGTTCCGGTCCTTGGAGATCTCCCTATCCTGGGTATTTTCTTCAGCAGTACGAAAAATGTGACGACTGAGTCTGAGGTGCTGGTATTCATCACTGCTACGATAATCTCATCCGAGTAGGAGAAAGGGGTGCAACCAAGTGCGCCTAAGACCGGAGATTGCTTTAGTCTGTATTGCCACGGCAGTCATAGCAGCTGCTGTAGGACTGTTCAGTGTAAGGGCGTGTTACGCTGAAGAATCCATCGAGCCGTTGGAATATGCAGATGCGCGCCTCCTCGGCATGGGGTATTCGTACGTGGGGCTTTCCAGTGTGCCGAATCCTCTCTACTCAAACCCTGCATCCTTTGGATTCACAAAAGGCATGTTATCACTATCCTTTGGCGTAGGCTTCGGAGGTAGTGGCGGTGACGGAAGCTTCAAATACCTCGCTGCTACTGATGAAGAGCGTGAAGGAGGGACAGGAGGATTCGCTTGGGCTCAGTACAAGCGGTTAGATGAGTGCTTAGAGTTGACAAATAACAGTTATAACTACGCAGTAGGGAAGGCGTTCAAGGATACAGGCTCCCTCGGGATTGGATTCCGGTATCTGAGAGGTGCGGAGCACTCAGGGCATACGCTGCTCTCGTCATGGCAAGGATTTGCGACGGATATCGGGGTCATGCTGCGTTATAAAGCGATAACCCTGGGAGTCCTGGCTCGGGATGTCACCACAACAGATCTAAAATCTACAGACGGGGCTGTTCGGGCAGTTCCACCTACGTACTCGTTAGGCCTTAGCTTAACGCCGTGGAAAGGCGCAGTTGTCGCGCTGGACGTTCACAATGTTTCTGTACGCGACCACGCCACAACTGGGACCGTCTCCGGGGGTTTCGAAGGTAGGATCGGATCCTACATTGCCCTCAGAGGAGGAGTCATTCTTAAGGACGGGTTCGAAGGAGGAGTGACAGCTTACACAGGAGGACTGGGAATTTTCCTAGGCGATTTCGAATTGGGATACGCTTGTCTTGTCAGTGATGAGCAAATCAAGAAGCAGTGTATCAGTATTATGAAGCGTTTCTAGCTTTGCCCACGACTTAACCGGCAGATTGCACCGGTAAACTCTGTACATTATTACGAAAGCCTTTTGAATCGGCCATCCCTGGGGATGGCGTACTTTTGCAGCTTCTTGTACAGGCCTGATCGTGAGATGTTGAGGAGTTTTGCAGCCTGCGATCGGTTGTTGCCTGTAGCTTTTAGTGCTGCGATTATTAAGCTGTATTCGTATTTTGCTAGAGAATCGTCGAGATCCGTAGCGAAAGCGGTGTCGTTTCCTTCTCTGTTTTCAATCGAATGTTGCCAGATGTGAGGCGGGATATGCTCAAGGTTTATCTCATTTCCGTCAGTAAGATTCAATGCGTGCTCCACTGCATTCTCCAGCTCGCGAAGGTTCCCAGGCCAAGGGTATCTCATAAACGCATCCATGACTGTAGGATGGACGCAGCTAACAGATGTGTTGCATACCTTATTCAAAGACAGAAGGAACCATTTGACAAGCTCAGGGATATCACTCCTTCTCTCCCTTAGAGGAGGAATGTTTATAGAGATGACATTGAGTCTATAGTATAAGTCTTCACGGAACCTGCCGGATTCCAGTAGTTCCATTAGATCCTTATTGGTTGCAGCTATTACCCGTACGTCTACCGGTATCTCACGTGTCCCGCCCAGGCGTTCTACGACACGGTCTTGGAGGACTCGGAGGACTTTGGCCTGGAGGGTAAGGGACATATCCCCGATTTCGTCAAGAAAGACTGTGCCTCCGTCTGCAAGCTCAAACTTTCCGGGCTTTCCTCGTCTTGATGCACCGGTAAACGCTCCATCTACGTATCCAAAGAACTCTGACTCAACAAGAGTTTCAGGTATCGCTGCGCAGTTTACCGTAATAAACGGCCCATTTCTTCGGTGGCTTGCCTGATGTATGGCTGCGGCAAAGACTGATTTTCCTACACCGGTTTCACCCACCAAAAGAACTGTGGAATCACCTCGTGCAGCTCGCTTAGCTAAGTTGCGGGCTGTTATGATCTCAGGACTTGATCCTAGGATTGCTGAAAAAGGATCTCTCGCTTTGCTTTTTAGCCGTTCTTTCTGCTCCGGTAGCATCATTACCCTACATCCTTTCTCAAACAGGGACTGGCCGGCTTTTGAGGTTCCAGGACGTCGGTGTGTTGCGTGAGGTGGCGGATAATGACCGTTTTTTGTCTGCCGGTAGCCGTTTCCCGATTAAAATGACGACACAAGTATTGAAAAGTCGAATGCTCTCTAAGACGCGAGATACCCGCTGGATGGGGGTAGCATAATTCAGAAAACATACATCCCCATCGCCGACGGGTATCTCATGAAATGTATAAGATGAGCCTCTTTTCAAAAAAACCTCTTTAGCGGCACCATCGTATCCGCGTCCTGCTGCGGGCTGTTGGATGGTCGCAAAGAGGTTGTGAGAGTTTACCCTACAAGTTGCGGCATATGGCAAGTGGCAAAACTGCATGGTGCGAATCCTGCGAGACGCTAGACCCTCTATGTGACCTAACGAAGTGATCCGCCCAATTATCCATTTCTCTTCGGCAGCTTGGCTATCATGGCCAGAATTCGATTGGCTTTAGACCCGCAGCTTTGCGTCCTTGTCTTTCGACAAGTTTGCCCTGTCGCGAGAAACTAGTGGCTAAATTATGCAATTGTCGATAATAGCCATATAATATTAACATATTAGGAAAAAGCAGGCTATTGGACTAAAGACCTATTTCAGTAGGGCTTTCCGCCCAGTACAAGTTTTGGGGGTCGAGCTCTGCGAGGAGCTGCATTGTAAAGAATTGACAGGAAAATAATTCCATGATATGATCCGGCAAGCAACGTATCTCGGACTCGGCGAACCCTTAGGAGGAGGTCGCTATGACCGGAGAATCTGTGTCGATTGGTGCGATAGCCTGGACTTTCGTCATGTCATGCGTTCTAGCGGCCTGTATTCATATGCTGCCTGTATCTGCAGAGCTCTACATCAACAATACTTCGCGCCTGCAATTCCCGGGGCAGACTGAGCTTTCGCAGGCGGATCTCTGCACTGGTTCTCTCATACAGGATGCTACCGACATGCCAGTTTGCCTGAATCCAACTATGAAACTGTCTAAACACGGTAATGCGGTGAATGGTGCTAACAAAGGTAATGCCCTGAATGACAAGGAGGTAAAAGCCGGTTTAGATGAAGAGGATTCTCTCTCCCAATCTTATCCCGGTGCTACTATCCGGAGGAAACCTAGAGACGCCCAGTTAACTATAGAAGCGACTGCAATTACTGAAAACATCCTTGTAAGAGAAGATGAGTTTCAAGTCGCGGAAGGCGAGATGGTTATATGGGAGGTGGAGCTGACTACTTACAATATGAGGGCTCCTACGGGCTGGAGGTATTGGGAGGTGAGCCTTGAGTTCGGACCTGAGCTTTTGGTTGAAGTTCTGGATGAGCTTGAGACAATTGACCCTATTCCCGAAGGAGGTTCTCCTACTAGACCTACATTGACAATCATGCGAGACGAGAACACCAGGAAAACCAAAGTCATGTGGAGCTGGCATAGCTTAGAGGACGATACACCTTCAGATTTTCCTAAACGAGCAACAGCTGTGGCCCGGTTACGGGTTAGCTCGTCAGAGGAGTCCGGATTCAATAAGGGACGTTACGCTTTTTGTGACAACGCAAGTATAAGATATATGACCGGTGCGAAACGCCCCACAGAAAGGACTTGTGAATTGGAACCTATTATGATGAATGTAATATCTTAAGAAAAAGGTCATCGTGAAAGATAATCGCGGTAACCGTGAAAAGCAGAAGAATGAATCTATATGCTTCTTGTAAGACATGTCCGAGAAGGCTAGTTGATGACTCTTCTCTAATTGTCCTGTCAGGAAACATGTGATAGAAAAAAGCTGCTTAGGAAGCCTTGACTCTGTTGGACATTTCGGCTATACTAACAATTGCCTAAGGTGATTTGCCTGTTTACCAGGAGGCAACTAGGGCGAATAGCTCAGCGGGAGAGCACCTCCCTTACAAGGAGGGGGTCGGCAGTTCAAATCTGCCTTCGCCCACCAAGTGAATATAAGCGATACTCATAAGTTTGAGCGGAGGCGTGGTGTAGCTGGTCTAACATACCTGCCTGTCACGCAGGAGATCGCGGGTTCGAATCCCGTCGCTTCCGCCATTTTTTTTGTACACGTGGAGGCGAAAGGTTAGGAAGACAGGGCAAAAAAGGTAGCCCCTGCTCTTGACAAAGCGCCTGAAACCACGTAGTATGTGTTTAGATGTGCTGCCGAGGTAGCTCAGGTGGTAGAGCAGCGGACTGAAAATCCGCGTGTCGCCGGTTCGACTCCGGCCCTCGGCACCAGTGTTTATCAGGGGTTTTGTGGCGACGGTCGGGCGGCTCGAAATGGGCTTGTGTGCCTATAGTGTGCCAAACTCCCACGTGTGCGCCGCGAGTGTGCCTCATGAGAACAGCATTGCCTCCATCTTCTCAACCGCGCCCTTCTGCATGTCAGGCAGCACGTGGGAATAGGTGTCGAGGGTAAGCCTCACGGTAGAGTGTCCCAGCAGTTCCGAGACAACCTTCGGGTTCTCCCCAGCAGCAAGGAGCAGCGTTGCGCAAGTATGGCGAAGGTCGTACAGCCGAAACGTGCTCGGCAGCCCCGCTTTCTCCAGGATGGGCTTAAAGTGACGTCGTGTCAGGTTGCTGGCATGTAGCGGCAGGCCACCCTCACCCGCAAACACGAGGTCCAGGTTCTGATATGTCGCACCAGCCTTCAGCCGTTGCGCGGCCTGCCGCTTCTTATGCGCCTGAAGCGCCTGAACGAGTGTCGGCGAGAGTTTCACACTCCGGCGGCTCCTCGCCGTCTTGGGTTCCTCGAAGCGCCAGCCCTTGCCCCGCCGAATCAGGGCACGGCAAACGCTTGCGGTCGCGGTCTCGAAGCTTATGTCCTTCCATTGCAGCGCAAGGTATTCCTCTGGGCGCATGCCCGTGGTCAGGGCCAGCAGAAAGAGAGGATACCACGGGTCCTTCTTGGCGGCCTGGAGGAAGCGTTTCGCCTGCTCGGGCGACATCGCCTGCATTTCGCGCCGCTCCTGCCGTGGTAGGTCCACCAACTTCCTTGCCGCCGGGTTCTTCGGGATCAGCCCCCAAGTGACGGCCTGATCAAGCGCGTCATGCAGCACCGCGTGGAGATAGCGCACCGTCCGGGGCGAGAGTCCCTTCTGCATCATGCTGCTGTACAGGTTCTGGATCTCGATGGACGTGATCTGGTGCAGCTTCTTCAGCCCTAGAGGCTCGCGCACGTATCGTTTCAGAATGGCCTCGTAATCGTCATAGGTCCGCGTCTGCACCCTGGGCTTTACGGCGGCCTCTAGCCATTTGTCCAGGTACTCATCTAGCGTCATCCGTGTAGGCTCGGCGAAGGTCCCGAGGTCCCTCTCCCGCAGAACAGCGGTCAGGTATCTTTGTGCGTCCTTCTTGGTCCCGTGAATAGTCTTGTTGTGGTAACGTCGTTTCCCGTCCTTATCGCGCCCGAGAAACACCCGGACAAGGAAGACATTCTCTCCGCGCTGAATGATCTGTCCCGCCACGAGTATTCCCTCCCTCTGTTCTCATGCTCACGCTCAGGCTGCTTACGTCCACAAGACTCCCTGTGCATGTGCCCGTACCTTGTCCAGCCTAGCGGATCTTCGCCTTATCCAGAGGAATCGGGGTATAGCCCTTCTTCCTCCAGGCGTCCAGGACCTCTCCTATGTCCTTCTTCAACCGCCGCACCCTTACGTTCCCATTGCGGTCTCGGGTGCCCTGGATAACCTGGCCTCCCTCGACCAGCACAACCCCCTTAACTCCAGTCTCTTGCTTGACCAGCACAATCTCTTTGACTTCGGTCTCCTGCTTACCTTCAGCCTGGACTCCCATTCCGTTCAGCCTCCTTCAATTGGTGTTTAACCGAAAGCGCGCTACTTTCCGCGCTTGCAGCCGGGTTCTTCGGCCCTGCGCCTGGCCTCGGCGATGATGTCGCGCACCACGCGGACAATGCTCTTGTGCTCCTCGAATGCGCGGCGGCACAGCCAGTCATACATATCCAGCTCCCGGCTGGGATGCTGTTCTTAAGCCATAGGGCCTCTCCTTACCTCCTGCTTATTACGCGGGCCTTGCGATGTCTTTTACTTAACACTCATTACCATCTTCAATAGCAACATGATCCAGGGTAAAAGTGCAGTGGCAAAAGCTGAAATTGCGAGTAGCCCAATCACGGACACCCATTTGGGTACAATTCCAGTTCCGGCTGTTAGCTCCCATTTGTGAATACCCGGGAAGACTTCTTCAGTAGAAGCAAAGTCGGGAGTCTTTTTCTTAATAAAATACCATATTAGCAAAACATTCACGAAGTGGAGCAGGATTGCCAGTGCGATAAGCCCAAGGCTGACGTGCCATTTCTCAACCCCTAAATACCTTGTTATTCGCATACCGACAACAGCAAACAGAAAAATCCCGATGACGACTACTGCTATCCCTTCCATTTAGGCTCCTCCTGGAGAGGGTTCTTTGTAGGAGATACCGTATCGTACCACCCCGGAAATTCCGTGCCCTTGCGGTCCAGCTCTCGGCCGCACCGCGCGCAGTACCCGGGTGGGTAAGTTCAAGCTCCGTCCTGCAGGGTCCAGGGTCCTGGGCTTCGACGTACGTTACGGTCCGGCGTTCCCAGTATTTCCACGAGTGTTCAGGCTCATAAAACTCCGCCGCTACTGCTTCTGCCTTCATACAACGCATTCACAACGCATTCAAGGCCGCCTCGGTACGTAAGTCTTATCAAAGAAGGCGTCCTTCTCACGGTGTTCTCTCCCAGCGTTGCCCTTGCTCTGACTGTAGGAACTCACGGAACCTGGCGAGGACACCCCGGAGTTTCTGGACAATCGGGTCTTGGCTCGGCGTCATATTCGCATTCAGCACCCCGTGTTAGCTCCTTTTCGCATTGGAGTTCTTGTGACTTGCCGCCCATATCTTACTTGAACGGCTTCTCCAGCGTTCTGCTTAAGGCTTTCCTGTTGCCCCTTCGGGCGGCGTTGTTCGCCATAGCCTGTGGCGCCTTGCTTACGGCCTGAACATCCCCCAGTAGCCAGGCTGGACCGTAGAGGACACTTCTGGTGGAAGTGACACTGCTGCGCCTTCTCGCCACAGGCTTTCAACTTCTTCTTACCCGTACCGCTTCCCTTCCCCTCTTAGCTCTGCCGTGTTGACCTTCGCTGGCTCACACAGGCAAGTATTCCTCCCACCAGGAGGGGAATAAAAACTATGGCCATCATGGACATCGCGCCCGCATGGAAGCCGAGCACACCCGCTGCGATGAACACACTCGCTGGGATTAACATTAACACGCTCGCCGGTTTCGGCGCTGTTAGGGCGAGCGCTCCACCTATAAGCCCGACCATCGACAATAACGCCACCGTCAGGCATACCCACACAAAAGCAAAATCTTGCATTCCGTACTCCGTGAAGGAATTTATCTCACTTATCTTCACGGCAAGCGTTATGATGGCCCATCCCAACCCAATCAAACCTCCAAGGATACCCAAAATGAGGGCTGCGATTCGCAAGAAGACTTCCCCCTTTTCACGAGTATGATCATGGAATACTCGCCCTTGTCGCTACAAGGTGCCACCGTTCAAGTAATTTACCCAGGGGGGTGTCAAGGAATTTCCTCAGCCCGCGGTCATGTAACTCCCCCATCCGGAGACGCAATAGCTACTTCTTCAAGATCGGTCTCTCCCCTCCTCCTGGCCAGCAGGAGCGGTACCGCCGCGCCGTCGAACTTGGATAACGGAGGTGAATATGCCATGTTCGACAACATCAAAGAATGCCAGATTGTGGGAGATTTGCTCGCCCGCCTCCTTGCCCGCGAGTTCGGGGTTCAAACAGCCTTCATCTGCGTCTCAACGGAGGAAGGCCCACCAGAAGAAGCGGTCGAGGCTCCAACAGTCACGGAGACCTCGCCTCCGGAGATGCCGCTACCGGCGCCGCCCGGGTGATACCGCTCTGTTTCCCGTACCTCCTCGGCGCCACCTGCGCGGGCAGGTGGCCTTTTTTCGCGTCCATGCACGCCAGGCGGCCCCGTGGGCGCGTCGGCGCGGCCGGGGATACATATCTGTGCCTCGCCCTCTTTCGGAGCAGCCTTGTCCGGCCTCCTGCGGCCTCACGCGCGCGGCGGTCCCCACGGGATGGCACCGGATGGCTAGGTATTAGTGTCCCATTCCTGGAAGAATGAGACACCGGGGGGTCCGGGCCTGTTAGCTACTAACCCCCCGGGGCTTTAGTTAATGACGATCCCGAGCCGCTTCAGTATCTCCTCGCCCCGGCGGATCGCCGCATTCTCGCGCTGCTGCCAATGCACCCGCTCACCAACATAGTCCCTGTACCATTTGCTGTTCGTGACGCGGGGGTCATCCCAGGCGGTAGTGAGTCCCGTAAGCTGGTACAACCCTTGCGCATTCGTAAATGTTCTGCTCTGTCCTACCTCGACTAAAGCCCCAGGAACCGGGTGCGCCGTCACCGGGTGCCCCGTTCCAACCGAGGTCACCTTCCCGGTGAGATTGAACGTTTTGGTTAAGTCGGAAGGGCCTCCGCCGCCGAAACATCCCGCCAGAGACAAGCTGCTCAAGCAAGCCAGCAACACAAGCAATACCCTGCCGTATCGCACGTTCTCTTGTCTCCTTCCTTTGCGAGAAGCCGCTTCCATCAAAGCAGGCCGGAGCTGAGTTCCCCGGCCTGCTGTCACTTAGAACCGGACCTTCACAACCGTAAGCGCACGGCAAAACGTCTCATTGCGCACAAGACTATCCACCGCTCTGCTCATCGCCCGGTTAAGAGCGGCTTCCATGCTGCCAACCGTCCTTACAATCTCCTCGGATTTCTCGGTTCCTTCGAACTCTCCACTCCACAGAATCTTCTTTTCTTTCACATCGGCCAGAACTACGAGGAACCTGGTGGTCGCGCTTACTGATACGGTCAACAGCCCAACCCGTGACTCGACCCACATCACCTTGAGCCTACCGCCGAGCAATATGTCGGCGTTGACGTATTCGCTTATCCCTTCGGGGGTGAGGTCCCATCCGGACGTCCTCACGACCTTGAAGCCCATACCCGTCAGTTGCTGCACGATTGCATCCTCGATAACCTTGGTCACCGACTTGTCCGCCACGAATGTGTCAGACACGCCCCCGTACATGTTGTACCCTTCTCCGACCTTGTCGCCCTTGATGCGGTCGTCGTAGAAAGAGTTGACTGCAACGGTTGGCGCCGGCTCATCGTGTACCAGGCGCGGCGGCATGACCTCCGGCAGGTACTCGATCTTGAGTGTCTCCGCGCCGAAAAGGCACCCGGAGATTGCTGGTAATGATACCGCGAGAGCCGCAACGACTATCCATCGTGTCACCTTGTCCCTCATTCTGATGCGCTCCTCACCGTTTCAGTTGCCGCTTGAACAATACAACGCCCGTGAACAGGATTGCCAGAAATAGGAGGAGGAGCGGAACGACGCCCATAATCCCGAACGCTCCGAGCATCAGAACGACTATCGCCGCGCCAACCCATAAGAGCATTTGTGCTGCCTTCATCGTTCCCGCCTCCTTCCATGAACGCGGTTAGGGCACGCCAGCATCTGTAACCCGCCGTCTTTGTTGACTAGGGACCTTTCTCGCCAGGGTGCTCTTCATCATGATGACGTCCTCGTCACCGCATCCTCGTGTTTCGAGGCACCTCTAAAACTTGATTCCCAGACTCGCCCCAAACATGAGGCCACCCGCCTGAAGTGCCGGAACGTAAGCGTACCCTATCTCTCCGCTTGTGTACCAGTTATGCCTTTCGTACTTTGCCCCTACTGTGCCTCCATAGTAGGTCACTGCCAGGGTCATTGTCCCTGTGTACCATGAGAAATACGAAACTCCTATGCTCCCTGCGTACACTGTGCCGAATGGTCGCAGCTCCCCTGAGGAAGCGTACCCGCGAAGTCCAACGGCGCCGCCAACGGCGGCCGCGTCACCGGTACCTGCCACGCCCCCCTGGAGGAGTAGTGACAGCCTATCTTGCAGGGGCAACTCTAACTCCGCACCAACGAGCCCGGCGCCCGCTCCGGTCTTGATGCCCACGTAGCCGCCAGCTAGGACCGAGCTTTGCCAGAAGAGACACACAGCCATTACAACCGCAATTGCGCACAACCGACGAGCCATCCGCCAATCCTCCTCTCATATTGAACCGACCTGGGTAGAGCCAGGGCTCCATCGACTATAAGCCTTCTTACACCTGTTTCCGTCAATGCACTCGACAACAGACACACCCTGGCGAGAAAGGGCTCCAAAGAACTTTGCAATTTGCTCTCCTTCCTATAGCTCATTGACTCAGATGGTTGCTAATACCGACTCTATTTCACGCAAGGCGAGTCCTCCGATGGAAGACGATGATATTCCAAGAACGCTCGATGCTTTATACCGTTCCTTTTCCGGCGTCGATCTTGACGCTGTAAAGCACGGTTTTTTTGTCCCTGCCTCCTCATGGCCCCTATTTCTGTTCCGCTGCCCAAAAGCTCATAGAGACTTTCGGACTGCTCAGCATGACTCTGGGGCATAATTCTCCAGACTATACGTCTATTCCTGCCTGTCTACCAGTCTGAGAGAATAAAATCGCGAGAAGGTGGAACACGTGGACGAAGTGAGACACCGTTTAGGCACCCGCCTACGGGCGCTGCGCCAAGACCGGAAGCTCACCCAGGAAGAACTCGCTGAACGGGCTGAGATACACCCCACGTTCCTTGCCAAGATCGAGGCGGGCCAGAGGCTGCCGAGCCTTGAGGTGATCTGGAGGCTCGCGGGTGCCCTCGGGGTCCCCGTCACGTCCGTGGTTTCCGCGACTGATGACCGTGAGGGGGCTTCGCCCGAGGATCGCCTGATAGGTGAGCTTGTTGCGCTCCTCAAAAGCTGCACGATTGAGGAGCTTGAGTTCGTGAAGGACTTCATAATGATGCTAAAGCGCCACGCCCGCCAGAGCTAACGCGGCGCATACGGGCGGGGCGGCTCACCCGTTACGGGCTTGCCCGCGCGCCCGGGCCGTGCCCGGCTGCAGAAGCTCGGGGACCACGTTACCGGGGTATGGACAGGCGCCACCAGAGCCAGATGAACGGCCATGTCAGCAGTCCCGCAAGGATCAGCCCGACAGCGACGGGAACCGCTGCCTCGACAACCGGTTGTATCCTCTTCTGAATCCGCTGTTGCAGGTCGTCACGTGTCTCCATCGGCTCAGCACCTTCATTTCGGCAGCACAAGGTCCCGGACCACCCGGCACACCAGCGCCCGCAACATCGGGGTTGCGCTCAATGCGCCGTCGGCGTGCCGTCCGAGGTCCAGCCCGAGGGCGTGCGCGTTTAATACCAGAAAGCCGAAGGCAGCATCGCCAAGCCACTCCGCGAATCCGCCGGGACCCCGGTACTGCGGCCACTTGCCAGCACATTGCCGGAACAAAGGTTCGAGTATTGCCATCGCGTCCGGGGACAGAACTACGGAGCGCAGGCGGGCAACCTCCGCGTGCAGGGCCTCGCACTCCGCGCGTAAGACTCTTGCCTCGCCTTCCCCTGCGCGGGCCTGGGCGGGCACGTGCGGGGACCGGTAAAGATGCGTTCGGGCGAGTCTGAGACCGGTGCGTCTCTGAATACCGC
>FIZM01000064.1 GCA_900019985.1 uncultured Clostridia bacterium
TGGCGGTTCATAAGTTTCAATAGTTCGTCATCTACATGTTGAAGAGGAAGATCTACGTACTTGCAGACTTTAGGCTCATCTGCTATCACTTGAATCAATCCATCGGTTAGTTTTGTCGGGTACATGTAGAGAACCCGTATCCAACGGACTTCGTCAATTTTGGATACTTCTTTCAGCAGCCTGTCCAGGGAATATGTCCCGTAAAGGTCTTCTCCGTACCGTGTTGTATCCTGAGCTATGAGAATTAGTTCCCTCGCGCCGTGTTGTGCTAAATGCCTGGCTTCTCTCACTATGGAATCGATGGGGCGTGAACGGAACTTGCCCCGCAGCTCAGGGATTATGCAGTACGAGCAGCGATTGCTGCATCCTTCGGCTATCTTGATGTACGCCGTATGCGGAGGGGTTGAGATATATCGAGGATAGGTCTCGTCATAAATGAAGAAAGGTTGCTTTGTGACAACAGTAATACGCTCGCCCTCTAAAGCATCTGAGACAATCCGGACTATCTCGGCAAAATCCCCTGTCCCCACCACTCCGTCGATCTCGGGTATTTCTTCAAGGAGATCGTCAGGGAATCTTTGAGCCAGGCAACCGGTGACTATTAGCCTTTTCGACGGGTCTTTCTTTTTCAGCTCCGCAAGGGAGAGTATTGCATCTACCGATTCTTCCTGTGCCTCATCTATAAAAGCGCAGGTATTTACAAGTAGTACATCTGCCTCGTCTAAGTCAATGACAGGTTCGAATCCTGCCTCAGATAGCAGGCCGACCATGACTTCAGAGTCTACCAGGTTTTTTGCACATCCTAATGATACCAATGCTATGCGAGTCTTCACTTTCTTTTACAACATCTCCTTATCCGGTCTGACCGGTCAATGGCATGACGAACCACGGCCTCTTATTGCTTCAAGGAACAAACACCCGGAGCCCTCCGGGGATTATCGAGAACTCCATTGAGTCTGCTTCGAATACCTCGCCGTCCATATGAAGGGGGGTCTTGTCAGATAATTGGATGCGGACTGACTTCCCCCGTAAGAACCTTGCTTGGGGATCGTTTACATGGGTTCCTCTGAGAGCTTTCGGAAGTTTACTGAGAATCCCCAAGATGCCAATGGCGTCAATTATGCACACGTCATACAGTCCGTCATCAGGGACTGCGTCAGGGACAATAGGTATCCCTCCGCCGTAAGTCTTTCCGATGCCTACAGCTATCAGCAGAGGATGAGTATTTATTACTTCATTGTCGTCAATGGTAATGTACGCCTCAAAGCTTTTGTATTTTCGTAGCGTCCTAAAGAGTGCCAGAATGTACAGGGGAACTCCTCTGACAGGGAGGTGCCTAAGGTCCTGGGTTGCGGTTTTTGCCACAGCCGCATCAAGTCCTATCCCTACTGAGTTAGAAAAGTATCTGTCAATAACCAGTCCAAGATCACGCTTTCCCGTGTTTCCCCTGAGTATGATCTCACATGCTTCTTCTATGTTCATGGGTATCTTCATGCTAGCGGCAAGATCGTTGCCGCTGCCGCACGGTATTACTCCAAGGACTACGTCATGACCTGCGATACCGTTTACCACTTCGTTAGCAGTCCCGTCGCCTCCTGCGGAAATGACAGCATCGTATCCGTCCTTAGCTGCACGCTTTGCTTCATCAATTGCATCTCCCGGCCCTTGAGTAAAATAGATGTCGAATTCTACTTGGCTTGCTTCGAATAACCTGCGTATAACAGGGATAGCCTTCTCCGCTTTGCCGCGACCTGCTTTAGGGTTTACTATAATCTTTGCGCGCAATTTCACTTGCCTCCCATCAGAGCTTAGAAGAAAGCTGGAAATGTCATAGTTTCTGTATTCCGTTTGACAAAACAAATTCTACAAATCCGCTAAAGTCGCTACGTAAATCAGGTGTACAGTGTGTCATCCCGCTGTCAAGCAAATAGTCGTCTACAAGGTAAGTTTTTATTCCAAGAGCACCTGCAACAATATCTTCATCCATATTGTTGCCTACCATTAAGCAGTCTTCAGGTTGATATCCTGTGATCCTGAGAATCTCTTCATAGTACTTGAGGTTGGGTTTGCAAAAGTGCATCGTCTCGTAGCAAGTGATTAACCTGTAAGGGAAACCATAAACCCCACCCCACCTCATACGTTCCAGAATAGCCATAGCAGGAAAAAGAGCATTTGTAGCAATCACTACGTCATACCCTTCTTTGAACAAAACCTCCATCATTGCCCTGGCTTTGGGATGAGGTTCGATGGCGAGGACATCCTTGAGCTTGGTGAACTCATTTGCGTAAAAGTCTTCGAACATAGGCAATAGGATATCTTCAGGTGTATTGACTCGTTTGACAAAATCCTCAAAAAAGACTTGTCGGTTGGATAGCGAAGGATCCTCGTTTTCGATCATGGCTTCAACAGACCTGATAAGTGCCTCTGTAAACCGGACAGCCTTTATTCTTGGAGCTACCGATATTGTAATAGCTTTGAAATACTCTTTTAGGAAATCATCATAATCAAAATGAACCAGTGTCCCATCGAGATCAAAAAGAACACAACGGATCACGTTACCACCACCTGAACAACCTTCAATTCCCGGTCTCCCTACCCTGCCTTTTGCAGGTTACTCATATAACAAAAGAAAATGAAAACACTATCTACGGAGGATTGATCTGATGGACCCGATGGACGCGGAAAACCACGAGACCCTTGCACGGGCCCTGTTTGCAATAGCAGTTGAACGCTGGCATCCCTCCATTGTCAATTATGAGCTGGCAGAGATCACCGGTGTTCTCTCATCCTCTGCCATTTTGACCAGGGCACTTTCAGATTCAGGAATACCGGCATCCGAAAAACGGGAAATCATCACTGATGTGTTCGGAAGCATCCTTTCCCCGATTTCCCTGGGCTTACTCGACCTTTTGGTTGAAGAGAACAAAATCCATATGGTGAAGGACATCTCAGAATCGTACAAGCATTTTCTCGTGTAGCATCATTTCCCGACTTTTCCTGTGTCCTGCAAACTAAGGTAATCAACTATTCCCCGGAGTTGATACTCCCTGCTTAAGTGGAATTTTGCCTGATTCTTTCAAGTAGTCAAAGAAATCCTCTGCATCGGCAAACACTTTAGTGCAATGAAACTTGAGGAATGGGCTGACCCGTTCCTTGAATACGGCGTAGACTTCTTTATTGTTGGTAGACCCGTATATGATTTCACAGAGCACACCCGGAGAGGTCTTGTCCGTAGGGTAATATACAACAACTATATCACTCTGATCAATCAGCATATAATCGCGGATAACGGTCTGATCTTCTATCTTGGCTTGCTCGTCATCGGTAAGGCAGAAGTTTTCACCGAGTCTGGAAAGGAGCAACTCGTTATTCGTCCCTTGCAATCCTTCTGCCTCACAGGTCAGCTCAGTATCTTCCACAGCCAGCGGGTCAAAGACCTCAAAATGCTCTCTTAATCTGTCACGGAATTCCCTGACCTCGTGCATCTTTTCAGTATCATCAATCATTAAGGTAATTGGGTAGCTGAGGTAGGCTTTTGTTATCTCCGGCCTGAACATGAGATTATATATGCTTGTGGGAGGCTGTCCCACTGCCACTACGAAGAAGGGTTTTCTTTGGAATGACGCCATCATCTTTGTGACGAATATCTCTTCGTCCCGCCATGTCAGAATGTCCTTGAGCGATAGATGCCCTTTCCACGCAGGAGACCGGTCAAGCCTTTTTGATACGTTCAAGACGCTGTCAATCACGGTTATATACAGATCAGGCTGGAGTTCGTTTAGGTAATGCACATCAAAGGCAGGCATAAGATTATTCTTCCAGCGGAAACACCCGTGTGTGCTTATGATGCAATGTTCTACCTTTTCCGCTTCCTTCAAGATCTCTTCAAACACTGCTGCACGCAATGCCGTTAGGCTTGAAGGCGCAAGATCCAGGATCTTTTCAGGGCTTGTGGGACACTCAAGTTCTTCCGCCTTCTTGAACATTAGATCTCCGACATTGTAGAGATGGATCTCTTCTCCCAGGCGGCCGGCTTCATCCACTGCTTGCTTCAGATAATCCAGTTTTCCCGAGCCGCTAATCCCGGTACAGATCACCTTCACAGGCTACCCCTCCTCATGTTCTCATCACACTCACACACCCAAACCTTTTTGGGCAGGCTGAAATCGTATTGTCACAGGCTTTCGGAATCGGAACCGGATGACCTTGCCTTGGATAAAAGGAGAAACACTCCCTCTGCAAGGCCGGACAGTATTGGAGACAGTACTCCTGCGACTTTCAGTTGAATAAGACACAGAAAACACTTGAAAGCCTTATCAATGCCAGGAAGGTGAAGAGCATAACCTGTGCCTTCGCCTGCAATAAAGACAGCAACTTGGACAAGAAGGGCTAGTGCTACGAAGCAGAAGCTTATAAGACCGTCTATGAACCCTTGTCCACGTTCATAGTGGTCCTTTCTCTCAGAAACGATCCACGCAATGACAACTGCCGTGAGAATCATGCATCCTGCTGAATCCATGATCCGGCCTTGATAGCTACGGGCGAATTCTGAGAGGCTGGAGATGGCACCGGATGACATGAGGGTTCCTCTTATCAGCATCAGCCCAAAGTAGATTGTAAAATAGAAGAATACCCCGATTACAGCAGGGGCAAGATCACCGGTCTTCCTCTCGAGAAGGATCGTTGTAACAACTATCAGTAGTATACCGACTATGCCAACTGCGGCGAGGAGTGGAAGGCTTGAAGCGTATATCAAGGCGGACCTGGCATTTGCCATGGCAGAGATAATCTCATCGTCAATGTTAATAGCCGTTATAGCTGCATTCTTGTAATCTCCGTCATTGTGAAGGAGGAATGCATCGAACAATGACCGGTGTTCGATAACCGGCCTCTGCAAGGTATTCATGTAGTTATGCGCAAATGCGGATCTTGCAGAGGCTTGACTGATGGCCAGCTCTGACATTACGTGTTCCGGCAAGTCCAGCAAGCTGTACATGACTTCACCCTGTGAATGGGTGGGCATGGAAATACCTAAGAGGCTTGTACATGTAGGTGCAATATCCACCAGGCGCCCCCGGATCCATTGGATGGCCTCGCCGGGATCCTCAGGTGTTACGATCCCTGCTCCTGCAGCCACCAACAATGCATCACCGGATTTCTCAAATAACCTCAACAGAGAGTTTCCTGTCACGTATGAACCGGATGAAACAAAAAACACCGCACTTGAACTAAGGTCTACCTCTTCCAGGATGCTGTGCAGTCTCTCATCGATATTTGCCAGGGTCTCATGGCGTAATGCGCGTTGTCTCCCGGAGCCGGTTCTAGAACCAGGAGAGTCTTCCTGAGGAATGAAGCTGACGAGGACAAGCTGGGATGAGCCTTCTCTGATTTCGGATATAGCATCTCTTAGGATGGCATCGTTTATATCGCTTGTCGGTACCTTGCCGTCAGGCCTGCGATATGCTGCCTTTACCACCAAATGCCCGAAGAGCGGCTTCCATCTGCCGTCTCCTATAATGGCTGTCCCAAGGCGTGCTCTACGGGCTGACGACCAAAGGCTGTCAATCATTACTTCGTCCTCGGTCCAATTGGCAGCAACTCCTGAGATTTCAGGAGGCGCACCTGTAAAGAGAACGGTTGAAGCAGGCAAGAGGCCTAGTCCGCTGCTCCCTTCCAGTGATATTGCAACCCCGCGGTGGGCAACGTCTCTTACTGACAGCATAGCTTCAAAGTCTCGAGGCTGGAGCCCGTCTATAAGGACAATTATAAGGCGCTCAGCAAGTGGCTGAGACCTGAAGCCGGGCTCTATCAGAAAGGTATAAGGGCTTCTGTAATCGAGAACCTTTCTGACACCTGAGTCCACAAGATACCATGAGCCAACACCAACTAAGACTAAGATGACAGAAAGGGCTACAAGAAGGGTCTTCTTGTCGTTCAGTAATCTGTGTAACACCTGTCGCATTTTCATCACCCATTCGACTTCGACAGTTGTCCTGTATTCCCTTCAATACAAAAGGATGGATTAGACTGCTTGGATTTCCAGCCACCTCTGGGTAAGGCAAATAACGGTGGAGTCAGGTACAGGCAGGCTGCCGAGACCCGGCGCATCAGCAGGGTTCCCGCCGTGAAAATCGCTTCCTCCTGTCACAATCAGATTTCGGCTTTTTGCAAACTCCAGCCATTTTCTTGTCGTTTCATTGCTATGTGTCGGGTGATATGCTTCTATTCCTTCGAGGCCGAAATCAATCAACTCGTCTATGAAACCGTGCGGAATATGGGTTCCGGGATGGGCCAGTACCGGGGCTCCTCCTGAGTCTCTTATAAACCTTACTGCTTCCTTGGGAGAGAGGCCGTGGTGCTCAACATATGCGAGGCCTTTCTTACCCAGGTACTTTTCGAAATCTCCGTACCTCTTTTCAGGCCTTGCAAAGCCAAGGTTCACCATGGCTTTGAAGATCTGACTCCTTCCGGTAAATCCTTCCTTTCCAAGGGTGAGGACGTAATCCAAAGGGATGTCTATCCCAAGAGCCTTAAGGTGATGGAGGATCTTGGCCGTCCTTTCCCTGCGTCTCTCTTTAAGTGTAGCCAGAACTTCATGCAGGCAGGTGGAAGACATGTCTATGTAGAAGCCCAGGATGTGGACTTCTGCGTCTTCTATGTCTGTTGAGAGTTCTACCCCGGGTATGACGTACACTCCTACCTCGTCTCCGGCCGAGAGAGCTGAAGGGACGCCCTGTACACTGTCATGGTCGGTCAGTGCAAATGCTTTGAGGCCTTTGGCCTTTGCCATAAGCACAAGCTCCCTGGGAGAGTAAACACCATCTGATACGTTTGAATGGACATGTAAGTCTACTGCCAAAGTGTTCCCCCTTATTCTTTCAGTTTAGCCTCTACCTTAGGATCTTACTGATTCCCGCGGAATAAAACAAGTGAGCTGCCGCTCCGGCAACTCACTTGTCTTAATCTGCGATGATCAAATCGCTACACCATTAGTTGTCTGCAACTCTATCCTTCAACAGTTTGCCCGCTTTAAACGCCGGGACTTTAGATGCAGGAATGAGCATTTCCTCTCTTGTCCTGGGGTTTCTGCCCATACGCTCGGCACGATGTCTTACTTCAAAGCTCCCGAATCCGGTCAACTGGACCTTCTCGCCTGCTGACAGAGCTTCCCCTATGGCATCCAGTGTAGCTGATAAAATCATGTCCACATCTTTCTTTTTTGCTCCTGTCTTCATAGCAACGGCATTTACCAAATCTGTCTTATTCAAGTTCATTCCTCCTCATAGAGCACTTTGCATAGATTACACCGGTCGTGCCTCTTGCCCATGGCACTTCTATTCGCTGTTACTTCGCCTTTCCCTGCATGTTTTCGTCAAAAATGCTAAGAAATTGCTGTATTTCCACAGGGTTTTCCATAGAAAGTGCCCTATGACTCAGGAAGAGGAAAGGATAATTCGAGGACATCACCGGGTTTTCCAGGTGAACCTAAGTCGACCCCGTTATATTTGAGGATGATGCCGCCTGCGTTCCCCAGCTTTATTCTAAGTTCATGCTCAGCTTTCCATGTGCTAGTTTCGCCGGGCAGCATAGTCCGTTCAAAGACCCTTTCTCCGTCAGCTATTACCCTGACCCAGCACCTGTCATTTGCTATTATGGTAAGTTCATGAGTATTAGAGGAGTCATCAGGTACTACGGCTTCAAAAGCATCTTCCTCCCCTTTCTCCTCGTCTTCTTCGCTGTTATCATAAGGCGCAACCGGGAGGACTTCTGAATCATAATCCGGAGCTATTGTCTCTTCTGTCTCTAAGTGGGGCTCTGTGTTGACGTCAACTTCTTCGCGGCTAAATGGATTCCAGAGTACCAGTATGACAGCGGCAATAACAATAAGAATAAAGCCTATGGTGATAAACGAGTTTCTCCGTTCCGGCCTGCGCCGCCTCCTTACCTGATCCAGGTCTCTTCCTGCCATCTCCCGATGTTCAGTCTCAAGGCTCCTTCGAATCCGGTCGTATTCAGAAACGAGCTCATCACCGTCTAAACCTATGACTTTTGCAACGTTCTTCAGAAAACCTCTTGCGTAGACTTCTCCCGGCAGTTCATAGAACTTGCCTGCCTCCATTGCAGCGAGGTATGCAATACGTATTTTAGTTGCGTCATGCACGTCTTCTATGGATAAGCCTCGAGCCAGCCGGGCTTTTCTCAACTGTTCTCCCAGGGTTTCCAAAGGTATCTCAGCCTCCTCGTGCATTAAAGGAAAAACCGCATTTAGATCTTATTTCGAGAGGCCTCCCACCGCTCCAATGACATAAGCACTTTCCTTGGCTTGCTGCCTTCGTACGGCCCCACTATTCCCAAGGCTTCCATGGAGTCGATGATCCGAGCAGCTCTCGTATAACCTATCCTGAACCTGCGTTGGAGCTTTGAAATGGATGCTTCCTGCGTCTCGAGAATCAGTCTGACAGCCTCTTCAAACAGCTCGTCTTCTTCGCCGATGCTTTCGCCGTCAGTCGCCTCACGCATTATGCTTTCAGCAACGTAAGTGGGCTGTGCCTGTGCCCTTACAAAGTCAACTATGGATTCGATCTCAGAGTCAGAGATAAAAGCCCCTTGGACTCTGACAGGTTTCGGTGCGCCTACAGGATAGAACAGCATGTCTCCCCTTCCCAGGAGCCTTTCGGCACCTCCCATATCCAGGATCACCCTGGAGTCCACCTGAGACGGCACTGCGAAGGCTATTCGCGAAGGAATGTTCATCTTGATAATACCTGTCACAACATCTGTCGAAGGCCTCTGGGTAGCAACTACCAAATGGATACCGGCTGCTCTCGCCATAAAGGCCAGCTGAGACACTACATCTTCCACGTCTTTTTGAGCCACCAGCATTAGGTCGCCTAGTTCGTCTATTATGACTACTATGTAAGGCAGCGGGGTTGCATCCTCGTCAGGGAGTTTTCCTGACATGCAAAGGGAATTGTACCTATCGATATGCCGTACTCCTGTTTCCTCCAGCAGTTTGTAGCGATTATCCATTTCCTCAGCAACCCATCGTAAGTATCCTCCTGCTTCTTTCGTATCAGTCACAACAGGAGCAAGAAGATGAGGGATGCCGTCATAGACGCTGAGTTCTACCCGCTTCGGGTCAATCATAAGGAGCTTGACTTCATCAGGTGTCGCTTTAAAAAGGAGGCTGGCAATAATCGTGTTCAGACAGACGCTTTTGCCTGAACCGGTTGCCCCTGCTACGAGCATATGGAGCATTCCGGTAAGGTCAGCTACTACAGGTTGCCCTGCAATATCCATACCTAGGGCTATTGGCAGCCTGTAACGGTTCGACTGAAACTTCGAAGACTGGATTACTTCTCTCAGGAATACCTTGGAGACTTCAGGATTCGGCACTTCAATGCCGATTGCAGACTTGCCGGGAATCGGAGCCTCCAGGCGAATGCCAGTGGACGCCAAAGCAAGGGCAATATCATCTGTCAAGCTCAATATCTTGCTGACTTTTATGCCCGGCGCAGGGCTCAGCTCGTACCTGGTTACTACAGGCCCCATATCCACCTGCGTAACCTTAGCCGTAACTCCAAAGCTTGCCAATGTATCTTCCAGCAACTTAGAGTGATCAGGTACTTCTCCCTTTCTCAGCCTCCGGGTTCTTGCAGGATAACCCAAAAGTGTTACCGGCGGCAAGACATATCCGCCGGATTCAGCAGGTAATTCCTTCTTTCCCGGAATGAATTCTTTGTCTTCCTTCTCTTCCTCGGGGCGAGGTTTCGGCCGTCGTTTCTTGGTCGTTTTAGCCTTTCTTGTAGGCTTTTCAATTTCCTCTGCGAGTTCATCATGTTCATAGTCGAGTTCAAAGAAAGGTAAAAGAACTCTCTTTCCAACAGCGCGGAGGAGCTTAAGGGGTTTGACAATCAGCCTTGCTATGAGCAAAAGCCCCAGAAATATGACACGTGCCAGTTTCTTGACGAGGACAGGTATGGGCATCTGCAAGAGCAGGCTTAAACCTGCAACGATAGCAAACGAGAATACGACTGTTGCCCCGATAGAACCTGTTGCCCACTTGAGTCCATTGAACACCCAGGCTCCCAAAGCGCCTGACCGGGCGATACCCAGTGTCGATATGACGATGAATATAAGGCCCAAAAGTCCGGAGAGGATTTTTTCTGCTCCATGTCCCAGCATAAGGGCTAAACCTGTATATAAAAGCATGACAGGGATTAGAAATGCCAGCTCTCCTGCAACAAGCCTGAGCCAAAGCGACACCTGTATGCCTATGGCTCCTGCTGCTCCCACCTGTCCGCGCAACTCCACGTACAACGAGACCAGTGTAAGGATGCCGAGAGCAACAACGACAAATCCGAAAACTCCGGAATAACGGTGTCTTTTTGGAGCAGCTTCCTTTTGTTCCTGTGTGCGCTTTGTTATGTTCAATCCCGTCTTTGCCATAGGAATCCTCCCTTATCTCTATAGCAGGTTCTACTAGTCCTCGGTAAACTCCTTCAAGTTAACATAGTAGAAAGGGCATTTATGCTACGACTGTATAGAGATACAGAGAAAACTTACTCTTGCTGAGAGACTGTGTTTTGAACGACTGCATCAGCAAGGTTCACTGCATGGTCAGCGAGACGTTCAAGGTTGTCCAGTACTTCAATATAAATGACTGCAGACTCAGGCTGACATGTTCCTTCGTTAAGGCGCTTGAAGTGATTGTCACGGAGATCTGCTTCGATCTCATCTATGATTCTCTCTTTTTCCCACACGTCTTGAGCCAGAGCAGGATCATTTGTCTCAAGTGCAGTCAGTGCGTCAGACAGGATCGCGTCGACGCGCTTGAACAGGTCAGCAAGTTCAGATTTGGCTTCATCTGAAAACTCCATTCGGCTTTCCCATTTATAAGACGCAAAGTTACCCAGGTTTACAGCGTGATCCCCTACGCGCTCAATATCATTTACAACATGCAACAGTCCTGCTACTTGCGTTGATTGACGGTGTGTCAAGGTTCCCTGGGCCATAAGGGTAGACAAGTAGAAGATAATCTCGTTTTGCAGATCATCTACAACATCTTCATGGGTTTCTATTGTCTTCAGGATATTTTCGGGAGATCCTGATTGGAGTAGGGCTAGTCCCGCATCATTGACCATGTCTTGGGCAATCCTTGCCATTCTCACCAGTTCTTTTGTGGAAAGCTGAATCGCAACTGAAGGCGTTCCAAGCATCCTCTTGTCAATGTACTTAGTACCATGTTCCACTATCTTCTCTTCACCCGGGTAGAGTCTAACCACCATTCTTGCAAGCAGGCCGGCCATGGGCAACCAAACCAGCGTATTAAGGAGGTTAAACGATGTATGGGCATTGGCAATCAGACGTGACACACCGCCGAACGGGGTAATCCATGCCACGAACTTACTGAATACCGGGAGAAAAATCAGAGCCAGAATTGTGCCGAATACATTGAAAAGGACATGGACGAGAGCGGTCCTTTTGGCGGAAAGGCTTGTCCCTGTGCTGGCGAGGACTGCAGTGACACAGGTCCCTATGTTATCGCCGAAAAGGATGGGCAAGGCTGTTTCAAATGTAAGCAAGCCCTGGGATGCGGCTGCCATCAAGATTCCCACGGTTGCGCTTGAACTTTGAACGATAACAGTCATGACAATACCTGCCAGCACGCCGAGCAAACGATGCTTTCCCATTATTGTTACAAACTCAATCAATGCCGGATTGTCTCTGAGAGGCCGCATAGCTTCAGTCATAGCTGTCATGCCGAGGAAAAGGATGCCAAATCCCAGAATGATTTGGCCGAAGTACCTATACGTTCTCCTTTTGCTGAACATAAACAGGATAGCCCCGATCCCAATTGCAGGAAGGGCGAAATCTGATAATCTAAACGCAATCAGCTGGGCAGTCATGGTTGTACCGATGTTTGCACCCATAATTACCCCGGTAGCTTGCGTCAGAGTCATAAGGCCTGCATTAACAAAACTAACCAGCATGACCGTAGTTCCGCTTGAGCTTTGAATTATTGCAGTAACCAGCGCTCCGACTAACACGCCCATCCATGTCTTGCCTGTCAGCGCTTTTAGAATCACTCTAAGCCTATCTCCTGCAGCCCTTTGCAACCCGTTTCCCATCTGCGTCATTCCGTATAGGAACAAGCCAAGGCCACCTATAAGTCCTGCAATAGGAGCTATTGTCATAGGCGTACCTCCTTATCAGTGGCGTAACAAAGCTATGAAGTATCAGATAAGTGACCAGATAATTACCGATATCCCCAGAACCCAAGTATATATTGAGAATACTGTAAGCTTACCTGCTTTTACAGCTTTTAATACCAGGTTTATTGCCAGGTATCCTGAGATAACGCTGGCAGCGAACGCTGAGAGGACAGCAAAACCTGAACCTGAGGCAAATCCCAAGGCTCCGATTTCTTTCAGCTCAAGGAGGCCTGCACCGAGGACAACCGGTATTGACAGAAGGAACGAAAACCGCGCTGCATCTTCTTTACCCAGTCCTACAAAAAGGCCTGTGCTGATTGTGGCACCTGAACGTGAAAACCCGGGGACAATGGCAAAGCCTTGAGCTATACCTATAGCAAGAGCTCTCCACAGGGTGAGTTCAGCAGGTTCAGCGCGGTTCTTGGAAACGATTTCACCAAGCCGGAGTACGGTTCCGGTAGCTATCAGAAAAATCCCTACAGCCAGTTTAGAAGAAAACAGCATGTACACTAAAGGCCTCGCCAGGAATCCCATAATCGCGGCAGGCACACTTCCGACAACAATGTAAACTGCTACTTTGCGATAAAAGCTTTTGGAGACGGCATCCTTCATGGAGGTGCCGTGGACGACATCACCTATCATGTCCAAAGCTGCACTTATCAAGGCTTTTACATCTTCTCGAAACACCAAAAGAACCGATACCAATGTGCCAAGATGCACGAGAACATCGAAACTGATTAAGGCTTCTTCCACATGAAGGAGCTCACGGACAATAACAAGATGCCCTGAGCTTGACACGGGAAGGAATTCAGTTAATCCTTGAACTACAGCCAGCGCCAATGCACTTTTTATATCCATTCATGTCTTCCTTTCACAAGATCTACGAACTGCCTTCCCCATGGAAATACTACCAAGATCGACATCAGATTAAACAATGTGTGTGCGTTTGCAAGCGTGTATCCGGGATCTATCGGTGACACAGCTTCAACCATCCATACAAACCCATTGAAAACAGGAAGAACAGCAACAACTCCTATCAAGTTAAACATCAAGTGAAGCCTGGCAGCTAATCGGCCTGCAGATGATGCTGAAAAACCGGCAATCAAGGTAGTTACGCACGTGCCGATATTGCTTCCTAAAGCCAAGGATACCGCCGATTTCAAGTCTATCAAACCTTGACGGACAAGTCCAACAAGCATTGCCGTAGTCATACTGGAACTCTGTATGATTCCTGTAAACAAGGCACCGGATAAGACTCCGAAAAAAGGGACTTGTCCGAAGACAACCAAGGTATCAAGGATACCGGGCACTTCCGCAAGCCACGCCAGGGCTGAGCCGAAAGCCTCCACCCCTTCAATAATGCATCCTAAGCCGAGAACCATCAAAGCCAGGTCCTTTCTGCCTCTTCGGCTTATCAAAACGTACAATAAGACGCTTCCTGCCACTACCAGAGGTCCCGGGATCCAGAATCTAAAAGCCACTATGTATGCTGTGAGGCACGTCCCCAGGTTTGCCCCCATTATTATGTAGAAGGCTTGATAGACATCGATTACTCCTGAGTCTACCAGGCTGATGACAATGACTGTAACTGCGCTTGAGCTCTGTAGAGCTGAAGTTGCCAGAGTGCCTGTGACTACCGATGTAATCGGGTTGGGGGTAAGTGCCCTCAGCACTCTTTCTACCTGGACGCCGCACTTCCTTTTCAATGCCTTTCTAAGAAAGGCCATCCCCATAAAAAAAAGGAACATCCCGCATACCAAATGACAGAGAGAAGCAGCCATATTATGCAACTCCCACGCTGCGCCGTCCCTTGACAGCACAAACCGAGATACTGGCAACATCGGGCTTCTCTGTGAATATATGCCGGGAAGGCCATGGATATTATAGCACGTCGCTGATGAGGGAAGAAGACTGAAACAGGCGGATCTTTCTGCCCGGAGCGAGGCGGGGGTTAAGGTAGTGGGACGGATCCGTACTTATTACCCTGACGATCACTGCTTCTTCCATAGAGATAGGTTCAACTGTCAATGACAAGCCTTTCAGTTGAATATCCACAAACTTCCGTTCTTGACCCAAACCCTCTAAGACTGTTTCAATTGGAAGGACAGTGTAAAGAATCATTGCCTGAGTTCTCCTTCGTTTGCCGGCATTTCAGCAAAATAGTTGCCGGTCCCTTGCTTCTTGCGCTTTTCTTCTATCAGTTGGTTGAGGACTCTCAGGGCATCACAGAGGCCGCCTACTTCATCGATTAGACCTACTGATACTGCATCTCGTCCCACCAGGACAGTTCCGACATCTCTGACTAGCTCCCCTGTGCGAAACATTAGCTCACGGAGTTTGTCCGCGCTGATTGTCGTATGTTCTGAGACGAACTTGATAACTCTGTCTTGCATTTTCTCAAGGTATTCGTATGTTTGAGGTACTCCGATAACGAGTCCTGAGAGCCTTAAGGGATGGATCGTAACAGTTGCAGTGGATGCGATGAACCTGTAATTGCAGCTGACAGCGATAGGCAAGGCGATGGAGTGCCCTCCGCCCAGAATCAAAGACACAGAAGGCTTTGACAGTGTGTTAATCATCTCAGCTATAGCCAGTCCTGCTTCTACATCTCCGCCCACTGTATTCAAGACTACGAGCAGCCCTTCTATAGACGGATTCTGCTCGACTGCCACAAGTTGCGGGATGACATGCTCGTACTTGGTGGACTTGTTTTGAGGGGGTAGGATAATATGGCCCTCTATCTGGCCGATTATGCTCATTACATGCACGTTGTTTGCAGGTTGAGGAGGTGTGCTCATTTCTCCAAGGGCTGTTATTGTCTGAGTTGCAGTCTTTTCCTCTTGCAGTTCAGATGAAGGCTCCACCTGGTTCCGGACAGGCTGGTAGAACATATCATTCGCCTCCGCTGTCTATGAATCTGATACAGATAAATCATACGCTGCTAACTATTATGCTGACAGAAGAGGCAAATGATTCATAGCTCTATTCTCATCCAAAGCCTATCTGCGGCAAGTTGAAGGAGCTTTAATCCGGCTGCCAGAAACAGGGCAACGACTCCGCCTGACACTGCTTGAGCCATGAGCCCTGAGTACCCTCGTTTAAGCAGAGTGACAATGAGGGACCCTATGCCGAATAAGATGGCGGCGCCTATGAGCATACCGAAGATTATGTTCAAGTTTGACTTAAAGGCTTTCCGCGGGTCTGTCCACTCAAGCATCGGCCTGGCCATGTCGAGTAAGACACCGAAAACACAGAAGGAGTAAGAAGCGGCAATACCAAGGAGCACTCCAATGACAAAGCTTGATACATGCAACCGGGCAATGTATTGAAAAACAGCTAATCCCGGGATTGCACCTATGATTACCATGATCTCAGCACCTAAGGCTTTTCCAATGGCCACTTCTTGCCCTGAAACAGGCTGAGACTTAAGGAACCATATGTGCGCCTTGCCTTCCCTTGAAAAAGGAGAGAACGGAATCCCTGAGAACGCTACAAGGACGAAGAAGTAGGCTGCGACGAGAAGCGACCCAATGCGATGAAACTCAGGCATGGCTCTGAGAGAGCCCCATAGCTTCGCCATCTCGGGGTCATTGCCCATAACAAGTAAGACGACAAAGAGAACAGGAAACATCAAAAAGCCGATAAACCCGTTAAGTGCGTACACAGGTGTCCTGGAGAACAGCTTCATTTCAGCAATTGCCAACGACAATATAGGAGTCCTTTCATGTGCCTGAGCTGATTCGGCCCTGCTTACAAACGGGCGGCTCTTCCCTTTTGGAGCCTCAAACCCTGACAGGACGCTTTGGTAGAAGAACTGATTTCCTAAAACCAGAAACAGGTAGAAGCTAAAAGCACTGATACCTACAAATAGGCAAAGATTCAGCAACCCCTTGGAAGTTCCTGCCAGAGAGACAGCATGAGTCGCAAAGATGCTGGGGGGAAACTGGCGTCCCAGAACAGTCACTAGGCTATTGGCCCGGGCAAGCATTCTCATGATAAACTCCTCGTCTGCTCCGGGCGCAGACAACCGCGTCTGCAGGTAGAGTTGGCCTGCGATTATCAGCCCGACAAGGAGAAAACCTCCGATGATAGTCAGGGTATCCTTACGTTTTGTAAAGCCTACAATTCTCATTAGGATAACTGCGAGTATTGAAGCAACTGCAATAGGAATCACAGGAAGTGAGAGAAACACCAAAATCGCAGACGGTATGTACCCGGCCCAATTGACATCTGCCCTCATTCCGTAGGCCACAAACACAGGAGCGATGAAAACAAGGAGCCCCAGGTATTCATTGGCTAATATAACTGCGAATTTGGAGGTCAACACCTCCCATGGCTTAAGAGGCAACGGGATCAGTATTGGAAGGTCATTTGAAAAATAAAAGACTGATATGACTAAAGCGACACCGAGAATCAACATAAGGAACTGCGCAGCTAAAATCCCTGTAGTCAGAGTCAAAGCCTCTTGATTCAGGAGAGCGGCTTGTGAGCAAAAACCCTGGGCCAGCTTGTAAACACCGAAGGCTAACGTCAAAGCAAGTATTATGATAGAGCCGGCTATAAGTATGCCTTCCCACAGCCTCTGGCGTTTCTTAAGATAGTAGTACCGCGAATGGGATATTGAGAAAAATATGTTAAGCTGAGCCAGTATCAGTGAGAGAAGACGGGTTTTCATGTTGAATCCGCTTCCTCCGGCAAAGTCAATTCCAGGAATATGTCCTCAAGGCTTTCATCAGCCTCTTTGCTAAGTCTGCGAAGCTCATCCATGGACCCGCATGCAATGAGTTTTCCCTTATTGATAATGCCTACCTTGTCGCATAGGCGCTCTGCAACTTCAAGAATGTGAGTTGAAAAAAACACTGCGTATCCCTGGCCACAGTGGCTGCGCATGAGATCCTTGAATAGCCGGCTGGACCTGGGATCCAGGCCTACCATAGGTTCATCAAGGATAAACAAAGGTGGGTTATGCAGCAAAGCCCCGGTGAGGGCCAGCTTCTGCTTCATTCCGTGGGAGTAGGTTTGTATCAAGTCACCTACCGCATGGGTCAAATCGAACATGGAGAGCAGACCCTCGATCCGATTTGACCGTTCTGAAGCCGACACACCGTGGATATCTGCTACGAGATTCAGGTACTCAATCCCTGTTAGTCTATTATAGAGGTTTGGATAATCAGGTACAAAGCCTATTTTCATCTTAGCGGATACGGGATCTTCCACTACATCGTGGCCGTCTACAATAATACGCCCGTGATCAGGCGCAAGAAGCCCGACTATCATCTTGATTGTCGTGGTCTTGCCTGCACCGTTAGGCCCGAGAAATCCGAAGATTTCACCGGGCATAACTTCCAGGCTTAAGTGGTCCACTGCTTTAGCCGGGCTTCCTCTGTAAGTCTTTGAAACACTTTCAAGTTTCAAAAGACTTCTATTCGCATGTTGTGACACCGGGTACCCCCTCCTGGCTATACTTCCATTGCTACAGGGAGTATCATAGGCCTTCTCCCTGTCTTACGGTATAGCAATGCAGCAAGGGATTCTCTTATCTTGTTCTTGATCGTATTCCATTCAGTTACTCCGTCAGACATGCACCTGGATATGCAATCGCCGACTTCAGCTTCAGCCTCATTCATAAGGGTTTCAGACTCCCTTACGTACACGAATCCTCTGGATACGATATCTGGCCCTGCAATGACCTTACCTGTTTGCTTATCTATTGTGACGACAACTACAATTATGCCGTCTTGTGCCAGCACTTTCCTGTCGCGGAGAACGACGTTCCCGACATCCCCCACTCCGAATCCGTCTACAAGCACCTGTCCTGCCTCTACCCTTCCGGCAAGGCAAGCGAGGCCTTCAGAATCCAGCTCAAGAACGTCACCGTTTTCCAGGATAAACGTGTTTTCACCGGGTACGCCGACTTGCTCTGCAAGTTGAGTATGCCTTACAAGGTGCCTGTACTCTCCGTGTACCGGGACAAAGTACTTAGGACGTGTCAGGTTGATCATAAGCTTAAGCTCTTCCTGGCTTGCATGCCCTGAAGCATGCACACAAGACAGCTTATCGTAGATCACATCTGCGCCCTGTCTGAAAAGGTGGTTTATGGTCCTTCCAATGTCCTTTTCATTGCCCGGTATAGGCGATGCAGATATGATAATCGTATCTCCCGGGCGAATGCCGACCTTCTTGTGGGTAGCCATTGCCATGCGACTTAAGGCGGACATCGGCTCTCCTTGCGTTCCTGTGGTAATGATAGTAAGCTTGTCAGGACGCATCCTGTCAGCCTCTTCAGCAGGGATCAGCATCCCGTCCGGTATATCCAAGTACCCTAGCGAAGATGCTATTTCCACCGTATTCTCCAGGCTTCGCCCAATAATGGCAAGTTTTCGCCCGAA
>FIZM01000065.1:0-11751 GCA_900019985.1 uncultured Clostridia bacterium
TTTCTACGAGCATCATCAACAGCCTTTACTAGTTCCTGATAATCCTGTTCAATGAGGTTTTGGGCAGCGGGAAATGCGTAGTCAGACAGAATGGCGCTGTTCCTTAATCTGTTCAATACGGTGTGTTTGTTGTAGAACTTTATGAAGTCGATGATTCCGATGGAGAGCACAAAGACGCCGGTCAGAAGAAAGCCGTAGCCTAACGGTTCCCATGGCAGGGCGTAGAGTGAGAAAACCGCTGCAAGAATACAGAGGGATGCTAAACCGGCTAGAACAGACGCTATTCTTCCTTTTAAGTATGCACGGAGGATAGATGAGAATGCCATATCATTCCACCGGTCATTCCACCAGATACCCAATGCCTTTCTTGGTCTTGATAAAGTCCTTCAGCCCGACTTCTGCAAGCTTTCTTCGCAGGCGGGTTATATTGACTGTCAGGGTATTGTCATCGACGAAATCATCACTCTCCCAGAGACGCTGCATTATTTCTTCTCTGGAGACCACATTGCCTGCATTCTCCATCAGCAACTGCAGGATTCTGAAGTCATTCTTTGTCAGGTCAATCTTTCGGTCTTGGTAGGTTAGAGTCGCATCACTGATATTTAAGATGGCTCCGTTACGTTCAATAATGTTTACCTGGCCGAGAAAAGAGTATGTCCGGCGCAGGAGAGCCTTCACCTTTGCAGCAAGAACGTGCAGGTCAAAGGGTTTCGCGATAAAATCATCGCCGCCCATATTCATAGCCATCACAATGTTCATATTATCGCCGGCAGATGAGATAAACACCACCGGTACTTTCGATATCTTGCGTATTTCATTGCACCAGTGGAATCCGTCAAAAAAGGGAAGGATCACATCAATGAGGACGAGGTGCGGTTGGAATTGAATGAATTGGCGGATTATGTCTCTGAAATCGGTGACATAGATAGCATCATAATCCCATTTAGACAGGTGTTCCTTGATAGTCTTGGCAATGGTGATATCATCTTCAATTATCATGATCTTGTACACGGAATCCACCCCACAGACATTACACAGGTTCCCCCGTGGATATCTCACCCTTGCGACGTGTCTTATTACATTCTATCGATTCTACAAAAGATCTCCAGTTTCCCTTATCCTGTTTCAGATTTTTCAATAGATGTCCGTTTTCGCATGTCTTTAACATTGCGGTTTAAATGAGGTTTCCGTAGTTGATGATGTTAGGCCGGACTTTTTATCTCCGTTACTCAACAGAGTTTGTTTTCCTGCAGTCTTTTTCCAGGGCCGGTTTTGCAGGCGATTGCTGTAAAGCAGATGACATGGTGATCGCACGTTAACAGGCAACCATGCCAATGAGCGATAGTATTCAGCAGGAAAGAGGCGCTGAGCCAGAGGAAAAACGGATTATGCAAGAGAACATCTTAGTATGAGTAATCAAGTCATCTACCATAACGCAAAAACCTATACAATGGATGATATCGGTCTGTGCGCTGTTTGAGAAGAGCTGACAGATGCTAGTGTTCGCGCATGGACCTCCGGAGTTTCAGGTGCGGCGCAAGCAATCCGTGACTAAGCAGTCCGGAGATTCTTGATACGAATGTCTCGGCTGCAATCGTCGGAGGATGGGCGGTAACTGACTATATAGGACTTGAAGGAGATTGATAGCTCATATGAAGGACGCGGTTTCAAAGCAAGATAACAACCCCATCTTTGTCAGAAATCAGTCGCTTATCGAAGCGACTTTTTTGGAGAGGCCCAACCGCTTTCTGGCGCTAGTGGAGATTTCTCCTGAAGATGGACTGCATGAGTCCTGCCGGGTAGACGGTGCTAGAGCAGGTATCGCACAAAGAAGGCAGGTTCAGGCCCATGTGGCGGATCCAGGAAGGCTTAAGGAGCTTTTGGTGCCTGGAGCCAAAGTCTATTTGTTACCTGCGCAAGACGGAGAGCCCAGACGCGGGAAGGGAAGAGGGAACACGAGGAAGAGGAGTGCCAAGCACGAAAGGAAGACAGCCTATACTCTGGTTTTGGTGGACTATGAAGGGACATTGGTTTCCATTGATTCAAGGGTTCCCAATGCATTAGTCCATGACGGTTTAGTAAAAGGATTTTTCCCGGAGTTTAGTATGTACAACTGTATAAGGAGTGAGGCGACATTCGGTGACAGCAGGCTGGATTTTCGTCTGTCAGTAAACGCGTGTCCATCAGACGATTCCGAGCCAAGAGTCGAAGACAGCGCGGTAGGTGCTCCTGACTGCCTGGTTGAGGTAAAATCCGTGACCTTGGTCAGTGATAAAAGGGCACTGTTTCCTGATGCGCCTACCCTTCGCGGAGCCCGTCATATGAGAGAACTTGAGGATGCAGTATCCAAAGGCTTCAACGCGTCCGTGATTTTCGTGATCCAGCGAGAAGATGCAGAAAGCTTCTCACCCCATGATGCCATGGATCCGAAGTTCGGTGAGGCTCTTCGTGAAGCTTCCGCATCCGGGGTGGATATTTTGGCGTATACCTGCTGTGTTTCAAGAGAAGCGATTACCCTGGGTTGGCAGGTGCCTGTTATTCTCTAGCGGGATGCTTTTTCTGTGGATTTGCCGGCTTGGTTTGTCAAGGCGCCTTATTGGCGAAGCGCTTTCAAAATCCTACGATTGTGCGCAACTGTCATCTGTCGGCTGGTTCGTCAGTGCGCCTTCAGTCAGTACGTCCTTAATACTATGCGATCGTGTGCACCTGTCGTATGTCGGCTTGGTTCGTCAATGCACTTGTTGCCAATGCGCTCTCAGTACGTTCTCAATATTCTACGATCTTCCGTACGTGTCATCTGCCGGCCTGGTTCGTCAATGCACCTTATGTCAGTGCGTCCTTAATGCTCTGCGACAGCCAGTACCTGCCGTCTGCAGGTTTAGTCTCGGATTACTATGGTGGCATTTTTGCCTGATATGCGAGTCTGACTCGGATCAAGGTTGGGGCGACATCAACTGAAACACAGTTGTAGCTGGGTATAATTTAAACGAGAAAAATTCTGTAGAATTTTTTGTCTAATAGTGTTGACAAAAGTGACAGGCTATAGTTAAATATAACTAGGGCCGTTAGTAATATATGAGGAGTCAATGCAATGGTCACGAATAAGTTAGAGTACCTTCTCTTGATTCTCATGGACTTAGCAGTAAACAAGACTGACGACTATATAGTATCAAGGGATGTAGCTGAGAGGCAAGGGATACCGCCGAAGTATATGCCGCAGCTAATGGCCCTCCTAACAAACAAAGGGTGGGTTGACTCTGCCAGAGGGTGCAAAGGCGGAGTCAGACTCGTGGCGGATCCTATCGAAATCACAGTTCTCGATGTTGCCCAAGTCGCCGGCGAGCCTGTCATTGTCAAACCATGCGTTTCCACACACTATCATTGCGACCGCAAACAAATATGTCCTCTTAACGAGCTTTGGCTCAAGGTACAAGCGAGTATAGATGGTATTGCAGAAAAGACTACTTTAGCTGATCTATTGGACAACAAGGAACGTTTAGAGACAGTGTTTCTTCAGAAAAACCGTTTCAGCGCTAAGGGCAATACTGCGAGTTTTGGCTGACTGCCTAGGACCAGGTCCCAGACGAGAGATCTATTATTATTAGTAGACTACCTCGACTCTTGCTGCTTATATATGCGGCTTCTATAAGACCAATCCGAACGAGGGGGGGCGGAAAGATGTTTTGCTATCAATGCGAACAACGAGCAAAAGGAACAGGGTGTACAGTTGTAGGTGTTTGCGGTAAGGATGAAAGCACTGCAGTACTTCAGGACCTTCTAATCTATGTCATGAAAGGTATATCAATGTATGCAACGAGGGCCCGGAGTCTGAGTGTGAGGGATCAAGAGATTGATGAGTTTGTAATTAAAGCTCTTTTTACCACTATCACAAATGTTAACTTCGACCCTGAGCGAGTTGCTGAACTTATCCAGAAAGGTGTGGCCCTAAAGGATAAGGCTAAAAAACTCTATGAAGACGCATGTATGGCTCAAGGCAAAACTCCTGAGTCCCTAAAAGGCCCTGCTGAGTGGCAAGGCGACGAGGATCTGTCCAAGCTTATTGAGGAAGGAGCAAGAATCTCCGAGGAGTGGCGCAGTGGCGTTGAGACTCTGGGGGAGGATAGAGCCGCTCTACGTGATCTTATCCTGTTCGGCCTGAAAGGTGCCGCAGCTTATGTGGACCATGCGCAAATACTGGGAGTGCAAGATGAAAAAGTGTACGGCGACTTCCACGAAGTATTGGACTTCCTTACGGCAAGCGACCCGTCATTAGACGACTTGCTGGGCACTGCTCTTCGCGTAGGTGAACTTAATGTACGTAGTATGGCGCTACTGGATAAGGCAAACACAGAAGCTTACGGAGACCCCGTACCTACTGCTGTCAGAACTACTCCTGTTGCAGGCAAGGCTATACTCGTATCAGGACATGACCTCAAGGATCTGGAAGAGCTGCTTAAACAGACAGAAGGCAAAGGGATTAATATATACACTCATGGAGAGATGCTTCCTGCCCATGGTTATCCGCAACTTAAGAAGTATAAGCATCTTGTAGGCAACTACGGTAGCGCATGGCAGAACCAGAGCACGGAATTTGAGAAATTCCCAGGTGCAATCCTGATGACTACAAACTGCATCCAAAGACCGAAGGACTCCTACAAGGACAGGATTTTCACAACAGGGCTCGTAGCATGGCCCGGTGTTCGTCACATCAAAGACAAAGACTTTACTCCTGTGATTGAAGCTGCTCTGGCAGCAGAGGGATTTGCTGAAGATGAGCCTGAGAAAACGATGATCGTAGGGTTTGGCCGGGCATCGCTTCTCGGAGCTCAAGATAAGGTCGTCGACCTTGTAAAGGAAGGCAAGCTCCGCCATGTATTCTTGATTGGAGGTTGCGATGGCGCAAAACCCGGACGTAATTACTACACAGAGCTTGCCAAGGCAGTTCCTGAGGATTGCATTATCCTAACGCTCGCTTGCGGAAAATACAGATTCAATGACCTTGAATTCGGTGAAATCGACGGCATTCCGAGGCTGCTCGACGTCGGTCAGTGCAACGACGCTTTCTCAGCAGTGCAGTTGGCCGTTTCTCTTGCGGAGAAGCTGGGAACTGACGTAAACAGTCTGCCTCTTTCACTGATTCTGTCCTGGTATGAGCAGAAAGCTGTAGCTATACTCCTATCTCTGCTGTACTTGGGTATTAAGAATATCCGACTCGGGCCTACTTTGCCCGCGTTCGTTACGCCCAACGTACTTGAGGTTCTTGTGGAGAAGTTCGGTATTATGCCTATCAGCACACCGGAGGAAGATCTCAAAGCGATACTGGGGGCTTAAGAGAATCCACGAGACCGGGATACAGAAGACTTAGAAATGCTCATAGCCGGGACATTAATGGTTCCGAGGACAGCCTCGGAGCCATGCTGATTTCTATGCAAAATCTCCTTGTGCCTTTGAATGAAGTGCGATGCCGGATCCCGCTAGGCGACCTCTTTACAGGAGGGTTCGTCTTCAGGCTTTTTCGTCTGGATAAGAAATATTCCGGCGAGGACAAGGGCAGCTCCTACCAACTGCCAGCCTGCCAGCGTCTCGCCGAGAATCAGAAATGCAAGCAAGGTGGCAGCAGCAGGTTCGGCCATGCAGGTGATCCCGGCGTCAGCCGCCTTTATGTGGTGAAGAGCCAGTACGTACATAACATACGAAGCGACCGTCGGGCCGAATACGATGCAAAGCACTAACAACCATACTGTCGGAGAAAACTCCAGGACCTGTGCGAGATTCTTGCCTGCAAAACATACCAAAAAGAAGCCGCCGAACCCAAATGAGTAAAGCACCGTTGTCCATGAAGAGTATTTCGAAAGAGCATATTTGCTGAGTAATGTGTAGGAAGCATAAGTAATGGCGGCTAAGAGCGCTAAAAGAATGCCTGCTGGATTCAAAGAGATAAGCTCCCTATCATAGCCACCGGCAACGAGGAAGCATCCGGCAAAAGCAATAATAAGGGCAATCATTTGCGTCTTTGTCAGGCGTTCCCTAAAAAACATGCAAGCTCCCAAAGCCACAAAGGCAGGGGCTGTGTAAAGGATAATCACTGCAGTCGTTGCTGATATGCGCTTTAATGCTTCGAAGTATGACAAGTGATTAAGGGTAACCCCGATAAAACCGAATGCCAAAAAGAAAGGGATATCTTTTATATCGATACGGAGTTGAGAGGGGTTTAGGATAACAAAGGATATAAGTAAGGCTATGAAAGCCAGGGAAGACCGTAGTGATACCACGACTATAGGGTCGATTCCGTAGGCATATATGAGTTTTGCGAAAATGCCGAGAGTACCCCAGATTACGGCAGCTGCCAAAGCCAGCACGTATCCGAGGCGAGGATTCTGTCGAATCCCAGGTGCGGCAGGGTTAGCCTTTTTTGCAGTTGGCATTCGTGTTCCACTCCTTGGGGCTATTTGCATTCCTGATCTGTTGCTGAAGCTTAGTCTCAACTGCAGTTTATTTGCCTTTGTAGATGGGATAAGCCAGAGGTCTATTTGCTTCCAGCCTCTTTACTGCGATAGCTACAGGTGTGATTACAACTGCAGCGAGGATCGCTTCCGGCACCCCTTGGAGCAGCGCTATACCGATGGCCCCTTCAGGACCGGAGAAGGGGATATATCCAAAGACAACTGCCAGGCCAAGAGTTCCCACGGTGTTTGTTAAGCTTCCCGCGATTGCGGCAAGGGGGATGCTCCAAGACTTCTTACCGCATCCTGCGTATACCAGGTATGATACTATTCCGATAAGGAGACGTGCAGGTATGACGACACGTGGATCCGGCAAGAATCTGAGAGTGAAGAGGCCGAAGATCAGCCCAACGAATGATCCGACAACAGGCCCTTGTAATATTCCTGCGAGTTCCACTGGAAGATGCATGAGGGTTGCGGCACCTGCCGGGGTAGGCACCGGAACGAATCCGAGCCCTGTAACTCCGAGGACGAGCGCCAGAGCTACCAACAAACCGGAGATAACAATCTGTTTCGTATTTAGTTTCACCTTACGACACCTCCGTTCCAGCCTCTTTCCGGGACAGCCCTTTAGAGCCGCTGATCCAAGAGTGCTCCGAGTGCTCTGAGTGCTCCGAATGCTCTCAGTGCTTTGAGCGCTTTGAGTGCTCTGAGGCTCTTCTTGCGGCAGCTTTTCCAAAAGTGCGGTCTTGCTCGGTTACGACTCTTCGCAAAACAGCCTTCTTGAAAAAAGCCGCCTACTGACAGTCCCTATCAGAGTGCCGGACGTTGTAAGTTTGAGAGAAACGCCGGGTAACAGGTGTACCTGTGCAGAATTCCGGTCCTGGTAAGGATCAGGATTCTACATGTATCCTTGTTACGAAGTTACGAACCACGCTTCCTGCATGTGTTTCTCTCTGATATATACCCTACTATATTGTATACTCTCGTTTATACGCTAGCAATCCTTCTACTATCTGATCCTAGGGAGAGGTGTTGCTATGTAGCTTTCACACAGTACACGATTTCTCTCATCTGTAATCTCAACTGGACCTATGTAATCGTAACTGCACCTATTAACGAAGGCCATAGCTTCTGAGAACCGGGCTTGATGAGCTAAGGCAAGGTAACCGAGCCTGTTTCCGACCACATTTTCTCGAAATGCTGAACTGATTTAGCCCGCTTCCCGGTTTTTACGAGCAAACGCTCATAAATGGTTCGGTTTCAACCACCTTTCCTTGAAGAGGTGGTTCAATGTCGACCACACTTTTGGATTTTTTCGAGCAAACGTTCATAAATGGGCGATTCTGAACCACCCAAACCGGCTCAGGTGGTAGAGATTCGACCACGTTTTCAGGTTGCGGCCCGGTTTTCGGAGCTTTTTGGGGCTTAGGTGGTAGATTCTCTACCACTTTTTTTAAAAACGTGGCAGTTTTTCGCCCACTTTTTCAGAAAATGTGGGTGAGTTTCGACCACTAAACCGCAAATTACCAGATTATGGGAGGCGTGGTGGTCGATATCCTACCACCCTAGCACCTGATCATGGTAGAAAACCTTCCACCTTTGAGCGTTCTGGTGGGCGAGAATCTACCATTTACGAGCAAGCGCCCAAAACTGTGGTAGAAAAGCTGCCACTAAAGAGCGTTTCGGTGGTTGTTTTTCGACCACCCCAGGCTGTCGCTTCGGACGGGAGGGTTGGAATCGAGCTGTTTACATTAGGAATCCATAATACTGCTTGCAGCAGGAATTGAGGCTAATTCGTCCGCGTTCTTAACAGCCCGTACGACTGCGACTTCTATGGCAGATGCAGCTGCTTCTCCAATCAAAGAGATATCTTTTGCCTTATCTCCGGTGAATGCTACTTGTCCCGTTGAGAGAGCAAAAACAGTGTCTCCATCGTACATTGTGTGCACAGGCCGTATCACCCGGGCTAAGCCATTGTGGGCCATCTGGGCAACTTTATTTGCTCCTTCTTTGGAGAGGACAGCGTTTGTGGCTACAACGCCTATAGTGGTGTTGCCTGAGAAGCCCTGGAAATCACCATAGGTCAGGGAGATGAACTCTCCTCTGTCTCTGTCGTATGCACCTGCAATCACTTCTCCTGATTTCGGGTCAATGATATTTCCCAGGGCATTTACGACGACTATTGCCCCAACAATAACGGAAACCTCGTTGCCTTCCGGGTCTTTTCCTGCGCCTAGTTTTATTGACCAGCTCCCCAATCCGCCTTTCATGGCAAACCTCTGACCGTAAAGCTTGCCTACAGTTGCACCGAGACCGGCTCCGGCATTGCCTTCTCTAGGCACTGAAGAAGAGGCGTTCTTACATGCTAAGTAGCCCATTTCAGAATCAGGCCGCAGCTTCGGATTCCCAACATCCAGATCGAAAATCACCGCTGCGCCTACAATAGGGACTATACCGAAACCGGTGTCAAATCCCACACCTTTTTCCTCCAGAAACCTCATAGCTCCACATGCAGCGTCCAGGCCATATGCGCTGCCTCCTGCCAACACAATGGCGTGGACTTTCTCCACCAGGTTGCAGGGTTTCATAAGATCCGTTTCTCTCGTGCCGGGGGCTGATCCTCTTACATCAACTCCTGCCACTGCACCATCGGTGACTAAAACAGCAGTGCAGCCGGTAAGCCCCTCTCTGTCCTCTGCATGTCCAACAAGCACGCCCGGTACATCTGTAATGGTCGGCAACTCATAACACCTCGTTCTGACGGTTTCTTGTTCTTTATCCTTGTTTATACTCGTCATCGTTGCACTCAAATGTATTTTACATCTAATGGTGCGATTTGTCGCATATATGCAACAAATCGTGGGAGAGTATGAGCACGTTGGGTTATTGCCTAAGCGCGCACTATAATAGTGCGATATGCTGGCTTCAACGGAGCGGACGTGAGAGCGATAGCATGTTGACGTATTACCCAAATGTGCATTACAGTAGTGCGATATGCAGGCTTCAGCCGATCCAGGGTGACAGTGTGAGGCTGTTGGGGTATTACCCGAGTGTCCATTACAATAGAGCGACATACAGATTCCAACTGAGCCGGGGTGCATCCGGTATTAGCAGGCCACAACTTAGGCCGGCTTTGCCTTAATTTGCTCAGAAGATGCTCATCGTGATATTTTTTTCAACTAACATCGCGTTTGACGAACGCTAGCTATCAGCTGGGATCTGCCTGCCAGTAGAGGTGCTCAGCTTCCACGCCGGTCTTGTCATGTACCGCAACGAGGATATCGTACCTGCCTGCCTGAAGCCGGACTCAAAAGAGATCCTAACCAGCATTAGTGACGGGCGCGAGCTATCAGCTGAGATCCACCTCCCAGTAGAGATACTCAGCTCCCACGCCGGCCTTGTCATGCACGTCAACGAAGATGTCGTACCTGCCTGGCCTGAAGCCGGACTTAAAAGAGACCTTAACCAGCACAGGTGAGGTTATGCTGTCGTTCTCGTAAGTTGCCTCTGCTTCTGCGAACTCCGGATATTCTGTTATTGAAAAACCGTTGAACCGTACCCTTACCGAAGATATGTCCAGAGATTTCTCCTCTGCATGACGCAAGCCTCGCAGTTTGGAGACTGCCGGTATGAGCCTGAAGATAAGCATTCGTCGTCTGAACACCATGTCCAGGAGCTCTTTTTGTGTCGGCAATTCCGCACCTGAAGCCAGTGCTGTCCCATCGTAGTTTACCACCGTTATGACAGGCTTCAGCGACAATGCAAGGTCCTGTCGGGCCTTTTCTAAAGATCTTCCTTTTAGCAGCACTGCATTGGCTAGGACAAGGAGTGCATCTCTTGTAGGTATTCGCACACCTTTGTCAGGACCTCCGAGGCTGTCAAGGGATTCGGTGATCAGGGTTTCAAGGGACGGTTTTCCTACCTTGTTCCACAAGATTTTTCTTATGGATTGTGAGCGCATTAAAGGGCCGATTACAGGAGCTTTTTCAAAGGCCACCAGAGGGTTGTCGATCATGGCTAGGGTGCGATTGAACGTTGCTTGGCTGATACTTCCGCCGGGAAGAGACATAGAGGACGCGAGGGAGTGCGCTATCTTGAATATTACAGTGCCAGGATACTTTTGGATCTTAGAGTCTAATGGTTCAATAGGCATGTTCCGGGAGCGGATTTTCCTACCGAACCTTGCCAGCTCAGCCATTTCGTCAAAACTCTTTCTAAAGACCTTATCTACAACGCGATCTATGGAAAGATCCACATATTTCGTGGTGACCACCTGTTCGGCTTCACGGTGGAAGTTGGGCTTGCGCAGGTATATCAGCTTCTGCAAGATGGACATTCCCAGGAGTATCAAGTTCATGTTTTGCCACAAGATAGGGACATGGTCCTCGGGAAGTTTAACAGCCCCTCCGAAATCCAAAGATGCGGTGCTGATAATATTGGAGCCGTTTTTCAAAGTCGAGAGGTTGGGAAGGGAGAGATTGCGCAATTGCGGCCCGTCGGGGGAGGCGACGATTATCGTATCTACCAGAAATTCAGCCAAACCATGGTCAGCCAGGTTATAGCGGCGAAGATGAGGCACGGGATAATCGTGCCCGATCACTCTATGAGAATCGGAGTATCCGGAAAACCGAAAAACTTCGTCAGCTATGGCATCTTCCGGGTCACATAGGTTGCCGTCTCCGTCTATACATGCATAATGCGCGTACCAGTCCGCTACTTGATGAGACAGCCAACCGCAGGCAATAGCCAGGTCGAGGAGCCTCGCATCAGGAGAACTCCATGCTGATTCAGGCATCTTGTGCCAGGTATCTACCAGGGTGTAGCCGAAATTCGGAAGGCCTTTCGCGTTGTCAGGAATTGAATTATGGGTATAGTCGTAGGCCGTAAAGTTATTTAACGTATGGTAGCTGGATATGGCATCAGCACCGTTGGCGGCGAGTGCATATGATTCTTGGACTCTCTTTGATGAAGTGAGCATGTTGACGAGCGGCTTGTTGATTGTGTCGTCACCGCTTTCCATAAGCTTCTTGGCTTTCTGCAAGGCTTTCCTGTTAATGTGCGTATGGGTGAAAGGCCCCCATAAAAATGCGGGGAAAATGGGACTTAAGAGGGCTAGTGTAAGGAGCCGTCTGAGCCGGGACAAGGGGATCCCCTCCTATTTTCACAAGAGTCTGCCTTTGCTATATATACACATGTGGAACGTGCAGTGTGCCCGGTGCATATACAAACGAAACCGGTATCTTATGGGGTAGCAGAGGTTGGGGCTTAACAGTTGACAAAAAGCGAACTCCTGAAAAAGCAGACT
>FIZM01000065.1:11784-12278 GCA_900019985.1 uncultured Clostridia bacterium
GGCACCTTGCGTTTCTTGTATATGTCCTCCACTATGCGGTTGATGACTTGCGCCTGTTTGCCTGCGGCTCTCCTGATGCCTGCAGCATCATACAGGACTATGAGGGAAAGCACGGCAGCCATAGCAAAGAGAGGTGAATCCCAGCCATAAATCCTTCCTATCATCACTGACATGCATGACACAAGTGTCGAGTGGGAGCTGGGCATTCCCCCCGGATTTACCAGTCGTCGAAAGTCAGCCCTACCTTTTGATATTCCATCTATTACAAACTTGAGTACTTGAGCAATCGTCCATGCGACAAGTGGAGCAACCAGTGTTGCGTTCCTTAGCATTCAGGGTTTCACCTCTCATGCGTCGGCGTAGCGTGTCTACCGGCACAGCATGTGCACGGATAAAGCATGTTAACGGTTTGGCTCACCGCGTGTCCGGTTTGAGTCCTATCTTAAGTTTAGAGGGCGTACCCTACAAGCAGCGATCCTATTAAGCAATTATCC
>FIZM01000066.1 GCA_900019985.1 uncultured Clostridia bacterium
CCGACTCTCCTGCTACAAGCTCAACTACCATAGCCATTTGGGTGACCTCTGTGCCACTCCCAAGCTGTTCCGATTATGTCCTCTAAACTAGGGAATCTCGGTGTCCACCCTAGTTCGTTCCTTATCTTGTCTGAACTCGCCACAAGGATTGCAGGGTCCCCCGGACGTCTCGGGGCATCTACCGAAGGAATCTCGCGGCCTGTTACACGTCGTGCGGTCTCTATCACCTGGCGAACGGTGTATCCCTGACCGTTGCCTAAGTTGTAAGTGCGCGAACCCATACCTTCCATCAGCGCCTCTGCAGCAAGAATATGGGCAGATGCAAGGTCTGAAACGTGGATATAATCCCTGACACACGTCCCGTCAGGTGTATCATAATCCTGGCCGAACACCTCAAGCGCCGGTCTAAGCCCAAGTGCAGTCATGAGCACCAACGGGATCAACTGGGTCTCAGGGTCATGGTCTTCCCCTATATCACCGGAGGGATGGGCGCCTGCAGCGTTAAAATAGCGAAGAGATACGTAGTTGAGGCCATACGCCCGCTCGTAGGCAGCTAGCATCATCTCTACCATCAGCTTTGTCTCGCCGTACACGTTCGTCGGCGCGCACCTTGCACCTTCATCTACAGGGACTTCCCGAGGTTCTCCATAGACAGCAGCGGAAGAAGAAAACACTATGTTACGGATTCCGTGATGGACCATTGAATCAAGGAGAACCAGGGTCTTGGTGACATTGTTTCGGTAATATTTAGAGGGATCAGACATGGATTCAGCGACTGATGTGTAGGCTGCGAAATTCATGACTACATCGGGTTTGTATTGAGTAAGCACCGAACCTAAAGCAACAGGATCCCCAATATCGCCGATGATGAGCTCACAACCTGCTACTGCCTGAGCATGGCCATGCTCCAGACTGTCATAAACTATAACGGAATGACCGGCATCCTGAAGCTCCCGAACCACATGGCTTCCTATGTAGCCGGCCCCTCCGGCAACAAGCACATTCATAAATCTCCCCTCCCCAGCAACATCTGAACCGCATCAGAAAAACTTTGCGAATACCTTGTGAACTACCTTGTAAATTTCACTTCAAACCCAAACGCCTTTTCCTTTGCATTCCAGGTAGCTTGGATATCATAGCAGTGGTTATGCCGCATGAGAAGAAATCCCACGTCATCAATGGCTTGCTTCCGAAAATCGTAGGATGTGGAAACGCCTACGCTCAAGCCTTCTGAAATCCGATAGTCCAACCTTGCAGAGGCTTTGTTCACCGGGCTTAAGCTATCAAAGCTAAAGGGGCTCCCCCCCTCAACCGCTCTGAAGTCATAGCTCACCCCTGCCGTAAGTCGAGGAACGATTTCTCCGAAAGCCTCTTGTTCACCGAGGCTTGCCTTTACGCCGGTGCCAAGGTAGAGTGAACTCATGGTATCTCCGGTTTCATACCAAGCCTGCCGTGCACTAAGAGACAAGCTTCCCGTTATTCCGGGAGCAAAACGAATCGTTGACGATGAAAAAGATAAAGCCAAGTGATGTCTATTCGCCTCCAGAGAGCGAGAAGTCTCCTGAAACCGTCCAAAACCGCCTGAAAGAGTGACAGATCCTATCTTCCCTGGCAGAGAAATAGATTTCAGTGATACCTCAAGCTCGGGAATGCGGTACAAGTCTCCTCCTTGGACGATTTCTTTGCCTGCTGTCAGCTTTACGCTGACAGGCCAATCGCCGGTAGACCGGAGGGCCAATCTTCCGTCAACAGCCCCGGGCCGGAAGCCCTGCCACCTGCTTGAGTCAGCGCCCGTATCATCAGGAACATACCTGAAACGTGCATCAAGGGCCAGAGAGTCTAAGAGAGGGGTACTATAATCAAAGGAAGCGGAAAAGCCTTTCCAGGAGGTATAATCTCCCTTTATTATCCCGGTCCTTCCTTGCCCCAATGTAAGATCTGCCTGTGCGCTTAACGTGATTCCTCGATGCTTAGAAGCGTATGCTGCTTCATATCTGATTCTAGCCCAATCGTTTACCTTATCAAGATACGTAAATCCCACCAAAAAGCCGTCAGACGAGTCATAACTGAACTTCGGGATAGGAACTCCGGCTCCGTCGAGAAAGGCAATCCTGTCTCCTTCCAAAGGAAGCGTCAGCCTCGGTAGGACCATAACCGGGATCCTGTCAAGCCAAAGAACAGGCCACTCTGCCAAAACGCGGTCATCAGGGTAGATTATAAGTTTCTTTGAGGTAACGCGATAACACGGATCAACCAGCTCACAACCGGTGATATGGGTGTTGCTCAGAGTCAGAACACCGGGAGAAAGCTTCATCTCACTCCCGCGCACAAATAGACCTGATATCTCTGCATCAGGCTCCAGGACCTTGCCTTCTCCGGTGTAGATGTTGTAAAGAAACAGATCGCACCGGACGATCTTCGACCCTTCGCGCGCAACCACTTCTCCTCCGGCAAGCATTTCGCCGGGTTCGACTTGGACATGTATGTAATCAGCTGACACAGAGAAATCTCCGTAAGATACCCTAGCGTTTCCTTCAGCGGATACCACAACTTCGCCTGACTCGAATCTATACTCTGTAATATCAGCTTCTATCACGATACCGCTGTTCTCGACGGCAAGCCCCTCGGCGGCGTAGGCCGGGAGTGTAACAAAACCCAACGCCGCCCACAAACCTATCAAAAGCACTATTAGAACTACAGAAGGCACTAAACGGCATTTACGCGAAGGCCCAAAAAGCCTTCTGTCTCTCTGCATGTATCCACCTCTCGAACCTAGCACCGGTTGATTAGTTCCAGTCTAACGTTCCCTTATTTTCACGGCTTTATTTCTACGAGCGGCATATCTTTCGTAATCTCAACCACCACATCTACAGGAAGGGTCATCCCGTGGACCTTTACATCTGACCCTGCAGCCACGTAAAACTCGGCGCCTTCAGGGATTACCGCATCTTTACCGTGGACAAACACAGCACCCAGTGCACCGACAGGCCCAAAGACGATAAAGCCTGCAAGTCCTGCACCAATCGCCCATTGCAATGACTCATTGAGTTCTTTTGTCTTCTCATCGAAGACCAGCGGCACGATAGTCCCGTCCAGCGCTTTGATTCCCTGCAACTCCAGGGTGATCTTTCCGTCCCTGCCAAGCCTTCCTGCGGGAGTCACATCTGTGACTATTCCGAAAGTCCTTGCACCTTTGGGAACGACAAGGTGGTTTTCGATAAGTACGTCTCTTGCAATCTCAATCTCCACTCGCTGCCCTTTCTGAGTGGAACTTGAGTCAAGCTTCTTAAGGAGCCTTATCATCACAGGCTGGCCGCCTTCGACCGTTACATCCTGTGTTTTAAGGGTCCCGTCAGGCAAGCAGAGAGCAAGGAGATTGTCTACCCGGGATGACATTGCCCCTTCCCCTGGCTGCCCCAGTACAAGGGTTTCAAGCTTCTCCAGCTTTGTCATAACAGGTTCAGATGCAACCCTTCTCTTCAGGAACCACTCAACAGCCGCAAGCTTGTATGCAACGGAGACCTTCGTGCCGAAGGAGCCGCCTGCAGCTTGGCGAATCCGGTTTATCCTGTCTACGACAGAGCCTGATTCGACTTGTCCGAACACATCTCGTTCGATCTGTTCCAACCGGTCTACGATGGCCCCGGGGAGATACTCTCCATAGAGATGCATCTCAATGCTCTCAATGCTTTCTAAGAGAGTTGAGGCTTCACTTTGAGCAAAAGCAGGGCTTAGAGCTGTCAATAAAACCACGGAAACCATAGTGATTGTGGCAATGAGTTTTCTCATTGTTGTGCCCTCCTCCTGACTTCGTATTAAAATATACAAAATGCGGGACTTATAGCCCGCAGATACAAGCTACCGGGAGTCCTAGCCACTACCGCATTACTTAGAACCTTATGGTTAACTCCGCAGTCGCGACATTAGTTCGGTGGACCTCTGGAAGCTGGGACTCAGGATCCAGCTCATGAAAGTCTATTAACTTGTATCCTAATACCACAGACGCAGTCCCACCGAATGTATAGCCCACACCTAAGCTGGCGATATGCTTCCTGGCGTCAAGAGACAGACCGGGGACGGAATAATCACCGAAAAAGCTTGCGGACTTGGATGTACCGTCACCTATTTGCTCGAGATTCCCTGAGGTTCCAAGCCTCACGCCTTTCGGGATCGGAACGTCTGCAGTCCTGGAGTAGCTGTATCCTGCCTGCACAAACGCTGAATCAGACACAATGAAATTGTAATCGATTCCTAACAGAGCAGTAGCCCGTGCAGCACTGACCTCCCCGTCTCCAGATTCTTCGCCATCTTTAGCCAGCTCACAGCTGGCCCTAAAGATCGCAAGCTGGCTCAAGGCGTACTTCAGATCCAGCCTCGCGATGACATCTTCCCCTTCGCCTGAGGCTTGCCCAAATCCTGCACTCATCCCGCCAAGTGAAAGCTCAGCCTGCGCCCCTACGTCCAACGGGATCCTGATTGTCTTTGAAGAGCTGCCTGGAGAAATGCCTTGGGAATCGTCAGGTTCTGCGCCCAGTATCTCTGAAAGGGTCTTTCCCCCGCTGATAGTTTCGGGATTGGGACCGGTAGATATTGACACAATCGCAGGTTTACCTCTAAGGCCAAGTCCCGAAGCTGAAAGCTCGTTTAGGTCGGAGCCTGCAGATGATATGTAAGTATCTGTCCCTGCCACAAGTGCAAGCTCCACTTGGAACTCTTCTCTCAAGCCCATCAGTAGTTCCAGTTGACGGAGGGAAAGTGAGATAGGCCTAATCCGGGAGATGGCCCACGCCATTTCGTACCTGGTGAGCAGCCGATCTCCGGTGAATGATTCCGTTGAATACCCTTCTATCAGGCCTGCCTCTGCGAATTCAGCAAGAGCCCCATATGACCAATGAGTTTTCTCGACATTACTGAACGGGCTGGCGGCGGCTGCACTAATCCCGTGTAAGGCGAAAACAGCACAAAAGACTATAAGAGACACAAAAGACATCCACTTAACCAGTGGCTGCCGGTATCCCCTGGAAACCGGTATATGGAGTCTTGCCTTACGCCTATGCAGTCTCAACTGCTTTATCACTCTCCACCAGCTAAAGTCGTTATTGTAATCGCATCTGTACCGAATAATATTCTCTATACGCGCCAATAATCCCTCCCAAAACCCTATCTTTTGACGCGTTGGAAATATCTTTCAGCAAGGACTACTGCAACGTAATCATCAAAAGGCTCCTTTGGCGCCCTTAAGGACAAAGGGATTAGCCGCCCCAGTCCGGGAAGCGGGTGATCCAGAAGGTATCTCCTTCGCCCCTCCATACTACTCCTATGCTCATCTATGAAGATAATTTCAAACGGCGGGTGTTCCTGTTGAATCTCGCTTGCAAATCCCCTGGAACCGGTCCTGTCTCCGAGAACAACTTTCCTTGCTCCGTGCTTTTCTGCAAGCTCAAGTACCCTGTTTACTGCCTCATCCCTAGAAACGATTTCTTTCAGAATCAGTTCCAGGTCACTTGCAACCACCGCTACTCCGCACTTTTCCCTCCCCGGGTCTACGGCTACTATGACTTCCTTTGAAGGCTGCCGAGAATTCATGCGTTCCCCTTCCCACGCTCTTCTAAAATGCGCTCCTGCAAGCAATCCGGGAAGATATGAGCCAATAATGTGAACATAATCGTTTGCAGTAATATTATACCATAGCGAGGCCTGGGATGACCCTGTCATTGAAAACCCAACCGATCCTTGAAGAAGAATCAACTGTTAATGCAATACAGGAAAACAACAAATTGTCAGATGTACAGCAAGGTCTATCATGTGCACCGAAGAATATAAAGGCCCACAAAAAACGAAACCCCGGGGGTCATCCCCCGGGGTATAGGTCCTAACCTCAACTAGAAGGTGACCTTCAGTGAGCCGGTGACTACTCGGGCTATGTAGCTGTTGTCTGGGTTATCGTCTACGTCGGACTTGATGACTTTAGCACCGAGTTTCAGCACTGTGTTTGTTGTGATGTCGTAGTTCCAGTTGATCTCACCGATTAGGTTGGTGACAGGAACATAAGGACCATCTGGGCCTCCGTAACGTACGTATTGGTCCCCGTCCTTTGGCAGGTAGAACCTATCTAGTCTCTGGTACTCGCCGTCAATGTCAACAGACAGCTTCGGTGTGATCTTCGCACCGAGACCGGCACTGACGATAGCCTTGCTCCAAGGTGTGGCCTCGTAAAGCAGGTCTTTGGCCATTCCGTACTCGGCTGCTGCCGTCAGATCTACGCCTTCGTATAC
>FIZM01000067.1:0-124 GCA_900019985.1 uncultured Clostridia bacterium
GAAGTCGGAAGGGTAATGGGCGAAGGGATAGCTCTTAACCACCCATGGTTACTGCCTGTTCTAGGCTTCTTCCTCGGTATGGTTGTTGTGTTGGCAGAACCGGCCGTACACGTACTCACTATTC
>FIZM01000067.1:146-244 GCA_900019985.1 uncultured Clostridia bacterium
ACTCTGTTCTTAACAGGAGTAAATGCCGGTTTTATGGAAGTCGGAAGGGTAATGGGCGAAGGGATAGCTCTTAACCACCCATGGTTACTGCCTGTTCT
>FIZM01000067.1:316-455 GCA_900019985.1 uncultured Clostridia bacterium
TACTTCCGGGATTTGCATTTGCTGCGTTTTTGTCGTTCAGAGTGCCGCCGATATTTGTGGGCATAGCGTATGATTCTGGGGGAGTTGCATCAGGGCCCATGACAGCAACCTTTGTATTAGCATTTGCACAGGGCGCTGC
>FIZM01000067.1:521-4616 GCA_900019985.1 uncultured Clostridia bacterium
CGGAAGGCCGAGAGGGAAGCCAAGAGGGAGGCTCAATACTCATATGAAAGCTGATAGTGTTGGCCCGGTATTATTCTGCTGCATATTGGAGTACGGTAAAGGAAGCAAAATGCTTAAGCTTTCTAAGCAGATCGGGGCACAATGCGAAACCGTTCTACTGGGTAAAGGGACGATAAAAAGTGAATGGCTGAATATACTGGGTATCACGGAAACGAGAAAAGAGATATTCCTTGCAATTATCGATAAGGAAGCGGAAGATACGTTTTATGAGAGGGCATCTTCTGAGTTTGCCCTGGGGAAACAGCATCATGGCATTGCTTTCTCCATGCCTTTGAAATACTTCATAGGCTGTGACAAAGAAAAAGCTGCATCAAGCTCCCATGAGAAAGGTGCGGATAATATGAAGTATGAAGCTATATTTGTCGTTGCAAACAAAGACAGGTTGGATGATATCTTGGATGCAGCGGAAGCAGCAGGGTCTACAGGAGGTACTGTAATACACGGACGGGGAGCAGGATCTCAGGAAAAAGCAGCCCTGTTCAATATAGAAATTGAACCGGAAAAAGTCATAGTCCTTATTCTGTCACAAGTATCCAAGACAACCGGGATTGTAGACGCTATAAGGGATAAGCTGGATGTCCACAAGCCTAATACAGGTATAGTCTTTGTTATGGATGTAAGCAGGACATTCGGACTCTATGAGGGATAGTTTTTTTCAGCACTACCAGACTTTCAGTACGCATCCTCTTGTCCTTCAACCCGGTAGCCGGGTTATTATCGTAAAAAAACATTCTGCGGGTTACTATTGTGTCGACCAGGGTGATCTCATGAGTCCATCCCAGCGCAGTGAAGTGCTGGCGGAAGATGTCATCGATCGGCACAGGGCGCCCTCTTAACGTAGCCTGGCCTACGACGAGAAACAGGTATGAAGATATTTTCCTTTGTAGACGGGTTAGGGCGCCAAGGATCCCCCAGAAATACGCGTCGAAGGTTCCCAGCAAGTGTTCCTCTTCTATCTGCCTTCTAATCCTGTAGTACGTATCTGACTGGACTTCACAAGGCTCAACATCCCTGTACGGGATTTCTTTTTTATTCAAGTCTCGGATCACAGCTTGGGGGTAACCAAGCCAAAATAGGTCCATCTTGGCATGACGTATGTATTCTTGCGCCTGAAGGTACGGTGGTGAAGTGATAAGTATATCCATATCTTTCGCAAGGTCCAGCGTTAGAGTGTCAATGCCGGCTCTGACTGTACGCCGTACCGGCTTGGGAGACAGCCCGTGATGCTCCGCTATCCCTCTGACAACGGCGTACGCCTCGTCTCTGACTTTCTCGTAAAACCTCTCTTGCCAGTTGCCTCTTAGCAACCGGTCTAACCTTTTCCTGGACCTCGGAGACCTGGAAAGCTTCTGACGGTATAAATCATCCAGGGAAAAGAAGCGGGTAACCTTGAGTAGAGGTATTGTTAAGAGCAGCTTCGCTTCCTCATCTTCCAGCGAGTGATAGAAACCCCATGCCCTATACAGGAACGGCAGGAATTCTTCGGGAAACCAGTAGGTGCGGTTGGGCCAGTCAGGAATAAACTCGTGACAGGAGTATCTCATCTCTGTGATCAACCTGTCTACATCCTGGCGAGGCTGCTTCATCGTGGCAACCTTATGCAAAACCTCAAGAAGGGGGTTCAAATCCCAGAGCTCATAATCATGTCCCCGGATTCCGGCTACCACACCTGTAGTGCCATACCCTGCAAAAGGATCGAACACAGTCATCCCGGGATCAGCATATTCATCAAGGGCATATGCAACCACCTGCGGAATGAACTTAGCCGGGTATGCGTACAGACCAAAGGCCCCATATGTGGTTGACGGTATCCCCCTTACCTCGTTTCGAAAACTTATCTGCCTTTTTCGTGGATCTCTTGCAGACTCCAACTTGACAGGCAGCCTCCAAGCTACTTGACAGCTTCTCCTCCAAGGTAAGCGCGTCTTACCGCTTCGTCGTACAAGAGGTCTTGTCCTTTTCCTTCCAAGGCAATAGCCCCTGATTCCATTACGTATCCGTAATCAGCAATGCTGAGAGCAGCATGAGCATTCTGTTCTATCAATAGGAGCGTCACACCCTGAGAGTGGATCTCCTGGATGATGCTGAAAACCTCTTCCACTAAGATGGGAGCAAGTCCAAGGGAAGGCTCATCCAGCAGGAGAAGGGAAGGCCGTGACATAAGCCCTCTTCCGATAGCAAGCATCTGCTGCTCGCCGCCGGATAAGGTCCCGCCCTTCTGGTGAATACGTTCTTTCAACCTTGGAAACAGCTGGAATACCCAGTCCATGTCGCGCTTGATCCCGTCTGTATCGTTCCTTCTGAATGCGCCTAAATGAAGGTTTTCCAAAACCGTAAGATCAGGAAATATCTGCCTGCCTTCAGGCACCATGCTGATTCCCATCTGGACAATCCCTGTGGCGCTCTTATCCAGAAGGTTTTCGCCTTTGAAATTTATACTACCCTGTGAAGGCTTTTTTAGCCCGCAGATTGTCCTCAGCAAAGTCGTCTTCCCTGCTCCGTTGGAGCCTACAAGCGTAACCAGGGATCCTTGAGGCACAGTCATAGAAACCCCTTTAATTGCGTGAATCCCGTCATAGTAGACATGAATGTCTTTAATGTCGAGCAATTGTTCCGCCCCCCAGATAGGCCTTGATTACCCTTTCGTTAGACTGGATCTCAGAAGGAGTGCCTTCTGCAATGATCTCACCGTGATCCAGCACAGTTATGTGTTCGCAGATATTCATCACTACCTTCATTTCATGCTCAATCAAGAGTATGGAAAGGTTGAATCTGTCACGTATGTCGAGGATAAGCTGCATCAGCTGCTCGGTCTCTGCAGGGTTCATCCCTGCTGCAGGCTCATCCAAGAGAAGGACCTTCGGCTTTGTAGCCAGGGCACGGGCAATCTCAAGCCTGCGCTGCTGTCCGTACGGGAGTGCACTGGCCCGGTAGTGTGCCACATCTTTCAAGCCTACTGCCTCCAGCAACTCACGAGACGTGTGCATCATGCCCGATTCTTCCTTCCGGTATCTCGGAAGAGCAAGCAATGCCTCTCCAAGGGTCGCCTTGCGCCTGAGGTGGTGCCCAACCAGCACGTTGTCAAGGACTGTAAGGTCGCGAAACAGCCTGATATTCTGGAAGGTACGGGCGACACCGCGCTTTGCGATCTCATCAGGAGTAAGCCCTGTGATATCTTCTCCGAACAGCTTGACCCTGCCTGCAGTCGGGCTCAAGACCCCGGATATAATGTTGAACACTGTGGTCTTACCTGCTCCGTTCGGGCCGATCAAGCCGTAGAGTGCCCGATTGGGAATGGATATATCGAAGTTACGGACGGCAGCAAGGCCTCCGAATTGCATTCCTATATTCTCGCAGACAAGTACAGAATCGTTGTTCTTAGACATAGCCTACTTACACCTGCTTATGTGAGAATGTACGGCGAAATCTTGCCGCAAGATTTCTGAAAGAGTCCAAACCAAGCTCCCTGTCACCCATGAATCCCTTGGGATAGAACAAGATGACCAACATCAGAGCAATAGAGAACACTACCATACGCATTCCCGGGATTCCGGGCAGGAATATCCCCAGAACAACTCTGGGTTCCTCCAGAACCCTCAGGGCTTCCATGGCAATGGTGATCACCGTAGCCGAGATCACACTGCCTGTAATACTGCCTAAACCACCCAGCACCGCCATCATCAACACTGTAAAAGTGAGCGGGAAACGGAACATGTTCGGGTCTATGGTAGTTATGAGATTCCCAAGCAACCCCCCGCCGATACCTGCCATGGTTGCTGAGACCACAAAAGCAAGGCACTTATGGTAAAAGAGGTTCACACCCATAGCCTCGGCAGCAACCTCGTCATCGCGAATGGCTTTCAGCGCCCGTCCGTAGCTGGAGTTGGTGAGCCTCACCATTACAAAGACACAGAGCAAGGCGAAAGTCCAACTCCAGTAGAGGTTGGTATGGGGAGGAATCCCCTTAAGTCCCAGTGCTCCGTTGGTAATGTGTGTAGTGTTTGTAAACACCACACGGATGATTTCAGCGAATCC
>FIZM01000067.1:4743-9614 GCA_900019985.1 uncultured Clostridia bacterium
CGTATATGCACCTACAGCCATAAATCCGGCAATCCCCAGTGAAAACTGGCCTGCAAACCCGTTGCACAGGTTAAGCCCAAGGGTAATACCGATATAGATGGCACAGAGATTCAGAATACGAACCTTATATGCATCCCATTGGGTATTAATCCAGTAAAGACACAAGTAAAACAGGACAAGCCCTGCTACTGCAAGTACAGCTTTTCTCATAAAGTTGTTACTTTGGTTTCCGGTCATTATGTTCTCACCCTTTGCTTCTCACCCAGTAGGCCTGTGGGCCTAAACAGAAGCATTAAAATCAGCAAAATGAAAGCGAAAGCATCGCGGTACCCTGCTAACCCCGGCAGGAAAGCTACAAGCATAATCTCTCCGAAGCCAAGAAGGAAACCGCCTAGAACCGCTCCGGCTATATTGCCAATGCCGCCGAATACAGCGGCTATAAAACACTTCAGCCCCGGAAACAGCCCCATATTGGGATTGATCTCAACAAAGCGAAGTCCCCACATGATACCGCCAATGGCTGCAAGAGCTGAACCAATGGCAAAAGTCACTGAAATCGCCCGGTCAACTTCAACGCCCATCAGCCGTGCCACGTCAAAATCCCACTGAGCAGCCCGCATAGCAAGGCCTATCTTCGTCTTGTATACGATGTAGTTGAGTATAGCAAGAAGGACTACGGTCAGTACAGGGATTATGAAGAAAAGCGCCACTACCCTGACACTACCCAACTGAATGGGAATCTGAAAGAACTGAGGCCGGAAGAATGTCTTCGGCCTCCCTCCGAATATCACCAAGCCCAGGTTTGACATGAGGAACGATACTCCGATCGCGGAAATCAGCGCTGATATGCGCGGCGCGTTCCTAAGCGGCCTGTAAGCTGCCCGCTCGATTATCACTCCCATAACTGCAGTGAGGATAATCGTCAGGACAAAGGAGACCTGCCAAGGGAGGGCAAAAATGGCTATGCCGTAAAAGGCGAAGTATGTGCTTACCATAAAGATTTCGCCGTGGGCGAAATTAATCAGTCTCAGGATACCGTATACCATTGTATATCCAATGGCTAAGAGAGCGTAGAGGCTTCCTAAGGTAATCCCGTTAGCAATGTTCTGCATAAATATTTCCAGTGTCACCGTCTCCAGCCTCCAATCGGACACAGAACAAACAAGTCGTTCCCTGGGGGCAAAGCCCCCAGGGAAGCTTTAGATCCTTGCTTACCAAGGAATTTTCCAGTAGTTACCGTCTATAGGCATTTATATGAGATGAGCCTCAGAAGCACCGGAAAGTAAGCTATATACGTGATGGATTATGAACTAACGCGGGTGCACAACGTCGACCAGCTTGAATTCTCCGTCTTGCACCTGGAGCACAACTGCGCTCTTTGTGGCGTCACCGTTTTCGTCAAGGGTAATGATACCGGTAGCTCCCATGAACTCCTTCGTCTCTGCCATTGCATCCCGTATTGCTACAGGATCGACTACCCCTGCTCTTTCAATGGCATCAAGTACCAGCATGTAACAGTCGTAGCCCAAAGCCGCGAATGTGTTGGGTGCTTTGCCGAATTCGGCTTTGTAAAGGGCTACAAACTCCTCAGACGCAGGTGTTATAGGAGCATCAGCGCTGTAGTGAGTGCTGAAGTATACACCTTCGACATTCTTTCCGCCGATTTCAATGAACTCAGGCGCTTCAAAGGTGTCCCCTCCGAGGAACGGTGCGTCAATACCGAGTGAACGAGCCTGCGAAATGAGCACAGCTGAATCAGCGTAGTATCCGGGAGCGAATACTACATCCGGATTTGTGCTGGCGATATGTGTTAGCTGGGCGGTGAAATCACGGTCACCTGTCTGATAGTACGTATTGGCTACAATAGCTTCAGGATCCCCGGTCAGTTCGATGAAAGCCTCTTTGAAGAAGTTCGCAAGGCCTACTGCGTAGTCCTGGGCAACGTCCTGAATGATTGCTGCTTTCTTTGCCCCGAGCTTTTCGAAGGCAAACTGAGCCATGACTCTGCCCTGGAAGGGATCGATGAAACAGGCACGGAAATAGTAGTCATTTCCTAATGTGACCAATGGGTTTGTCGGAGAACACCCCATGACCGGAACTTTTGCTTCCTGTGCAATCGGCCCTCCGGACATAGACAGGGCGCTCCCGTAGCTTCCAATGATTGCATGCACTTTATCTCTTTGAACCAGACGGGTTACAGCAGTAGCTGCTTCCACTTTGTCACTGCGATTGTCCACCAAAATCAGTCTTACCGGCAGCCCCAAGACAGTTGGCCTATGCTTCTGCGCGAGTTCTATTCCTTCCCAGGTCATTTGGCCACCAGCGGCCATGGCTCCTGTCATCGGCTCGTATACTCCAATCCTCACTTCTGTAGGTGTCTCGGCAGCCGCCACCCCAATAATACTTGCTACACATAGAAGAACCAGACACGCGATTAGACGTCGATGAGACATCATACAGAAATCCTCCTCTCTTCTCTCTGTACTCAAAGTATAATGTGTATGGAGATTCGCCACGTTTGCATAAAATCCTTCCTAAAAGATAACGAGTTTAGCACTGTTTTCAGTTCTACATGAGAAAATACTGTGGATCCGTAGTCCGGGGAGTCTATTCATCTGTATGGGCAGTGTGTGGCTGAATAGAATCGAGGGCTGTCCGCAAGGCGCAAGGATTATCAAAAGGTGCAAGGCATGTCCTGCCATGGCAAACGTAAGCCAAAGCCTTGTCTTCGCAGGGCTCCTTGCCTGAAACCGGAGGCAGGATTCTGCTAAGGGCATCGCCATCCATACCGCCGGGATTATGAGAAATGGTCGCCTCAGGGAGGAAAAAGCTGTTTACCACTTGCCGGAGGCCCCGGGTATCCTGCCCATCCGGGCGTCCGGCGATTACTATCTCAACAGGTGGGGTTTCCAGCATGAGCCATGCTGAGAGTAGTGTCGGAAATGCTGAAGGATATCTGGATACAAGCCCTGAAAAGCTCTGAAGCAACTCTCTTGCCGTCTCTTCCCACTCATCCCTGCCTGTAAGGCGTGCAAGCTTAATCAGGTTATGGGCGGATACGGAGTTTCCAGATGGTATGGCCCCGTCTTTTGCGTCTTTTCTGCGAACCGGAAGCTCATGGGAGTCGTACGCCGTAAAATAGAACCCGCCGGCTTCTTTATCCCAAAACAAGTCGATTTGCTGCTCTGTCAATTCAATGGCAGCCCGGATGTAGCGGCTATCCGACCTTGCTTCCCACAACTCAATAAGGCCCTGGACGAAAAAGGCATAGTCATCAAGATATGCAGGGATTATAGCTTCGCCTTTCCTGTACCTGGCAAGGAGCCTGCCATCAGGGCGCCTCAATGCAGTCAGGATGAAATCGGCTGCCTCCTCTGCAACGTTAACATATTCTTCTTCACCCAGGATGCGGCCCCCCCTTGCAAAGGCAGCGATTGCAAGGCCGTTCCATGCAGTCAGGACCTTGTCATCTCGAAACGGGCGCTCGCGCCTGGTGCGAGCCTCGAGAAGACGGGTGCGGGCCTGGATAAGCATCTCTTCCACAGCAGAAGAAAGCCCGGCGTTGTCAACGTCGGGTTCCGAGCGTTCCTCTTCCTCTCCGCCTGCCATTGCCAATGTGCTTGCCCTCGAGCTTAGAAGGTTTGGAACGTTAAGGCCGTTCTCGAAGTTTCCTCTTCTCGTAATGTCAAAGTAACGCGCAAAAACCTCAGCTTCATCACTGCTCAGGATCTCGCATACTTCGTCCCTGCTCCAAACATAATACCTGCCTTCTCCGCTTTCAGAATCCGCATCTTCAGCCGATGCAAACCCGCCGGAAGGCGCCTTCATATCCCTTAGAAGATAAGTGAAGATTTCCCGTGCAACCTTAGAATAAAAGGCTTTTTGAGTTATCTGATATGCCTCGAGATATGCGACAGCAAGCAAGGCGTTGTCATAGAGCATCTTCTCAAAATGAGGGATCAGCCACATGCGGTCTGTGCTGTAGCGGTGGAATCCGAATCCTAACTGGTCATACACTCCCCCTCTTCGCATCATCACGAGGGTCTTCTCTACCATGTCCAAAGCGTCTGCTTCCTGTGTGTGCTTGTAGTATCTGAGTAAGAAAAAGAGGTTGGAAGGCATGGGGAACTTCGGGGCGTATCCGAACCCACCGTACTCACGGTCAAACTCAACCTTTTTCGCATTATAAGCATAAAGGAGCTCATCATCGCCAATGGCAGCCTCATCACGCTTTTCGTGATCTTCCTGGATCAGGTGGGTAAGCATCTCCGCTCCGTCAAGCAGCCTCTGCCTGTCGTTTTCCCACATCTCAGCCACTTTAGTAAGGATATCAAGGAGGCCGGGCCTGCCGTATTTACGCGTCTTGGGAAAGTATGTGCCTGCGAAGAAAGGTTTTTTGTTCGAGTCCATAATGATTGTAAGGGGCCAGCCTCCCTGCCCTGTAGTTGCCAGGCAGGCTTCCTGATATAGGCTGTCTACGTCAGGCCTTTCCTCACGGTCTACTTTGATTGAGATGTAGCTGTCATTGAGGACTTTGGCAACTTCCTCGTCCTCGAATGACTCCTCTGCCATCACATGGCACCAGTGGCAGGTGGAATAGCCTATGGACAGGAAGATAGGTTTATCCAGAGATGCAGCTTTTTCAAAAGCCTCATCACTCCAGGGATACCAGTCTACCGGGTTTTCTGCATGTTGAAGCAAGTACGGATTCTTGCTTTTTGCAAGACGATTCAAGGCTGTACCTCCGTTTCTGCCGGTGCCGGATGCCAGATACCGTTCATCGCTAGTGTAAGCCCAGGGGATTAAACGTATTCCATACGCTTCTTCTCCGCACAAAGCTTTGCCTCGAGAAACCCTTCGAGCCACTCTCG
>FIZM01000067.1:9622-11326 GCA_900019985.1 uncultured Clostridia bacterium
ATAGGCCCTATTGAAGCTTCAAGGATCTTCAGGCTATCCCTGGTAATATGCTTAAGAAAGTAATCCTTGGCAGTCTCCATGGCCTTTTGTGCCTCATCTTCCGTCAGTTTCCCGTCTTTGGATTTCTCCTTCAGTTCATCAACGAGCACCTGGTTGGTAGCGCGAACCGCATCTATCCCCACTGACTCAGCGCAACTCCGTAGCGAAAAAGCACCACCAGGAAAAGAGCAACTACCGGCAGCAGGATCTCAGCAACTTCAACAGCAAAATCGCTCAAAACCACCAATTCTCTCTCCTTCCGCAGGGTTTGGAATATATTTCCTATATATAATTCTTTCCATTTATTCCAAATCCTTCTAGGAAGGCCCGGTCTTTTCACTCCTCATGTTGCTCATATTCAAGCTGAAATGGGGGCTTCGCCTTTCGGCGCCGCCCCTATCGTCTACTACCGGCGGCAAACAAAGCATTTCCGTCTTTAAGCGCGCTTATAAACAGTAATCAGAACTCAAATACCTCTGTTGCCTCTGGAATCTCGAATATCAACTAAAACTTATAACTCAGTCCGACAGTCAACCCGCTTACAAAGATGCTCCTTGCCTCCTGCTGCTCCCAGAACACCTCGTAGCCATAGTCATCATCACCTGTTTCGAATACATCGACACTGGACTGGACAAGAGACGGAACACCGCTCCAAATCGAGACATAGTACCCGGCCTCTGCTGACCACTGTTCAGTAATCCTATAAGCCATGTCAATGCCCAGATCATATGTAGAGATTCGTATAGTGTCTTGGGTTAGCGGATACTCACTATAAGACACATCATAGAAATCTTTCGGATCCCGCGGGAACCACGTAGGTGTATCAGGATCAGACTCCCACCCATCGAGCGTTAAGTTTGCATGTGTTTTGGCAGTGCCGAATAGAAGTCCTGCCTTGGCGCTTGCCTTCAGCGCAAGCTTGTCACTTAAGGCGTACGTTCCCTCAACACCGAGCTGCGGACCAATAGCACTAACCGTGACATTACTGTCCAGACTATAGCTGTCCCCGATTGCGAAGGACAACTCGTCCTCAGACGGCGTTTTCCTCTTCCATTCGTAAAGGAGCTCCAGTGAAGCCGATTCATTCTGGTTGAAGTCCGCTTTACGGATCCCAGCGGAAAAGCCCACCCCCCGATCAGGGCTACAGAAAGCCTTCGCAACTGATATATCCAGCGCCCACATTGAGATACCGCCTTCTGCGCTAATAAAACCTTCAGTGCTACTAATCCTGTAATCATCCTCACCATACCGGCGCTCTCGATACGAGCTTATAGTCATGTCATCTCCGGTCAGCCAAGGGAGCACCATAAAGTAGAACATATCTGACCACTTATCTATGCGGTCATTCCCACCCGAATCAACCGCTTCTTCTTGAAATTTGGCATCGAGATGTCCCAGAGCTTTCAGCAGCTTATCACCGCGACTGACACTCCAGTATGAGACACCCAAAGAGGACGTGGGGGACAAATGGTATGATGCCGACAAAATGACGCTTGTTCCGGAGCGGAACTTTAGTGCAAGCCTCTCTGCACCAACGAATTCACCCACACTAAACCAATAGCCGATTCCGCTTCCCCCAGACGGTTCATCATAATAGTACTCAGCCTCATATGCCTCAACATCACCAACCTGAAGATCCCCTCCGCCTACACCTGCATGCCAGTA
>FIZM01000068.1 GCA_900019985.1 uncultured Clostridia bacterium
AAATCACACCTGTACCAAGCAGAAGGGATGGCCCGCGGGATCGATCATCACGGTCCAGTGCTCAGAAAACTGCACCGGAGCCACGGTGGCTCCGCACTTTTTGGCGTGCTCAACGGCTGCCTCCAAATCTGACACGGCAAAATCCAGATGCATGCTTTTCTGCTGCTCATCGGGCTCGTCTGGCCAGACAGGAGGCTTGTAGCCGGGCTCTTCCTGAAAGAGCAGAAACGGAGTCTCCCATTTGATCCCCACCGAAATCCATTCCGGATTATCTGCATACTTCTCCCAGCCCAAGAGTTCTGCATAAAAATCCGCCAGTTCATGGGCATTACTGCAGTCAAGGACGATGGCCTGCAGTTTGATGCTCAGCTCTTTGCCCCCATCCATCGGTCTTCCCCTTTCCTAAGTTAGGTTATATTCCTCACCGCCAAGATCTCCTTAGCTGGCGTGCGGTCACCTGTGCAGGAGATGCGGCGGGGTCCATCCAGCAGGGTGAGCTGAAAACCCAGGCCGCGGTACAGCTCCACAATGCGCTTTGTCGCCTGGTTGGAGGCAACCACGGGACCCGGGTGCTTGGCCAGCCACTGGGCCAAGCGCACCTGATCATCCCAGGTAAAGCCGTTCTGAGAATACTCGGTAAACTCCACATCATAGGGAGGATCGGCATAGATAAAATCTACCGGGCTGGCCTGGATTTCGGCAAAGTCTCCCGCGGTAAACTGCCACCTTTTCAGTACAGCCTGGTAGTCGGAAAAGTCCTGGACGTAGTTGATCCGCTTGTAGCGCCCAAAGGGCACGTTGAACGCTCCCTGTTTATTGAACCGGCACAGCCCGTTGTAGCCAGTGCGGTTGAGGTAGTAGAAAAGCTCAGCCGCTTCTTGGCTGGCCGCTGTTTCCGGATCCGCAATCAGTTCGTTAAAGCGGGCTCGATAGGCGTAGTAGAGTTCTTTGTCGTTGGCCAGATGCAGGCGCACCACCAGGCCCCGCTGCAGCCAGAGGTAGAAGTTGATCAGGTGGGGGTTAACGTCGTTGAGCAATGCCCGCTCAGCATTCAAGCCCAGGGCCACCGCGAGCCCTCCGCAAAAAGGTTCCACTAACCGAGGGGTGGAAGCCCTCTCCCAGAGGGGCAGAAGCCAAGGCAGCAGCCACCTCTTGCCGCCAGCCCACTTGAGCGGAGGATTCAGCGTCGATTGTTTCCTCAAAGTACCAGCATTCCTCCTTCCCATATCACTTCCAGCTAAACATGGTCCCGGTCAAGAAGTCCCCGAGCCTGGGGAAAAGCACATACAGCCTGGCTGCAAACTCCATGATCCGTGGCAGATTGATTTCACGGCGGTTGGTGAGCATGCTCTCGGCGATCTTTTCCGCCACCTGCACAGGATCAAGAACCCAACGGCCCAGCTTAGCTAGGTAGGAACCGTCTGCATCCGCCTTGCTGAAGAAGTCGGTCCTGATGGGCCCCGGGTTCACCGTGGTCACATTGATCCCGAATTTCTTCAGCTCCAGGCGGAGGGCATTGGAATAGCCCCGCACGGCAAACTTGGTCCCGGCATACACCGCCGATTTGGGCGTGGCGATCTTGCCCGCCTGGGAGGCGATATTAATGATATGGCCTCCGCCCTGTTCCTTCATGGCCCGGGCCACTTCCCGGCTCAGCCGAATCAGGCCCAGGACGTTCACCTCAAACATGTCCTCAGTAATGTCTTGGCTCGTCTCCAGTGCCTCGGCAAACAGGCCAAAGCCCGCACTGTTCACCAAGACATGCACCGGACCCACGTCTAACTGGATGCGGCTCAGCACTTCCTCAACCTGCTCCCCGTCGGCCACATCCAAGGGATAAGCGTAGCTGGGACCGCCGGAAAGCTCCCGGCAGCGACTCTGCACAGCTTCGAGCCTCTCCATCCGCCTGGCGGTGGCAACCACTACCGCTCCCCGTCTAGCCGCGGCGTAAGCAATCTGTTCACCTAGACCCCCGGAAGCTCCGGTTATCAGCACCACCTTACCCTGCAGCCTCTGCCTTCGTTCCACTTCTGCACCTACCCCCTAGCCGACCCGCCCGCGCTGGCCGTACTTCTCCGCAATCTTCACCAAGGCCGCCACACAGTCATCCATGGCCTGGACACAGGCAAATTCCAACTTGGAATGGTGGTTGTGGCTGCCGGTGCCCAAGTTCGGGCAGGGCAGGCCCATGAAGGACAGGCGGGCTCCGTCTGTCCCCCCGCGCACGGGCTTGCTGTGGGGTTCTCCGCCCACTTCCCGGACCGCTTCATAGGCGATGTCAATGAGGTGCCAGTGGGGCTTAATCTGCTCGTGCATGTTGGAGTAGCTGTCTACCAGCTCCACCTGGACTGTACCCTGGCCGTAGTTCTCATTGAGCCAACGGGCTGTGCGTTCCACCCTCTCTTTCCTGGCTTGAAAGAGCTCCGCATCGTGATCGCGGATAATGTAAGTTAGACCGGCCTCTTCCACGCCGCCCTGCATAGCAAT
>FIZM01000069.1 GCA_900019985.1 uncultured Clostridia bacterium
GCGTGTGGCATTTCCTGCATGCCACAGAGGAAGGGTGCTAAGCGTGAGGTTTCTTTTGGTGCGGACGGCCTCGGGGCGGACCGTCTCCAAGCGAGATTCCGCCCTTCTCATCTCCTCCAAAAGATCACAGTCATCGGAAGTAACCGCTTCATACAAACCTTCCGCTGATGCATGCTGAAGATTGCCAAGCCCTAATGATGATTCCAGGCTGTTTTCACCAAGAGGATAGTCGATGCCGAGAAGCCTTTCAAAAACGCGCCTGCGGCGCGGTATGAAGATGAGTCCCAGGAGGACAAGGGCAATAGCAGCTATAATTATGCCGAGTTGCCGTAGCCCTGTGAACATAGCGGTCAGTCCTCCTTCTCGCCAATTCTTCCCTATATCGTATTGAGATCTACCTAGAAATGTGATGAGTAAAAGTCCAGATTAAATCCTAAAAGTAGCGTTTGTCACCACAGATACGGGCTGGGGCCCGACTGTGCCGTTGACAATTACTACAAGGGGAATTGTCTCTCTTGTAACCGTCTCTACGTTGGGCCCGGTAAGGTCTGTAACTATATCAAGCGGCACAGGCTCCGGAATTCCATCGTCAACAACATCTACGAGCGCTCTTATCCTGGTCTGGAAGACACCGGGACCTGTCACGTTTACCACCACTTCAACGATTCTCTCTTCGCTCGCTGTCACAGTAACAAGTAAGACTATTAATTGCTGAATCCTGCACCCTCCGCATATCAGGTTCTGAACGATGCTCTCTACTACCACATCGACAGTGATTTCAGAGCCCTCCGCAAGCCCGGGAACATCGATGATTCCGGTGAACGGGACGGTCTCTTGGATATGGTGGACTATATTGTCGAACCCTACCACGAATACATCCTTCCTGACTTCGCCTTCAACAATCACCTGCTGGCCCAAGACTTCAAAGGTCACATTCTGAACCACGGCTTCTACTGACTTGATCTTCCTGGCTTTGAACGGCAGGCAAATGCAGTTCTCTACAAGGAGCTGCTCCTTGGCTTCTACTGCCTCACCTACACGTATCCTTGCGAATTCTATGGTAATAGGCAGCACAGGCACGGGTACTCCCTCTGCACAAACCTGGGCCGACCCTTCACCGATTACCTGCTGGACCTTGAACAGGGTGCCGCAAGGGTCTTCTTCAACACCGATTTTCACTGTCTCTGTGATGATTGCCTCAATATCTGCGATGTCTTTCTCTGTTATTTCAGTGCCGGTCTGCAGGGGGTCAAACACTACAGGCAATGCCTGTGCGATTATGAAGACATTCTGTCCGGGGGAGACTCCTGGTGCAGGAATGAAGGTGTTGAAGGGAATTGTGAAGGTCTCGACGACTTCTATGTCGCCTTCATTGATGTAATATACGTCTTTTACAAAGAGGCCCTGGATAATGACCTTATCTTCAATGGTCCGGCCTCTGGTTTCCTGTACAACGAGAACAATATCTTTTATTTTTATTGCAGGCTGTGCCAGGACAACGGTAACTTCCTCCATTACCTGAGTTGAAACACAGGAAATTACCTGCTCAGTCTTGATAGTCAAGTCCTGGCCCAAAGCCAGGCTTACCTCAACCGTCTGGGTAACCTTTACAAACACATCAAGGACAACTTCCTGGTTGACCGAAGCGCCTGTGGGATCCAACGTGAAATTGACATCTGCGACAGTGGCGCGTGCCTGCACGTTCATGCCTGGCTGTGCGCCGGGAATGTCTATCATTGTTGCAAAAGGCACCAAGACACCTTGGTGACGGCCTACCTGGTCAGCATCGATAAAGAAGATCTGCTTTATGATGTTCCCCTGGACGACTACTTTGTCTTCCTTTACTGTAACCTGGGTGATTTCAGGATTTACGCGAATGTCCGTAACTTTGACTGCAGTTGTAGTCAAAGTCACAGTGCCTGCTTCAAGGACCTGGCCTATACCTTCGCCTATCACCTCTTCTGCCAGAACACTTGGTCCTTCAGGGTCTTCCTCAAGATGCACCTGAACAAACTCAGTCACTGTAACGTCCACATCGATAATGACCTTTTGGATTATTTGAGTGCCGTCAGGGCTGAGTTCAGCGATGATATTAAAGATATTCGGATGGACTTGTACGACCACCTCAGGACCTGGCATTACGCCAGGGATGTCAATCATAGCCGAAAAACGTGCTTGCTCCGGGAAGTGGTGGACTATGTTGTCTTCCCCTACAAAGAACACTTGCTTCTGAAGGGTCCCCTGGACTATCACTTTGTTGGGAATGACATGTGCGGTAACGGAATCAATGTGAGCGCGAATCTCCTTTATCTTGACTGCCGGAATAGGCAACGTAAGGATCATCTCGGAACAAGACCTACCGGTTGCACTTGGGCAACACCTGTGAGATGCATATGTCATAAGCTTATCCCCCTCAAATATCACAGACTTCGAAGGCAAGCGTAGGAGCTTACACTATCTTATGAATTGATGACTTCTTTTGCCTATAGATGTGTCTATATAGTTCTCATGGGAGACCTGCACAAAGAACAAAAAACCCGCATCTCCGTAAAGCCAAAAAGAAAGGCCTCCTCATCCGCGAGGGACAAGGAGGCCTGTCCAATGCCTTACCGTATTTTGTTGTGATCCAGCCGCGTCTTATAGCAGGCGGCTATGTCACATTCTTACCATGTTCCTATGAATAGCTGGGTATACATTTTGCCGTAAGGCCCTCCGGAAACAATCCCCACACCGACCCTGTTGTAATTGGAGTTGAGGATATTCTGACGGTGGCCTGCACTGTTCATAAGAGCTGAATGTGCTTGATCCACGGTTCTGGCCCCTGCCAGGTTCTCGCCGGCGGTTCGGTAGCTGATCCCTGCTGATCTCATCATGGTGAAAGGATCGCCGTAAGTCGGGGATGTGTGGCTGAAGTAGTTGTTCACGATCATATCCTGACTCTTCTTCCTGGCCAGGCCTACCAGCCTCAGATCAACTGTAAGCGGAGCAAGACCTGCTTTTGCCCTTTCCTGGTTGATGAGATCCACCATTCTCTGTTCATCAGCAGTCAACCCAGGCGTGGGATTCGGCTGAGGTGTAGGCTCCGGTTTTGGCTGAGGTTTCGGAGCAGGCTGAGGAGTCGGTTGAGGGGTCGGCCTTGAAGGCGTGTAAGAACCCCCACTGTAATACCAGTTGTTCCCTGAATAATAGTAGGTCTTACTGCCTGAATTCGAGTAAGATGTCCCACTCTTATAGTAGTTTGATCCCGATGACGAGTTGTAGTAGTAAGTCGATCCTGAACCGCTGGAATAGTAGTTGTTGCTGGGATACTGATAGCCGTAGCTTCCGGAGCTTGAGTAGTAGTAGGTTGGAGCTGCGAGGACATGTGCAGGCAACGCAAGTGCTACAACAAGGGCAGCTGCAATCATTACTACCAAAGTAATCCGTCTATTCATTTAATTCCCTCCCCTTGGTTCACCTTGCTTTTTATGTTAGAGAGTTATCCATGGGATTTCAATAGGGAAAATCATCCAACATGACCTCTAGCAGCATAGGAATGCTCGTCAAATCTGAATCCAAGGGGATTTTTGAAAGGCTCATTTTTTTTGTGCCGGAAGGCCTATGCCCACAGCCCCAAAACCCGGGACCTGATTACAAGAGTCCAATGCTCATGGGATCTGTTCTGTACACAAAAAGGGGCAAGGTAACTGACACTACCTTGCCCGCAACTGAAATTAAAGACTTATTGCTGTTCTAGCCCGCGTATCCTATTCTTTTCTCCTCGTCCTTACACCGAACGGATACTTTTACCGTTTCAGTCAGGACATCAGCGTAGGTATAGGAGACTCGCTTCACTAATCCGGGTTTATCAGACAACTTCACAACAAACAGCTTGGGGTAAGTGTTTTCAAGGATCCCCTCAGTCTCAAGGACTTTCCTGCGTCCTTGATTTGCCCTGATCATAACCTTCTTACCTACAAAAGGCTCAAGATTTCGCTTAATGATTTCAAGGGCATTCCTGCCTGCCATTTTACCACCTTCCTTGGCGGGCCACACCTAGTTAATTTTAGCACGATTTGGGCTCTGCGTCAAGGAAAATAATAAGTATAACAACATGGTTCTATCGTGTCAATAGGGTTTTTCGTATATATTGGGTAGGCAGGCATTACAGCCCTCAAAAAGAATAGCCCTTCTCTTTATATCTAAAAATTGCTGGAGAATCCTCTTTCCTCCTTAAGAAATCGCGTCATCTGTTCGTTGACATTGTATTAGGTAAGCCTAAACGCAACTTCCCTCTGGTTTCTATGCCTCCGATTCCGTTCAGCCCGCTGATTATGCTTTCAGCGACTTCGTTCACATGAACAACCCTGTCAAAGGGGGTATGGGATATCTTTTCGGCAACGAGGAGCGGGTCAGCGCAATGTATAAATATCCTCTGCGGAGAGCTGGCAAAATTCGCTCCTGCATCGATTAATGCCTCGTAATATGACTGGCATGCCCCTGCGATTATCACAAGGGAATCCTTGTCAGGCTCTATCTGTCGTGCCTTCTTCACAGCTTCCACAAAATACTTTGACGTTCTATAGCTGTCTAAGTTCAGCTTATCGCCTACACGGGTAATCAAGCCGTCATGCCCTGTAAGCACCAGGATATCAGGAAGGTGCTCTCGGAAAAGCGCTGCAACCTTCGATGCTTGCGCCTCTTCTGGGACATAATATCCTACAGCAGGCACATTGAGTTCTTTGTAAAACTTCATGCAGTGTTTCAAATAATCCCCGTCCCCGTCAAGGTGAAGGACTTTTCCCGGGAAATAACTATAATCAATGCCTGGTGGTAGGATTTTATCTTCACGCCCCCTGTGTTCTATCCGGGAATCTTCTGCCATCCGCCTCCGGAATACCTTCTCCACCACTTGCCGTGCTTCTCGGTGAACACTCTCTATCGATGATTCCGCTTCTTCATTATCTATAGTCACAAGGTCATCAATGGGGGCATCTGCCATGAGCCTCATGTTCAAGCCTCGCAGAAGGACCCTTGCAACTTTCATCCGAGCAGTAATTATCTTCAGGACGACGAAGATCACGTCTGAACCGTGAGATCTCCGCGCCACCTTATCTCCAACTCTTACCTCGCCCACGTTCTCCCCTCCAAAGAGACCATGTCCGTGATATGACATAGTATGAGATGGACGAGAAAAAGTGAAGGCTCGTTTCCGGATTCGATGAAGGCATGAAAGCGAAGATTTTGCCTGGTAAACTCATGTAAAACGATGGGTTAAAGAAGAAAAGGAGAAGGCCTAGGGGGATGTGAAACGCGTTCTATTTACTGTGCTTGTCCGCGACTTTTGTAGCGCCGTAGGCATCCGGCTTGATCTTAGCCTCAAATCCGGTGCCTGTTACCATTCCTACAATCTCTCTAATAAGGTCTTTTGTTTCCCCGTTCCTGCCGATATCCAGATGGATCTCGACATTTAAATCCTCGTACCCGCTTTCAGCAAGCTTCTCTGCGAGCCTGCCGGCAATCCCAAGGCTTTTCGCTGTCTCAAAGAAGATCCTCTGTTTCAGGCTCTTTCCGATTTTTTCGTTCTCTTTAGTGTAGTAATACCGTCCGCCTTTCCCCACTCTGTGAATGACTATGGCAGTAACGAAACAAGTATCATCTTTAAGCTGAGAATCGGTGCCGATAATCAGCCTGTACGGGATGCCCGGCATCTCCTGCATATAGCTGACGATATCTGCAAAGGCTTCATCAAAAGTCAATTTCCCTTTTGATGGGCTAACGAACATCATGTTTTTCATCTTGACTAAGCTCACCACGTTCTAATGCGATTGCGTCTGCTATTCGGCCAAATTCCTCCAATGAAACGGTCTCAGCTCGTCGTGTTGGGTCCACTCCAACCCTAGTGAGGATATTCTTTATGCTGTCTTCCTTGACAGAAGCAAGCTCCGGATAGATCTTTCCTGCCATGGAAAGCGCCCTTAGAATTGTCTTTCGCCTTTTTGCGAAGCCTCCCCTGACCACTGCAAAGAATACCTTCTCATCAATTGTCTTAACCCGCGGGGTTTTACGGATCATCATGTTGACAACAGCAGAATTTACCTTAGGTTGAGGCCAAAACGCCTGGGGAGGTACAATGGCAACAATCTCAGGATCTGCGTAATACTGCACAGCTACGGAAAACGCTCCGTATATCTTAGACCCCGGAGCTGCAACAATCCTCTCCGCGACCTCTTTCTGAACGAGAACTACCAGCCGCTCAAAAAGCTCTGTATGGCGAAGCAACTCCAGAATAATCGGGGACGAAATATAATAAGGCAAATTGGCAACCACTTTAGATTTCTCTGAAATCAGTGTACTAGAAGCCA
>FIZM01000070.1 GCA_900019985.1 uncultured Clostridia bacterium
CCACCACGCCTCCCATAATATTACAAATCAGGGTTTGGTGGTCGAAACTCGCCCACATTTTCTGAAAAGGTGGGCGAAAAACTGCCACATTTTCCAAAAAAGTGGTAGGAATTCTACCACTTAAGACCCAAAAAGCCCCCAAAACCGGGCTGCAACCTGAAAATGTGGTCGATTCTCTACCACCTGAGGCGGTTTGGGTGGTTCAGAATCTCCCATTTATGAACATTTGCTCGAAAAAATCCAAAAGGGTGGGCGAAATTGTGCCACCTCTTCAAGGAAAGGTGGTTCAAAATCTTCCATTTATGAGCGTTTGCTCGAAAAAATCGCAAAGTGTCGTCGAGATTGAACCACCTCTTTGATGTTTTTGTCCGCACTCTCGCCCGATACAATTCCAGGATACCGAAAACCCTTTAAGGAAAAGTGGTTCGGAATCGCCCATTTATGAGCCTTTGCTAAAAAGAATCGGAAGGAATCAGCGAAATCAGTCCAGCGTTTCCGGAAAACGCGGTCGAAAAGCGGCTATCTCAAGCCTATTCCATATCAGTCTCCACATTAGCCAGCATATCAGCTTCGTAAGCAAATCGGTGAGAAGTAACCACTTATGGTGGAGTACGAGTTAAAGGCCTGTTAACTACCGTAGTAGCCTCCCAATTGAATCCGAGAGAAGTGACCACTTAGAGTGGCGCAACTTATAGTGAAGCATGAGTTAACGGCACATTATCCTCCATATTAACTCCTCACCCGATTGGAGAAAGGGGATTACTTACAGTCGAGTGCGAGTTAAAGGCATGTTAGCTACCATATTAACCTCGCGAGCAAATCGGAGAGAAATGATCACTTATGGTGGAATACGAGTTATGGGCTTATTAGCATCCGAATCCCATTGAAAAGACATGAGCAATTGTTGTAGAGTATGAGTTAGAGGTGATTTGACATGACCTCCGGACATAGTAAAGCATCTAGAAAACAGTCCGCTGAAGAAGAGCTTGACGTTGGCAATGTCTCTGATGAGAAGATGTCGGAGTTGTCTGCTGAACTCGAGCGTTTACAGAAAGAACGTGCAAGGCTCGAGAAGCTTCTGGCGGAAAAGGAAGTAGAGCAAGCGATTCTTAAGGAGTTGCTTGCTCTGTCAAATAAGAAAAAGCGAAAAAGAAAGAAGCGTAATTCTTAACAGCGTGCCTGGCGCCTGGTTCGCACCTCGCACCTAGCTTCTAGTCCGTGCCAGGCTTCTAATTCTTCGTGCCGGACTTTTGGTGTGTACCAGGCTTTTAGTGCGTCCCGGGCTCTTAATCCGTGCCAGCCTATCAATCCGCTCGTAGTTCCTAATCCAGTTCGTTCAGCTGGGAGTCGATGCCGAGATTGGCGAGCCGGTCAGCCCTGGGATTCCTTTCCCGCCCAACATGCTTTATCGTAAATCCAGAAAACTCGCCTTTAAGGCGTTGCACCTGGAGGAAAAGAGGCCTGAGCCTCTGCGATTTTACGGCATATTCACCGGTCATCTGGCGAACCATAAGTTCGCTGTCAGTTAGGACATTGACCTTTTTCGCACAGAGTTGCCGTGCTGCCTCAAGCGCTTTTATAAGGGCAGTATACTCGGCTTCGTTATTTGTGGCGATGCCGATCCCTTCACTTAATTCCATGAGGCAGGTGCCGTTTGCATCAAGGATAACGGCGCCGATTCCTGCCTGCCCCGGATTGCCACGGGATGCTCCATCTGTATACACTGTCACTTCAAAGCACGATTCCTTCACGAAACCGCCGTTAAAACTAGCATTCATAATAAACTCTCCAGCTCTGTTATTAAGGAAGTATCTACTCTATCGTGAGGAAAATCCGCTCGCAAGGAAAATCCGCTCTATCGCAGGAAAAATCTATTCTGTATTAAGAAAGAACCCACTCTACTGTACGGAATACTCCCTTATATCGTGGGGAAAACCCACTCTATTGCAAAAAAACCCACTTTATCGTAAGAAAGCAAGAAAGAATCCACTCTACCGTAAGGAGCGATCCACTCTACCGTAAAGATCAATCCTCCCTACCGCAAACAATAATCCACTGTCTCATAAGGAAAAAACTCACCTACTGCAAAAAAGAATTACTCTATCGTAAGCAAAAACTCACTCTACATAAAGAATAATCCACTCCACCGCACGGAAGAATCCACCTCATCGTAAGGAAGAATCCACCTTATAGTAAAGAAGAATCCGCTCTATCGCAAAAAAAGCTACCCTATAGTGGTAAGGATCTCGTTGCGCTTTGTACTAATTATGAATCCAACTGAGCCCCATTTTAAAAAAGAGGATCTACTCCAGCCAGCACAAGATCCTTCCGCAATTCTCACATCTAACAAGGGAATTATTGGGTTTAGCCAGTATAACAATGGAACTCGGGAGCTCTACATGACACCCCCCGCAGATTCTGCCCCTGATTGGAACTACTACAGGACCGCTTCTGTCCCTCAGTAGCTGGTCATATCTCTTAAGGACGGGCTCCGGTATTTGAGCCCGCAGTCTTTCCCTGTCTTGCTTTATATCTGAAAGCTTGCCGGATATAGATGCCACTTCCGAATCGCGCTCATCCTCAAGCCCGGCAAGCTGTGCTTCTTTTTGCGTAATCTCCGAATCTAGCCTTGCGATTTCGGACTCAAGGGCTTCCGCCCTCTCCATCAGTTCAATCACATTTTCCTCTAATCGGTTCTTCGCTGTTTCCAGTGTATCGAGCCTGTACCGCATATTCTCTATCTCTCTGGGGTTAGTGACTTCACCACCGTAGAGTTTTCTGGAAATCGAAGTCAGAGTATCAGTAACATCCTTGATCTGCCATTCTCCTTGCTTCTGCTCCTTTCGCACGCCGTCCAATTCCTGATTTGCATTATTCAGCCTTTCCCGCAGCATTGAGAGCCTCTCCATAGACTCATCAATTTCCTTTTGGACAGGCAATTCTTTCAATGCTGTCTCCAGAGCCAAGCACTCCATGTCCAATTCTTGGAGCCTAAACAAGGATTCAATATCCGTCATGGATGTCTTTTTCCCTTTCGACTATACTGGGACTCAAACGTAAAGCAATCATTGCATTCGAGTCTTAACTTCTGGTGGCACCCAAAAGGTCCTTGTATGTCTCGATATCCATCCCCACTTCAGTCCGTTTCCCTTGAACATCAGTGCCATTCTTCTTGGCGCATTCCACACACCGCTTTGTTGTGGGCAAAATGTCCAGTCTGGCCTTGGGGATGACTCTCCCACAGATCTCACACCTCGTACACATCCTTACAGGCCCCTTTCTCCTCCAGTCTCACGTTTATCAGACTTTTCAGCCCTACATTCAACTCCCAACTCTCCCCGGCTCCTCGCCGCAATAAACCAATCGGCTTTACTTCAGCGGCGCCACTTCACCGGCTTTGCTTCATAGCTAATTTACTCTATGTATTTCTACAAGGAATGTTCAGTTCCTCCCAAAACTCCTATGCCATCCTTTCCAAAACAAGCCACTTATCAACAGATTTCCCGCTCATAAATGAAAAAAAGCAGACTGTAAACGTCTGCCTACACTTTTGGTGGGCCCACCCGGATTCGAACCAGGGACCAACCGGTTATGAGCCGGCCGCTCTACCGCTGAGCTATGGGCCCAAAATTATGGCTCCCTGGGTAGGATTCGAACCTACAACCCACCGGTTAACAGCCGGTTGCTCTGCCATTGAGCTACCAGGGAACAAATCTTGCTCGGTATTTTGCATTATATAATATATTCTCACCTTGGTCAATAGGCCGGTTGCCTTCCAAGCACCTAATATATATTTTTATTGTCACTATATTTTTTTGTCATTCCAGATAATCCTTAAGCTTCTTGCTCCGGCTGGGATGGCGCAGTTTCCGCAAAGCCTTCGCCTCTATCTGGCGAATACGTTCCCTTGTTACACCGAACTCTTGTCCCACTTCCTCAAGGGTTCTGGGACGACCGTCATCCAAGCCGAACCTTAACCTGAGAACCCTTTCCTCACGAGGAGTAAGCGTGCCTAACACATCTTCGAGCTGCTCCTTTAACAGGTAAAACGACACAGCGTCTACAGGCGCCAGGACATCTTCATCCTCAATGAAATCACCTAAATGACTGTCTTCTTCCTCACCGATAGGAGTCTCCAAAGAAACAGGCTCCTGAGCGATTTTTAGAATCTCTCTTACCTTGTCTTCAGTCATCCCCATTGCATCAGCAATCTCCTCAATCGTAGGCTCTCTGCCGTACTCCTGAAGAAGCTGCCTGGAGATGCGCATCAGTTTGTTTATTGTCTCCACCATATGGACAGGGATTCGGATAGTCCTTGCCTGGTCAGCAATTGCCCTGGTAACCGCCTGCCTAATCCACCATGTCGCATAAGTGCTAAACTTGTACCCCTTGCGGTAGTCGAATTTTTCAACTGCCTTCAGAAGGCCGAGATTCCCCTCTTGGATCAGGTCGAGGAAAAGCATTCCTCTACCCACATAGCGCTTGGCTATGCTGACCACAAGGCGCAAGTTGGCCTCAGCAAGTTTACGCCTGGCCTCTTCATCCCCTTCTTCAATACGCTTCGCGAGCTCGATCTCTTCTTCAGCTGTAAGAAGAGGTACACGCCCTATTTCCTTTAAGTACATCCTCACAGGATCATCTACACTTACACCTTCAAGGAGGGAGACATCAGAATCGACTTCATCTGAACCGGCTTCTCCGTTTCCAGTGCCAGATGCATCCTGGTCCTTTTCTTCTGCGTCAATATCAGTACCGGACTCCGGAAGGAGTTCGATACCCATTTGCTCGATAGCCTCGTAGATATCATCGATTTCATCCGGTGTCAACTCCACATCTTGCAAGGTGTCCATAACTTCCTTGTGAGTTAAAGTTCCTGCTTTCTTGCCATCCTCAATCAGTTTTTGAACCTTAGGTATTTTCAAGTGCTTTTGCCGGCTCATCCCTATCCCTCCTTTCAGGCATGTATCTTTGAGCAATATCGGACTTCCCAAATCCATATTTGCACTTACCTAAATAACGCTTTTTTCTCATATGGTTCCACGAAACGGCTCTAGCTCCTCTGAAATTCTCTTCTTCAGATATCCTAATTCTTGCAGTAATTCTCTGGATTTTTGCATCTCTCCCGTATCGCTTAAACTCGCAAGTTCCTTTTCTATCTGGCGTATTCTCACTGCCAATTTGTATTTGAGGATAACCTTTATACAGTCATCAGCTGCTTTTGTCAAGTCATCAGGTAGTTTTTGCTCTTCTCCGATGAGTATCCCTGCAGCGTATTCAAGAGCCTCTCTGTCGTCTATCAGCTCCATAATCCGTTCGGAAGCCGAGCTGCCTGACCCGGCAGACTCATTATGCACATCTTGACTTGCCTGGATCGCTCTGGCAAGTGCTATATGCCGCTCATCGGAGAGCTCATCTAAATTGAGCTTTTCCCGGGCCATTTCGAAAACCCGCTTGTTCTCTGCCATAAGCCTGAGAAGCAGCCTTTCAGCTTTCAGAACACGAGACACCTCATTGGATTTGGCAATATCATCCTTGAAGCTAGTATACCTTCTTACCTCGAATCTATCCTGTGCCTCTCGCCCCTGGCTCCTTGCCCTTCTCGATGTCGATCTTTTTGCCAACCTGTTGATATCTCCAAGCATTGCGTCATAAGATACGTTCAGCATCCGGGCAGCCTTTTCCGCGTACTCCATGCGCTCTATATCGCTTTCAACACCGGCAAGTACACGTGCAGCTTCTTTTGCAGCTCTCACCCGTTCATCAAGCTTGAAGATGTCAGTCCGGGAAACAATAAGGTAGAGCTTATAATCTATCAATGGTTTTGCATCTTCTAACACCTTGGCCCAGGCTTCCCTGCCATGTTTCCGCAGTATGGAGTCAGGATCCTCTCCGACAGGTAAAACCGCCACTTTTACACTGGCTCCCACCTGTTGAAGGATATCCATACCTCGGAGTGTAGCCGCCTCGCCTGCTGAGTCAGCATCGTATGCAATGATAACCTCAGAAGCATATCTTGACACAGTCTCAGCCTGCTCTTTAGTAAGAGCTGTTCCAAGGGTGGCAACAACATTGGTAAACCCGAACTGATGGCACATAATAGCGTCTGTGTATCCCTCAACAATGACAGCCTTAGACTTCCGCCTGATACTGTCCTTTGCAACGGCAAGCCCGTAGACAGTCCTCCCCTTAAGAAACAGCTGTGTCTCAGGAGAATTCAGGTACTTCGGCTCAGATCCGTCAAGAACCCTGCCACCGAACCCGATAACCTTCCCGGAGACATCTGTAATGGGGAACATCACTCTTCCTCTAAACCGGTCGTAATACCCCTTCCCGCTTTTGGAAGATATGATAAGACCGGCTGAGACAAGCTCCTCATGGGAGAACCCCTTGCTTTGGAGAGCTAAAAGCGTGCTATCCCATGCGTTCGGCGCATATCCCAACCTAAAGCGCTTCACGGTGTCTTCAGAAAGGCCTCGCTGTTTTACATAGCTTCTGGCTCTCTGAGCTTCCTTGCTATTGGCGAATACCGACTGATAATACCTGCACGCTGTCTCCATGCAGTCATAAAGTCTGCGTCTCTTCTCCCTGACTGCCTTCGCTTGAGGAGATTCATCCTCGACCAGTGCAACCCCTGCTCTTTCAGCAAGCATTCTTGCTGCATCTCTGAAGCCCATGTTTTCAATTTTCATGACGAAGCTGAAGACATCTCCGCCTGCACCGCATCCGAAGCAATAAAAAAGCTGCTTTTCCCTGGACACCGTAAAAGACGGTGTCTTTTCCGTATGAAATGGACATAATCCTTTGTAAGTGTTCCCAGATTGTTTTAATTGGACATAACCGGAGACTACTTCAACGATATCAGTTCGTGCGCGGATCTCGCTTAGCGCTTCTTCGCTGTAGGCGCGCGTACGTCCTTCACCGCGCATGACTTTTCATATCCTTTCCTCCCAATAGATCTCCCGAACCAACTATTGCTAGTTCCTCTTGTGTTTCGCCATGTCAAGCGTTTTTCCTTTTTTTCGCACCTTGCGACGACTAGTAAATCAAGACGATTTTGGCCCATCTTCGGTACTAAGATAAGATATCCCCCGGCACCTAATCGCACAGGGGCTGATTAACGAAATTCGACGAATTAATTGAAAATCCTCCCTCAGTAGTATTACTCTGTTGCATCAATATATGCCAGAAAATTCGTGCAAGTGTGCCAGGCGGATTTGTTAACAAAGCACGGAAAACAGGATGTCCCCACAATCCCAAGGGGTTCATGGGGACATCACCTGCTCAAGCAACACACCTATAGCCTTATGCTAAGGTGTTATCAGACGACACCTGGGTCTCCTACTTACAAATCCCGCCCTTCCTCGGGTTCTTCAGTTCGGCCTGGGCTGCTGCCAGCCTGGCGATGGGCACACGGTAAGGAGAGCAGCTGACATAATCCATGCCTACATTGTGGCAGAATTCGACAGACGCAGGATCTCCTCCGTGCTCACCGCATATACCTATCTCAAGATCAGGATTGGCGGACTTACCCTTCTCTACGGCGATCTTAATGAGCTCACCTACTCCCTTAACATCAATAGTCTCAAAGGGATTGGCAGGCAAGATATTCTCATTAAGGTAATGCGGCAGGAACTTGGCCTCAGCGTCGTCTCTGGAGAAACCGAAGGTCGTCTGAGTCAAGTCGTTTGTGCCGAATGAGAAGAAGTCCGTCTTCTCTGCGATTTCGTCAGCAGTAAGAGCAGCGCGGGGAAGCTCAATCATTGTACCGATCATATAATCCGGCTTCACACCGTGCTTCTCAATTACTTCTTCCGCTACCCTCTCAATGACTTCCCTTGCAATGTCTATCTCATTGACGTGTCCTGCAAGAGGTATCATGACCTCCGGGTACACCTTGTGTCCCTCTTTAGTAAGTTCGCAAGCAGCCTCGAAAATCGCCCGTGCCTGCATCTCGGTTATCTCAGGATAGGTCAGGCCTACGCGGCATCCTCTATGCCCCAGCATAGGATTGAGCTCTCGCAGCCTGTCAACTCTGGCAAGGAGCGTCTGTTTCTCCTCGAGCTCTTGTCCGCTTACACCTTTGACCTTCATAGTGGCAACCTCAACAAGGAGTTCCTCGTAGCTCGGCAAGAACTCATGAAGAGGCGGATCGAGAAGCCGGATAATAACGGGGTGACCTTCCATTGCCTTTAAGATGCCTTTGAAGTCCTCTTTCTGGAAAGGCAACAGCTTGTCTAGGGCAGCACGTCTTTCCTCAACTGTCTCAGCAAGTATCATTTGCTGCACAACGCGGATACGGTCCTCGCCGAAGAACATATGCTCTGTCCTGCAAAGCCCTATGCCTGCAGCACCGAACTCCAGAGCCTTCTTGGCATCCTCGGGTGTATCAGCATTAGCCCGAACACCAAGTGTCCTAATCTCATCAGCCCAACTCATCAGTGTAGCGAAGTCGCCGCCTATAGCGGGTTCCTGGAGCTCTATTTCGCCCAAGAAGACCTTTCCATGGGAACCGTCAATGGTAATGACATCCCCTCTTTTCAGCACATGTCCGTTTACGCTGAACTCTCCGCGTTCCTCGTCAACGACAACAGCTTCGCACCCTGTGACTGCCGGCTTACCCATACCACGGGCTACTACCGCAGCATGGCTCGTCTTTCCTCCACGGCTGGTAAGGAAGCCTTTTGCTGCAGCCATACCATGGATGTCATCAGGCGAAGTCTCTTTCCTCACAAGGATTACATCTTCACCTGCCTGAGCCATCTCTACAGCGTCATCAGCGCTAAAAACTACTTTCCCGACGGCAGCCCCCGGAGAAGCAGCAACGCCTTTAGCGATTGCCTCTTCCTTTGTGTTGGGATCGACAGTCTTATGCAGCAAGGTGTCAAGCTGCTCAGGATTCACACGTCCTACAGCTTCTTCCTTCGTGATGAGCCCTTCGCCCACCATATCCACTGCGATCTTTACCGCTGCCTGGGCTGTGCGCTTGCCTGCGCGAGTCTGCAGTATATAGAGTTTGTTGTTTTGGACCGTAAACTCCAGGTCCTGCATATCGCGGTAATGGGTGTCAAGCCGATCAAAGATATCTGTAAGCTCTTTGTAGATTTCAGGCATTTCTTTCTCCAGATAATCCAGGCCGACAGGAGTCCTGATGCCTGCAACTACGTCTTCGCCTTGAGCATTGGGCAGGTACTCGCCGTAGTACTTGCGCTCACCGGTGCCGGGATCCCTTGTAAACGCTACGCCTGAACCTGAATCGTCTCCCATATTGCCGAATACCATTGCCTGGACGTTTACTGCGGTTCCCCAGTCTCCGGGTATGTTGTTCAGCCTGCGATAGGTGATAGCCCTTGGATTCATCCAAGACCCGAACACTGCGTCCCGAGCCATATCCAGTTGCTCTCTGGGATCCTCCGGGAACGATTTTCCTGTCTTCTCCCGCACCAAAGCCTTATACTTCTTAACTACATCCTTAAGAGCCTCTGCATCAAGCTCTGTATCCAGGACTACGCCCAGCTCTTTTTTCTTCGCCTCAAGAATTGCCTCAAAATCATCGTGAGGCACTTCCATCACTACGTCGCCGAACATCTGGATAAACCGCCTGTAGGCGTCGTAGGCAAACCTCTCATTGCCGGTCATGTCAATAAGCCCTTGGACTGTCTCGTCATTCAGGCCAAGGTTAAGGACTGTATCCATCATACCGGGCATTGACACCCTTGCACCTGACCTTACAGATACGAGAAGCGGCCTTTTGGGATCACCGAATTTAAGCCCCATTGCATCTTCAAGCTTCTTCAGGTTTTCGTCAATCTGTTCGTCAAGTTCAGGAGGGTAATTCCGGTTACCTTCGTAGTAGACTCTGCAAACCTCAGTTGTAATGGTAAAGCCTGGAGGAACAGGAATGCCTAGATTCGTCATTTCAGCAAGGTTAGCACCTTTACCCCCCAACAGGTTCCTCATCTCCTTGGAACCTTCAGCTTTACCTGCGCCAAAAAAGTATACGTACTTTTTTGCCATCTTTTTCTGACCTCCTTTGCTTCTCAATAGAGCTAAATTAGGTACTGGGCATTGACCAAAAGCTTATCCCGAGAAAGCTACACTTCTTTTTCAACTACTCTATTAAGATCTGCCACCTGCCGCGCCAAAGACGCGATACGTGCCAGAAGAGCAAGCCTGTTCTGACGCACATTCTCATCCTCAGCCATTACGAGGACATCAGTGAAAAACACGTCAATAGGTTCGGCAAGCTCAGATAAAGCCTTCAAAACGCCGGAGTAATCCTTTTCCATAAGCATTACACGGATAGACTCCTCAGACTTGGAAAGCGCATCAAAAAGCCTTATCTCTGCAGGTTCACTGAGAAGCGCAGGATCAACATCACCGTGATCAGCATTCCCTGCAAGGCGTGATGCTCTTATATATCCGGTGCATGCCAAGGCAAATTCCCGGGTCACACTGGCTTCCTCTAACGCTGCTGCCCTCTTGTACGCATCCGGCACATCATCGAACCCTACAGCCATTGCTGCATCTACCAAGTCATATCTTATGCCGCGGTCGATCAAGGACGACCTTATCCTTTGCCCCACTGCGTCAAGAATGTCGTCAATCGTCTCTTTGGAAGAACGTTGAAGCACCCCTTGAGTTTCCAGCAATGTGACGGCTTTTGAAACAAGCCAGGATAACGGCAAATGGACTTCACGTTCATTGAGAATGGATACTATACCTAGAATATTACGCCTTAAGGCATACGGATCTTCAGATCCCGAAGGCATAATGCCGATTCCGAAAAAGCCTGCAACAGTATCTATCTTGTCTGCAAGAGCAAGGATAATCCCAGGAGGGCTTTCAGGCAACAAGTCTCCTCGAAATCTCGGCAGATAGTGCTCAAATATTGCCCGGGCAATATCTTCACTCTCTCCGGATATAAGAGCGTACCGGCGCCCAATCACACCTTGGAGTTCGGGGAATTCCCTTACCATATTGGTGACAAGGTCAGCCTTGGACAGCAACGCCGCTCTTCTTATCTTGGCTTTTGCATCCTCGTCATATTCTAGCCTGTCAGCAAGGGCTTCTCCCAGAGCAATAGTGCGGCAGGTTTTATCATGCACACTGCCGAGGCTTTCATGAAAGACTAT
>FIZM01000071.1:0-1302 GCA_900019985.1 uncultured Clostridia bacterium
GCCATTGCCTGCGAAGGCCCTGAAGGGCATATGGATGTGTAATCCCGTATTTCCCAGCACCTCTCAATTACATCTCGAGGTCCTACTATCCATCCAATACGGAGGCCTGACAGACCGAATGCTTTGGACATGCTCCCCACTGTCACGGCTTTATCAGAGAAGAGCTGCGCTGAAGGTGTGGCAATCCCGTCTGTGAGGGTCAGCCCCCTGTACACCTCATCTGACAGGAGGATAGTATCGTATTGCTCTGCGATCTCGCAGATCGCTGCCATACTACCTGCGTCAAGAGAAGCCCCGGTAGGGTTATGCGGATGGTTAATCACGATCATCTTTCCACGGGATGTAGCCATCATTGCGTCAAGCTCTGAAATATCAGGACGGTAGTTGCTTTCGCTCCTGAGATTCCAGGCCCTGACCTCGCTTCCCAAGGCCTGCGGGACTTCATATAACTGCTGATAGGCTGGAAACTCGGTAATCACCAAATCCCCAGGTTGAAGCAAGGCCACAAACACAAGATAGTTTGCTTCAATCGCACCGGTAGTTACCAGAACGTTATCCGCTGTACGGCCGGGGTAAAGCCGGGCAATCGCACTCCGCAACTCATACGTCCCACGACTGTCTGTATACCCAAGGTTAGCGATCTCTTCTGTGTGCAGTAGATCACATTTACATACCTCTTCAAGCTCGGAGACGGTAAGAGGCTTGATGCAGCTTTCAGCTATATTGTATTTGACGGCAAACTCATACTTTCCAAACCACCGCTCGAGGGCAAAAGGTCGAAGTTCCATAGCATTCTCCCCTCCATTCTCCGACACTCTATAGGCTTCCTTTGCCGAACAGAAAGATACGTAGGTCCTTTACCAAGGTTATTGCTGTTCACGAGGATTCTTACTTCGAATCCTCATGCCCCACAAACCGGCAAGCACAGTGGCAAGATGTGTTAGAGCATAGGATACTACCAGCCAGGCGAACCCTGCGGTATCCAAAACGAACGCACCTGCTATAAGCCCTGCAATAACAGTAACGATCCGCAAGGCAGCACCTGGATAAAGGATCCGGGAAACGTCGGAAGGGTCAGCTTTCTTCGCTTTATCCGCAGTAGCGTTAAGGATGAAACGCTCTATCGCTCCGAGAATTATGCCTGATAGAATACCTATAATCACTGCTATTTAATACGTCGCCTCCGTCCTCGTGTTGCCGGTCTTCTGCCAACTGTAGACTTCATCGTGTTATGGACGCTCCAGGCGCCAAGGCCAACCCCGATGAAAAACCCGACAATCGCCAGGTAAGGCTGGGTTCTCA
>FIZM01000071.1:1342-4307 GCA_900019985.1 uncultured Clostridia bacterium
TCCGGCATCTCCCAGGCCTACATATATGGTTAGCTCGTCTCTCACGGACTCCGGCGGATCTCAGATACGTATTTAGAGGGAAGGGACACCAACGAGAATACGTTTGGGTCTGGCACGGTACCTGTCTTTCGAGACCCGTTCTCTTGAGAGTTCAACACCGTCCTTTGTTATCACTCGGTATACAGTCACCACGTATCCCCAGGCCCCTTCATCGTCTACCACTTCATCTCCGGGCGCTAATGAAGGATCCTCTACTGTAACCGTTCCTGGTGGGATCTTTTCATCAACAGAGGCAACTATAGACACATGGTAACCATCGGGAGCATAACCGTAAACCTTAGCGGTGATGGAATTATCAGCTACAATAAGCTTAACCAAGATGTGGCTTGATCCGTCATTACGAAACTTGAAATCCATATAATCATAAGCGACTGCAGCATCTCTACCGGCTTGAATGTAAGAAGGCAGCATGGAATGATTGGACCTGGCAACAATGCTCAGGTTTGCAAGAAGGACCGCATTATAAAGGGTAGACGATACCTGGCATATCCCGCCGCCTATACCGGGAACCAAATCATCATCAACCATTACAGGTGCTTCCAGATATCCTGCTTCAGCACTGCGAGGACCCACAATCTCGTTAAACGAGAAGGTCTCACCCGGCCCGAGGATTACACCGTCAATAGCCCTGGCTGCTTCCCGGATATTGTGGACTCTGGGCTTGTTTTCTGGATTAAAGTTCGTGGAGAACCTGCCAATGCACTCCCTGATATTCATAGCATTTGCTTGCTCTGTAGTAAGGGCAGGCACCATCGGCTTTACATTGAGAACAACTGTTCTATCGGTTCTCTTTAGGGCTACCTCTTTTATGTGATTTCCTAGGTCTTCAGGATCAAGATACCTGCCGGTATTGGAAGGCCTCACACTAACGGTATCATCCGGGTTAATGACGAAAGCAGCGTCTTCAGGAGCGACGTAAATATCGGTCATAAGGGCGAAAACAAAGTCTCTGAAACGGCCTTCATCAACTGACATAATCAAAGGAATGTTTACTCTTTCACGTGGCCGCAATATCCTGAACTTCAGCCTTTCCAGCCAGTTCCCGGTGCGTCCGACAGCCAAGGCTCGTTCTACGATCTCACCGACAAAGACACTAAGGCCGATATCGGCAGGGTCCAGTTGCCAAGCTTCATCCCCGAATGCTAAGACAATCTGCTGAGAGATCACCTCATCGATGTATCGATGGAGCGCTTCTTCCGCTTGGCTGCGGGTCATACTGCTAAGGTCGATTTCCTCAACCCAAACATCGCCGAAGATCTCAGGCTCAGCAGATCCTGCATTAACACCGTAATTCACCACAGTATAGTAGGCTGCCATGGCAACGACGCAGCAAGACAGCAGAATCAGGCTTATATGTAGGCTTCGAGATCTCGTGGACATCATCCGAACCTACTTCCTATGACAAGTAGCTGGGTGAGTTCACCTTCTTGGTTTTTCCTCTTATTATACCGAAAAAATATGAAATTCCTATAATATTCTTAACCTTCCGCAGGCAATATTTCCAGGTATACAGTTTTCGACGCATATACCGCTTATTCCTCTAGCTCATCTGTTGCATATCTCCCCATTCTTTGCCAGTTCCGCCTCATATCGTTTTCTCTGTACATCCAGACACAGACAGTCCGATTCAGAATCTCTGCTTTGAGTCCATTGAACTCTCAAGAAACCGCAGTAGAATCGAGCCAAGGATAGGCAGTCCTAAGTAGCCGATAATCGGGTATACCGTTCCTACCAGCCTGGCGAAGCCGAGTTGAGCAGGCAAACAGGCAACAGCGGCTATCAACACAACAAGACTCAAGCTTGGCGTGGAATTGTGACTGCTGAATCTCTGCGACAGCGCGAAGAGAGCGCATAAAGATGTAGTTACCATTGCAAACCATAAAGCAAGAGAATAACCCTTAGATATCAGCGCCCCGTGGTAAGATGCGGCTTTAAGCATTGGTAACTCCTCACCGATCACAGATCTTCCATAAACTATGAACACACTCTGTATGGCGACAAGGAAGAACGTGAGCGAAACCCCTCCTAAGATGCCTCCTTGTCTTGCTGCAACCCTATCAGGTATATCTTTTCCCATAGATGCAAAAACGCCTATAGCTAGGAGAATGTTGTAGGACACATATAAGAGAGATGACATCGGCCATGAGGGAGCGAGTACAGATAGATACATACCGGTGTGTCTGCCGGCGAGTGCTGGCATGGAGAAACCACGTATGTTCTTCCATACCGACAGGATAGCAACTAACACGGGCATGGCTACCATAAGCGGAGTCATTATGAGGTTGACCGCGAATAATCCGCCTGTTCCTGAAGCTGTCACAAGGACGGTAACGAATGCGGTTAGGAGAATCCCTGTGGTTTGTGATACACCTATAGTCTGTTTGAATAACATGCCGCTGCCTGCCAGCATTATCGAGAAAGACCAGAAAATGAAGGATGTCATCAGCCAGTCATAGACTGTGCACAGGGACTGCGGAACCAGCTTCTCAAGGAAATCCCTTGGTGAACACGTCTGATATCTAAATACAAGATCCGCAAGGGCCACACCGAAAAGAACAAATAGAAGCCCGGCTGAAAGGATCCCTGATCCTAGCGGCAGAGCCCCGAATCCCGATTGATGGCGCGCAAAGAAATGAACTTGCTCCTGGCCTGATGCAAAACCGGCTCCGACAACAGCCCCAACGTAGCTGGCTGCAAGTTCAAGGCCCCTGTTTCTCCGCAAGATTTCATACCCTCCGTTCTCACGGCAAATGCCCTACGCGTAAATTCTTATTCAACACCTGAGGATTTGAGGTATACAACGTCCGGACTCTGCCTCTGAAAAGCAATCCTATCTTGGGCCTTGGGAATATCTAATGCTTAGACTTCATATACTGCAAGTAGCATTTCGTCACCGGGGAATAGT
>FIZM01000072.1 GCA_900019985.1 uncultured Clostridia bacterium
ATAATCCTTGTGATTGAGGAAGCGCAGCTTTTGAACAGTGTCACTAAGGAACTATACCCGCGGGTTGCTGAGATGTTTGACACTACTGCAGCCAGAGTCGAGCGAGCCATCAGGCATGCCATAGAAATTGCTTGGACCAGGGGGAATATCAAACTCCTTAACACCCTGTTCGGATACACTGTCAGCAGCGAAAAAGGTAAACCTACAAACTCAGCATTTATAGCCAGAATAGCAGATAAGATCCGCCTTGACCTTCGTGCAAGCTAGTCTCCGGAGTCTTGTTGATTGCCAAAGATTTCGGTCTTGACCCCTTTAGTATGAGAAGGCCTGAGGTAATGCATACTACAGATAAGGACAGTGCCTTCAAAGGGAGACTCCATGAAAGTCAAGATCAAAGGCATAGCAAGACTTGATAGGAAAACAAAAAACCTTCTCCCTCGTGTTTCTAGAGGAGAAATAGCCATCCTGGATCACGAGGACATTGACGAAGTAGCCTGTGACGCCTTGATCCAGGCACGGATTAGCGGAATCGTAAATGTAAAGCCTTCAATTACGGGAAAATATTATAATCCCGGCCCGCTCCATTTATGCGAGGCCGGGATTCTGTTATTGGACTGCGTAGGGCCTGAGGTAATGGAGGAAGTTGACGACGGTGACACTGTAGAGATCCTGGGAAATGCGTTGAGAAAAAACGGAAGGACGGTCTGCAGAGGGAGGATACTCACCAAAACTGAAGTCCTTAATCGATTGAAAGAGGCGAGAGAACATCTGGCTGACCAGGTAGACTCATTTGTCCTCAATACGATTGAACATGCAAAGCAAGAGAGGACTGTAATCCTGAGGGATCTGTCTTTTCCCGGGCTGCGCACGAAGATCGCAGGGAAACATGTGCTGGTTGTATCCAGAGGGCGAGGATACCACAATGATCTCCGAGCAGTCTTGCCTTACATCTACGAAATGAGGCCTGTTGTCATTGCAGTTGACGGTGCTGCAGATACGCTTCTCCGTTTTGGCATCATACCTCATATCATTGTCGGGGATATGGACAGCGTAAGTGACACAGCGCTGAAACGCGGCTCTGAGATTATAGTCCATGTCTACCCAAACGGCGATTCACCGGGCCGGGAAAGATTAACGAAGCTGGGTATTCCCGCACTTGAATGTCAGGTGCCGGGGCTCAGTGAGGATCTTGCGCTGCTCCTCGCTTATCACAAAGGAGCTGAACTCATCGTAATCATTGGAAGCCATTCTTCAGTGGAGGATTTTCTCGATAAGGGACGCAGGGGAATGTCAAGCACATTCCTGACACGGTTGAAAGTAGGCTCAGTCCTTATTGACGCAAAAGGCGTCAGTAAACTCTATGGGAGCAGTGCACGGGGAAGAGACATCGCAAAGTTGGCGTTAGCCGGCCTTATTCCTCTTTCAACGAGTGTAGCAGCGTCTCAAGCTGTGCGTCAGTTCCTCAGGCTCATCATTATGCAGCTCAAACTCGCCACGTGGCCTGTTTAGCAGAAACTGTAATCAGCAATAAGGAGACCCTATACTGATGATAAGCCCAAGATACCACGTTGCATCGACTATAGCGGTATTCTTCGCATTAGGCCTGGGGATTTTCCTTGGAAGCATCATTGTAAAAGACGATACACTAGTCAGACATCAGCAATCACTCATCGACGAAATCGAGTCGGAATTCACGTTGATCAGGCAGGATCGGGAAGCGCTCCACCAGCGCCTGGCAGCAACTGAAGCGCAACTTAAAGACTCTATAGAATTTGCGGAAACGATGCTTCCAAGGCTTGTTTCCCACAAGCTGGAAGGCAAGAGTGTAGCAGTGGTGGTACCTGCGAATGGGCTGTCCAGAGACGAGACTGAGCTTTTGACAGCGACACTGAGGGATGCGGGCGCGTCCATCAGCAATGTAGTCCATATAAGCAAGAGGCTGCAGCCGGTTAGCCCAGAAGACACAGAAGAACTGAAAAACCGGTTTGGCCTTGACAAGAACTCCTCAGGTGCAGTAGGGCAAAGGCTTGCCGACTCCATAGCATGGTTGGTCACTTACGGTGACCCTTCTCATTTCCCTGAAGCTGACCTGCTTTTTTACTCTGAGTACCTGGAGATGGACAGCTTCAATGAAGCAAGGTGCGATGCAGTGATTATCGCAGGAGGAAGCAACGATCCGGCACATACGCCCCATAACACCGACATCCTGCTTATCAAGGCGTTCCAGCGGCTTAATGTCCCTGCTGTGATCGTGGAATCACAAAACGTCAGTTTCTCTTTCATGGATGACTACAGACTGCTGGGAATCCCCACGATAAAGCAGATAAACACCCCAATGGGACGTCTTTCCCTGATCGAAGAACTTGCCCCGATTGTAGAGGGCACCTAATGCCTTTGAGATGTTTATATCATGATTTCCGTAGTTATTCCGGCATATAACGAGACAGAAAAAATCGTGCCGACAGTAAATGCGGCGCGTCAAGCACTGCCAGGAGCATCCGAAATTATCGTTGTTGATGACTGCTCGAAGGATGATACCTGGCAGAAAGCGCAAGGCGCAGGAGCCAAAGTCCTCCGAATGCAGCGGAGGATGGGAAAAGGCGCTGCGCTCATGCAGGGGACAGTGGAAGCCGGGGGAGACATAGTCGTATTCCTGGATGCAGACATAGGCGAGACTGCCGGTGAAATCCGGAAGCTTATACAACCTATTGCTAACGATGAGGCTGATATGGCTGTTGCACGGTTCCCGGACCTGAGCCCGACCAAGAGGACAGGCTTTGGCGTTGTGAAACTAACGGCGTACTGTGGTGTTCGGCAACTCTGTGGACGCAAGATGAGTGCGATTCTCTCCGGACAGCGGGCTGCAAGACGTTCCACTTTTCTGAGTCTGATGCCTTTTGCGCCCGGCTTCGGAGTGGAGATAGGGCTTACCATAGATGCATTGCGTAAAGGCTTAAGAATCATTGAAGTTGAGTGCAGCATGACACACAGAGTAGCAGGGCGGAACCTGGTAGGGTTTTATCACAGGTCACGTCAGTTCTACTGGATTGCAAGGGCTATCGCAGCCAGGTGCATTAAGAGGCAATCAGGAGAGATCTAACAGGCTTGCTGATTTGTGGTATTATTGCAGCATTGTTCACCTTACTTGCGAAAAAGACCGGGCTCAGGTTCCTGGAGACTTCAGGGCTAGTCAAACGTAACTATGCAGGTAAACCTGTTCCGACTTCAGCAGGGATAATCCTTGTCCTTGCTGCTTCTTTTGCAGTGACCATAACTGCGACATGTTTTGCAGCATCCAAAACGGACCCGGAGATAAGCCTCACCGGCCTCCCGCTGGTGATGGGATCATGTTTTGTCGGCTTCATTGATGATGTTTACGGATCCCATGATTCGAAAGGATTAAGAGGACATCTACAGGCCTTCTTGAAGGAACGGAGGATTACGACAGGGTTACAGAAAGCTGTCGGTATATGGCTTCTTGCTGCGTTTACCGTCATTTTATCAACCGAAGGCCCAAGAGCGGTTTTTATCTTGGATGCAACTTTAATAAGCCTTGCCGCAAATGTCATGAACCTTTTGGATTTTCGTCCGGGCCGCTCAATGAAAGCCTTCCTCGTTTTTTTTGCATGCCTCGCCCCGTTAGGCCGTAGTTCCTCTGCCGGACCGATCTGTGCAGGACTTGCCGGTGCAGTGCTGATAGGACTGAGGGATGACTTAGCTGAGCGCTCCATGATGGGAGATTCAGGCGCAAACCCGCTGGGAGCAGCGTTAGGTTTTTGGGCTACAGTAAGCTTCTCTCTACCTGTCAGGGCTTTTCTGCTTTTGTCACTCATAGGCATACACGTCTACTCAGAACGCAACTCCCTCTCCACAGCTATTTCAAAGAGTCCTATCCTTAGCTTCCTCGACGGTTTAGGCCGGGTTCGCAAGTAACGGTACGTGTGAACCGGTGAAGAACCGGTGAAGGATTAGCACCTCCGGCAGCGAATACCTGGACGGGAGGGAAAACGTTATGAAGTTTGGAGTTCATGTCAGCAAGGCAGGCGGCTTTAGGAACGCATTAAGAGAGGCGATTGAGCTTCAATGCGACACAATCCAGGTCTTTTCCGGAAATCCAAGAACCCTCAGGCAACCTAAGATAGATGAAGACGATGTGTCAGCTTTCAGGCAGGGCCTTGACAAGGAGAGCATCGGGCCTCTCGTCATCCACGCCCCATATCTTCTAAACCTTGCTTCTCCGAAGGAGACAACCTACGAATTGTCAGTAAATGCCCTTGCAGACGAGATAACGAGATGCCGGATCCTGGGCGCGGATTACTTGGTATTTCATCCCGGAAATCACGTCGGTTCAGGGATAGAAGCAGGCATCAAAAGGATTGCGGATGCCATTAATAAGGCGTGCGATATGGCGGATTTGACCGGAGAATCCGGTTTAGTCCTCCTTCTTGAGATGGTTTCAGGTGCAGGGACCGAAATAGGGTGGACCTTTGAACAACAAAAGGCAATAATGGACCTGGCAAAAGATGTACCTTTGGGCATATGCCTGGATACATGCCACATGTTCACAGCAGGTCATAATATCGTAACAATGGAAGGACTTGACGAAGCATTAAAAGAGCTCGACCAGATTCTCGGAATATCATCTGTCGGTATTGTCCATGCCAATGACGCAGTGGGTGGATTGGGTTCCCGTCTTGACCGCCATACAGACATCGGCAAAGGCATGATCGGAGAGGAAGGCTTCCGTGTCATACTTGGAAACTCTATGCTCAGGAAAATCCCGTTCATCCTGGAGACACCTAAGAACGGCCTTGAAGATGACATGCGAAATTTAGCCACTATTAGGCGTCTTGCCCAAGAGGCGGTGATATGGTAATTGACAGGACTTACCCAAAGCCGGATGCAAGATACGATCCGAGCAATATTTGAGCCTGAAGGCCCTCTCGCGAAAACACTGCCGGCGTATGAATTTCGCGAATCCCAACCGGCGATGGCCGAGGGAGTATTGCGCAGCTTCTTCACATCACGCCATGCCCTTATAGAAAGCGGCACAGGTACAGGCAAATCCATTGCGTACCTTGTTCCTGCAATCCTTTGGGCTTCCAATACCGGTAATAAGGTTATTGTTTCCACTGACACAATCAACCTCCAAGAACAGCTGATTCATAAGGACCTTCCTTCCCTTATGGATTCTTTAGGTTTGGAGTTCCGGTATTGCCTGGTAAAAGGCAGATCCAATTATATCTGCCGGAGAAAGCTGGCAATGTTCCTAAATGAAATGGAAGAAGAAACCGATGATTCGCTAAAAGAGGCTTACGCAGGATTTATCAGCGAACTATCCAATGTCACAACAGGCTCCAAATCCGATTTTTCCACGGAGCCGCCTCTTGAGATCTGGGATCGCGTCTCATCAGATTCCATGTCCTGTATAAAGATTCGATGCCCTTGGGCAGAAAGATGCTATTTCTTGAAAGCCCGTTCTCAAATGGAGGATTCGGATATTCTCGTTACAAACCATCATCTGTTGTTCTCAGACCTTGCCCTAAGAATAGCAATGCCTGAGAATCCCGAGATACGGGTGCTTCCTGAATACGAATACCTCATTACAGATGAAGCACATAACCTTCCTGATGTCGCCGAAGAACACCTGGGTTTTGCAACGAGTTTCGTGAATGTGCAAAAGACTCATAACAGGTTGGTAAACGTTGATCCTACGAGTCGCAGCAGAAAGGGATTGTTGTCTAGCTTAAGAGCAATGGTGTTTGCTATGGGCGAGAATGTAGAAGACAGCATTGTTCAAAAGGCAGTATCCTATATAGATACTGCAATGGAATGTGCAAGGAGAAGCTACGAGGCTTCTGCTTCTTTCTTCCAGTTGCTTCGCGAGTTCTTAAGACATGCATCCGGAAGGCACAGCGGAGGTAACAATGCTATTAGGTTAAAGGAAGATATTACGAACCTTGCAGCATGGCAAGGTGCAATCGTTCCCCAAGCGGAAAACGCCTTAATCAGAGGAGAGGAGTTAAAGAGGTTACTCAATCAAATCCTGGAACTCCTTGATTTGCTTGAAGAAGATGCAGATAACCATCTCAGGTGCGCACAAGGCGAGCTTAAAGGCATCTTGGGCAAGCTCGGTCAAGAGATTCACGCTCTCAGGTTCATAGTATCAATGGAAGACAGTTCATTTGTCTACTGGGCCACAGCCACACCCTCTGATATTCAGCTTCGTGCAACACCCCTTAATGCAGCGCCTTACTTGCGCAGGCATCTCTTTAACAAGACTGAGTCCGTGATCCTGACTTCTGCCACAATAGCAGTAGGGGGTGATTTCCGATTCTTCAAGCACCAGGTAGGACTGGACGGGGAACCTGACCCTCCTCTGGAATTCATCTTTGATTCGCCTTTTGATTTTAAGAATCAGGCTATGCTCCTAATTCCCGAAGATTTGCCCGATCCGCGCGATTCACAGTTTACAGAAGAGGCCGCAAAGGTCATTACTGATATTGTCCGAGCATCGGAAGGAAGGACGTTTGTGCTGTTTACAGCCTACGCCATGCTTGATAAGGTTGAAGAGATGATCCGGCCTGAATTGGAAGATTGCGGTATCAGAGTCTTCAGGCAAGGCACGATGCCTCGCCACCGAATGCTTACATCTTTTCGCAAGCAGCCTGGCGTGCTCCTGGGAGCTGATAGTTTTTGGCAAGGAGTGGATGTGCCTGGAGATGCCCTTTCATGCGTGATCTTGGTTAAGCTTCCGTTCCAAGTCCCGACTAACCCTGTCTACGAAGCGAGAATGGAGGCTCTCTCTGCAGAAAACATTGACGGTTTCGCGTCTTATGCCCTTCCGTCTGCTGTGATCAGGTTTCGACAAGGTTTTGGCCGTCTGATACGAAGTAGTGAAGACCGGGGCGTAGTCGTAGTGTTAGATAACCGCTTAGTAGACAAATGGTATGGGCAAGCCTTCTTATCATCCCTTCCTCCTGTGAACCTGATGGTCGAAGACACTAACCGGGCAGCAGAACTGATCCGGGAATGGCTGGAAAACCGATAAGGCTTATCCTCTTTTAGCAGCATGTTCTTGTTGTTCGCCCAAAACCCCCATGCTATAATCCGCTCATGAGTTCGCCTTTTCGAAAAGATGCGTATTTCTTGGAAAAGGAGGCAAAGCCATGAGAAACCGAAAAGCCGGTTTGGTTCTGCTCAGTTGTATCCTGGCGCTGACAATTATGTTGGGCATGGGCCTTAAGACTGCTGAGACAGACATTGTAAGCGCAGGACAATCTGATTATCACCTGCTTGCTCGGGTAATATCTGGTGAAGCTAGGGGCGAACCGTATGTCGGTAAAGTTGCAGTCGGAGCTGTAGTAATGAACAGAGTCAAGAGTCCTCTCTTTCCTTCGACTATACCTGGGGTGATTTACCAGAAGTGGGCATTCACATCAGCCCACGACGGCCAGATAAACATAGAACCGGATCCGGACTCTTATAGAGCTGCCCGTGATGCAATGTCAGGTTGGGACCCTACAGGCGGTGCTTTGTATTTCTATAACCCTGCCAGAGCCACGTCTTCCTGGATTTTCACAAGGGTCGTCACCTGCGTCATTGGCAATCATTATTTCGCAAAGTAGTCAGGCTGCCATGCCTGGCTACTTTCGTCAATATACCCTCATTCCGCCGAAGAATCCCGCATAAGTATTAGGGGAAATCCTCTCCTTATAAGAAACAAGGAGGACTGCTTCAATGTTAATCGTCATCGGACGAAACAGGAGCAGGCTGATCCTGATACTTATAATCCTCCTCATAATCATAGACACTTTTCAAATCGCAATGTTCACAGCTGCAAAAGCAGTGATTTCCACTGTATCCGGCAGGCTTGTCCCTGTCTATTCTGTCCTTACACAGGAACCGAAGGTAAGTATTACATTTGAGAGTTCAGCAGGGAGAGACCTGACCCGGGAGATCCTGAAAGTCTTGGAAGACTACGGGGTAATGGCAACCTTTTTCCTGTCAGGAGAATGGATGGAAAGAAACAAGGATTCCGCAAGATTGGTCGATGCAAGCGGACACGAGCTAGGCAACTATACTTACTCCGCGCCTTATCCCAATTCGCTATTAAAAGCAGATCTTAAACGAGAGCTTGAGAAGGCACACAAGTATATTGAGAAAGCGACAGGCAAAGCTCCTAAGGTCTTCAGGCCTCCTTACGGCGAGTATAGCAACAAGGTGATAGAAGCTGCAAAAGAACTCGGCTATGAAACTGTAATTTGGAGCATAGAATCGTTGGACTGGCGAGGAACATCTTCCGATGACATGCTGAAAAGGATCTCGGAAAAGCTTCACAAAGGTGCAATCATCCGGTTTCATGTGACAGGGCCAAATACAGTAGAAGCCCTGCCGCAAATCATTGAGGCAATCAGAGATGCGGGATATGAAATAGTCCCTTTGAGCCAACTCTTGCTTGAAGGTGACTATTATATACACCCCCACACAGGTGAAATGAGACCGATACACCTACCATCATCAGGCCGGGGCGAAAGGAGGGGCCTTGTAGATGAAACATAAGAACAGATTAGCTCCTAAACGCGAAGGCCGCCTTACTACAATCGTGATTACAAGACAAATGACCCTGCTTATGGCTTTCGCAGTCTTGATCTTCGCATTCACAGTGGTTTTTGTTTCTTCTTTAGACGACATCAAACGTATGGTTTACGGAGTGAAACCCGGTGTTATCCTGGAAACACGGGTAATCTCAGGCTATCTTCCTAGTGAGGTGAGAAGGCTCGTAGAAGCCATGGCAGATGAGGAGCGCATAGCCCCGAAAGACGCCATGATTTACAAAGAGACAGGAGAGTTGATTCCTGAAGAACCGGGACTTGATATTGATGTGGACTCAACTGTAGATCGGGTAATGAAGGCGAAGCCAGGGGAGAAGGTGGAACTGGTACGGATCGCGATTGCCCCTGCAGTGACCAGGCGCCACTTCGATCCCATTTACCGTGCCAGTACAGAAGAACCTGCCATGGCCATTGCCATCAATGTCGCCTGGGGCGAAGAACACCTTCGGAACTTACTTGAGACCTTGCGCGAACACAATGTAAAAGTAACATTTTTCGTTGACGGTGAATGGGCTCAGAAATTCCCCGAACTGGTAATGCTTCTTAACGAAGAAAAGCACGAAGTCGCAAACCATGGGTATCAGCATGTTCATGTAGGAAAAATGAGTGAACCTGAAATAAAAAAGCTGATTTCCGATAATGAGAAGCTCCTCATCAGCCTGGGAATCACACCAAGCCGGCTGTTTTCTCCACCTTACGGCGAATGCAACCAGACAGTGGTGCAAGCAGCTGCATCCCTGGGATACAAGACAGTTATGTGGACCATTGACACGATTGACTGGGACACACCGGATCCGAAAAAGGTATCAGGCCGCGTTATACCGAAGATGACGCCCGGCGCCATAATACTGGCCCACCCAACCTCGTCTTTTGTTGAAGCGTTCCCGCAAATAGTAGATGCTGCGAGGAAAGAAGGGTACAAGTTTTTCACAGTATCAGGTTTACTGGACGCTCCGTGACTATCTGGGCAAAGAATCGATAATGGCTTTCCAGTAGCGGCTATCCTCGTATCCTAATTTCCAAATGGCAATACCGCCGATGTCGTATTTTTCTACCAAAGCAAGTTTTTGCGCGAGACTGTCAGGGGATTCAAACCACACTTCGTGGTGGGCACCGTTCTCTACATACTTGAAAAACGGTGTTCTTGCATTGGAGTCCCAAGATGGGTCTATTCCTAAGCGATTTGCGCGGTTCATCACCTGGGTATACGAAAGCGCTACAGCCCTTTTCGTAGAAAGGTTCCAGTCATACCCATATGCAGGCACTCCCATTAACACCTTTTGTCTCGGTATCTGAGTTATTGCGTACTTGATTACCCGGTCTACCCATGGAAAGGAAGCTACCGGTCCGGCCCCGCTGACTAAAGAGTGCTCATCGTACGTCATTATCATTACGTAGTCGCAGGCTTTCCCCAAAGCGTAATAGTCAAAAGCTCCGACCCACGGTTGTCCCGCATGGTCCTGTGTCTTCGCAGGCACTGACATAGTGACCAAGAATCCTCGCGGCTTCAACCTGGCTCGAAGCTCGTTCATGAAAGCTGTAAGGTTATCTCGATCTTTAGGATCAACGTTCTCAAGGTCTATGTTGACCCCGTCATAACCTTGGCTTTCCAGGATCTCAAGGATGTCTGAAATCGCTTTCGCCCGCGAATTATAGGTCTGAAGTAACGCGTGAGCACGCTTACTGTCAAACCTGCCCCCGACAATGTTATGTACAAGGGCGAGAGTCCCGATATCAGCTGACTTTGCTATTTTCATCGCTCTGTCACTGGTTGCACCCATCACTCTCCCTTCTTCACTGACAGGGTGCGAGAAAATGGCAATGCTGTCAAGGAAGCTTTGATTATTTAGAAGAGATCCGTATGATGTTGGGTCTCCGGGGTAATCCTCAGTATAGTATCCGACTATTTGACGCCTACCGGCCGGGATTTCAGGGGCCTTTTCGGTATTATGCGGCCTCGTCGTATCGGCTTCTCTGGGCTGAGGAGAAGGCAGATTGCTGCCGTCCAGGAGCCACTCTGCAATCCAGCCGGTCTTTCCGTCAGAAAGCTTGATTTGGTACCACTCGTTATGCCATGCGAGGACTGTGACTTTGGTACCTGCCGGCAGTCTCCGGAGAATCGGAAACTCAGTCCCCGGCCCTTTGCGAACCCTGGAAAGCTCTTTGACAGAACCTATAGGATTGTCTTCGGCAATGACAGGCTTTTTGGTTTCTGTCTCGACTGCAGCAGACACCTCATATGCAGGTACCGTAGAGGGTGCGGCGGCATTTTCGGGTTTAGGGTTGTTTCCTGAGAAGATATACAGTAGAATTGTCAAGATTGTTGCAGTGACCTTTGGATCCAAAACCTCCGTCCTCCTCCTGCCGGGTGTCTTTCTGTACAAGGCACATTTAAAGTCGGTACTTGCCTGTTCTACGAAAGCTCGGCACCTCCTTTATGTAAGTTAAGGATACCAAGGTTGAATGTGGAGCAAAACGTTGTCAATATATATCGAAAGAAAAGAGGATTCCGACTTCGATGGGAGAATTGTTAACAATACGTCGACAGACAACGAAGAATGTCTAAACAGGGAAGCCACTCCCGGGTGTGGCGCCAGCCACCTGCAAGGCACTTCCTCTTCTTAAATTAAGAACTGTCCGACCGATCCCTATCGAATCAAATCGTTCCTTTTTCGGAGGGAGCTATTATGACACAGGTATTAGAGAAGAGATTGGAGACCCTTCGCAAGACCATAGAGGACCTGCGAAAAGAGCTGCATATCACCATAGTCCAGAACGATGGGAAATTCAACAGTGCCGAAACCTATGATATCAGTGAACGCCTTGATGAGCTGGTTGCCGAATATCTCCGCCTGAAAGAGAGGCTGGATAGTGCATACGAGCCTGACTATTATGTCAAACTATAACCGAATCCTATTTAACAAGGAGGCAGGCTAGATGGCAAATGTCATAGGCACATTCAGTATGCGCGACAACGCGGAGAGAGCCCTTCATGAACTTAAGAAGAAAGGATTCGGTGATGAAAAGGTATCCATAGTTGCCAAAGGTGACAGAGGGCAGGCCGCAGGTCGCGGTGAAGGTGGGATGACTATGAGCAGAGGGGAAGGTATGCCCACCGAAACGGTAAGCGGAGGAGCAATAGGCGGTACTGCAGGAGTCCTGGCTGGTCTCGGAGCTCTTGCTATACCCGGAATAGGCCCGATTGTCGCCATCGGTCCTATTGCGGCAGGATTGACAGGGGCAGTAGCAGGGGGACTTGTGGGAAGTCTTGTGGATTTAGGGATTCCCGAGGACCGAAGCAAGTTCTATGAAGGGAAGGTTAAGGAAGGGAAGGTCCTGGCCGTAACAAAAGCCAATGATGACCAGGTGAATGAGGTCAAAGACATATACAGTAAATTCGGTGCTTCCGATATTGAGATTCACTGATCCCTGAAAACCGGTGTAAAATCCAGCGCTATCAATGGATATCGCTCTAGGTAACCGCTGCGGAATTGTGTCCTTTTAGGAACTGCCTGCAGCGGTTTTTCTCGTTTCGAGATCTCATGAGATAGCAGGAATTTGACATGCGAAGGATAAATGAACTGTGACAAGTACAGGCCAAATAGGGGGTATCTACCAATGACAATCAAGACAATCGTCACAGGTGCTTTAGGACGTATGGGAAGACAAGTCACAGCAGCCCTATTCAGGGAACCCGATATTCAGCCGGTGGGAGGGGTAGACCTGAAGACCGAAACCATTACCCTTGACTCAGGCAGGGACAAGCATTTATTTGAAGTTGCCACGGATTTGTCTGCCATGATAAGAAAGACTGACCCGGACGTCCTGGTAGACTTTACGCACCCTAAGAGTGTAATGGGTAACGTAAGAACAGCTCTTCAACACGGAGTCAGGTGTGTCGTGGGGACTACAGGCCTTCTGCAATCTGACTTCGATGAAATAAAGGACTTGTGTGAAAGGAGAAAAATCGGTGCAGTAATTGCTCCGAATTTTGCCATCGGCGCAGTCCTACTTATGAAGTTTGCAGAAATAGCGTCAAGGCACTTCCAAGGTGCTGAGATTATTGAGATGCATCATGACAAGAAAGTCGATGCACCTTCAGGAACAGCTATTAAGACGGCGGAGTTCATGAGCAGGTCGCATGCTTCGGAACAAAGGGAGATCGCGGCAAGCCTTGAATCACAGCCTGCAAGGGGTGAAAGTGTAGGCATCACTCGAATACACAGTGTCAGGCTGCCAGGCCTTGTAGCTCACCATGAAGTTATCTTCGGAGGATGCGGGGAGACTCTGACCATACGCCATGACTCGCTTTCAAGAGACTCCTTCATGCCGGGTGTGATCTTTGCCGTAAGAGAAGTAATGAAGCTTGATCATGCAGTCTTCGGCCTGGATTCTCTACTTGACATTTGAACAAGCCATACCTGGCAGATTTGGAAACAAGCACCGCCTCTTCTGATGAGACATATATTATCCATAGTCATGTGGGGTCAGGGGAGGAATGACCGGTATGACAGAGGGCCTCAAGGGATTGGTCATATGTGTGCTTGGAGGAGATTATCGCGAAATCGAACTGATCCGGAGGTTTCTTGCTGAAGGGGCCCAGGTAAGAGTAGTCGGATACCCGCCCCTTGATGAGCTTGAGGGGACTGTCAGGGAAAGCAGTGTGTTCCAAGGGATCATAGGAGCTTCAGCCATCGTCGTAGGAATGGGCGGCTTTGACGTGGGAGGAAAGGTAAGAACACTCGACCCTGAAATCAATATTGCCCTTACTGAGGAAATCCTGGAGCTTATTCCGCCCGGGGTGCCTCTTCTCGTCGGTACTGCAAGGCCACGGCTCCGGGAACTTGCGGCAAAGCACAACGTAAAACTAGTTGAAGTTGCCGAAGATGACGAAATCGCAATCAGGAACTCCATACCTACGGCTGAAGGGGCTCTTCAAATAGCCATGGAAGAATTGCCCATTACAATCCACGGATGTAGCGCAGTTGTAGTTGGGTTCGGACGAGTAGGGGAGACAATGGCACGCGTCCTTCTTGCACTGCGCGCTAAGACTTTCGTGTGTGCAAGGAGCCTTTCTCAGCTGGCAAGGGCTGATGAGATGGGTGCTTCCACTTTGCATACCTCATCCATGCCCAAAGTGCTGAGGGATGCAGACGTAGTGTTTAATACGGTTCCGGCCATAGTCTTAACTGAAAATGTCCTGAAATGCATGCGGCCGGGTTCTCTGATAATAGACCTGGCTTCTGCGCCCGGAGGAACAGATTTTGAGGCTGCATCTAAACTGGGCATCAAGGCTATCCTTGCCCTGGGATTGCCTGGGAAGGTTGCTCCGAAGACTGCAGGCAAGATCCTTGCTGATTCCGTCCCCCAGCTCATAAGGAGGGAGCTGAGTCGCCTCTCTTGACCGGCAAGTTATCGAAGATCTAATCGGAGGTGGGTTCCATGAGGCTTGCTGGCAAGACCATCGGGATAGCAATGACAGGATCATTCTGCACTATTCCCCAGGTCCTCCCGGAAATCGAGAAGCTCGTCAAAGAAGGCGCAAGTGTCTATCCTATACTCTCTGAGAAAGTCGCAACTCTAAATACGAAGTACGGTAAAGCAGCTGACATAGTGTGTGCACTTGAGCGTATAACAGGTAAAGAACCCATTCTAACCATAGCCGAAGTAGAGCCTCTAGGGCCAGGCAAGACTCTGGATGCACTGGTCATTGCGCCATGCACCGGAAACACCCTGGCTAAACTGGCCTACGGTATCACAGACGGCCCGGTGCTTATGGCCGCCAAATCTACCATGCGTAATCTGAGGCCGGTTATTATCGGTATTTCCACAAATGACGCGCTGTCACGCAATGCGAAGAACCTGGGGGCTTTGTTGAATGAAAAACACATATTTATGATTCCTTTCAGGCAGGATGCCCCTTTTGAGAAGCCTTGTTCTCTAATAAGCGATATGCGGCTCCTCGTAGACACGGTAGTGCTGGCACTTGACGGTAAGCAGTTGCAGCCAATTCTTGTTGACACGAATTCTTAGGCGATATATGCTAACATAAAACCACATAACATCAATGGCATAGCGAGGCGAGAAGAATGAGAAGGTACAAAGTAGCGATAGTCGGTGCCACAGGAGTTGTGGGCCAGGAATTCCTCACGATACTATCTGAAAGAGATTTTCCCATAGATAAACTTACCTTGCTCGCATCTGCTAAATCAAAAGGAAGGCAGTTAAACTTCCGCGGCGACATGTTGCAGGTTGAGGAAGTATCAGAAGACGCTGTCAGCGGGCACGATATAGTGTTTTTTGCGGCGGGAGCCACCGTGTCCCGACAGTTTGCGAAGAAGGCTGCGGAAAGCGGTGCCTTAGTAATCGATAATAGTAGCGCTTATCGTATGGATCCTGATGTGCCTCTGGTAGTCCCTCAGGTTAACCCGGATGATATCCTGAAACACAAAGGCATTATTGCTAACCCGAATTGCACTACAACCATTATGGTAATGGCGCTGAAACCCATTGATGACGCTGCACAAGTCAAACGCGCAGTAGTCTCTACATACCAGGCGGTATCGGGTGCGGGTATCAAGGCCATAGACGCCTTATTCCGCGAATCCCTGGCTTACCTTGAAGGAGAAGCCATCACACCTGATGCCCTGCCCTATGCGTCTGCTCCACGACACTATCAGATAGCCTTCAACATTGTTCCGCAGGTAGACGCGTTTGGGGACATGATGTATACGAAGGAAGAATGGAAGACTGTTTATGAGACTTCGAAGATCATCGGGCGTAAGCTGGCTATTACTGCCACTACCGTCCGTGTTCCTGTAGAACGATCTCACTCCATATCAATGAACCTTGAAACAGAAGGTAAACTGACCCGAGAAGAAGCTCTGGATATTCTATCCAGGGCGCCCGGAATCCGAGTCATAGACGAACCGGAAGAGCTGTTGTACCCGACGCCTCTCTTAGCTTCAGGAAAGGACCTTGTCCTGGTAGGGCGTGTGCGTGAAGACAATTCCATCCCAAACGGACTTAACGTCTGGGTCGTCGGAGATCAGCTTCGTAAAGGCGCCGCGCTTAACGCAGTTGAAATAGGCGAAAAAGCTCTGGAGCTTGGATGTCTTGCGAGGTGAGAATGTGAGAATCATAGTCCAAAAATTCGGGGGAACCTCAGTAGCAACTCCCTTGCAGCGGGAAAAAGCAGCCAGAAAAGTCATGGAATCACGGGCTAACGGGTATTCTCCTGTTGTAGTCGTATCTGCAATGGGCAGGAAAGGAGAACCTTACGCCACTGACACCCTCTTGGGATTGATAAAAGACATACACGAAAACGCTGATCCCAGAGAACAAGACCTTATTATGTCTTGCGGTGAAGTAATATCTACGGTGATTATGACGGAGACCCTAAGGAAAATGGGCTGTGATGCTGTAGGACTGACAGGAGGCCAAGCAGGCATCATAACCGATGAAAGCTTCGGGAACACAAGAATAGTCGAAGTGCACCCTCAGCGCGTCATGGATTACCTCAAGCTGGGCAAAGTCGTCGTAGTCGCAGGGTTCCAAGGGATCAGCAAGAGCGGGGAAATCACCACATTGGGACGGGGAGGTAGTGACACTACAGCAGCAGCGCTGGCTGTGGCGTTAGGCGCCGAAGCAGTGGAAATATACACAGATGTGGAAGGCGTTATGACTGCTGACCCGAAGATGGTGCCGGAAGCAAGACCCCTCACTGTCGTCTCCTACTCTGAAATCGTGGAAATGGCTCACCTTGGGGCAAAGGTCGTCCATCCGAGGGCAGTGGAGATTGCAATGGAAGGCGGAGTTCCCATAAGGATCAAGAACACTTTTTCCGATGCTCCGGGCACCCTTGTCTGCGACAGCAGTGTGGCACCGAAGAAGACAGTTATAAAGTCTGACAGAGTCGCAAGGGGAATTGCCCACCTTACAAACATCGGCCAGATCAGACTGGACAGACAGCACGATGTCAATGAAGGAGGGTTCTTGAGCAGGGTATTCAGGGCTTTGGCAGATTCAGAGATAAGTGTAGACTTGATAAGTGTGCTGCCTGAGACGATCTGCTTTACAGTAAGTGAAAGCGTAGTTGACAGAGCTATTGAGGTATTGCAGTCTTTGGGGCTTAGCCAAGAAGAGATTGGGATCACTCCGGGATGTGCAAAGGTATCTGTGGTAGGGGCAGGAATGAGAGGAGTTCCCGGGGTTATGGCTAAAGTAGTGGAGACTCTGGGAAATCTTGATGTGAAGGTTTTCCAGACCTCTGACTCCCATGCCAGTATATCGTGCCTGGTCAAACAAGATGATATACTGAAAGCTATCAGAGGGCTCCACACTGCATTCGGATTAGGCATTTCAACTGAAGAGAATGATAATACGGAGGGATCCTGACATGGTTGATTTCGGAAGAGTCATTACTGCGATGGTAACTCCTTTTACACCTGATCTTAAAGAAGTCGATTTCGACAAAGCGGCAAGACTCGCCGAATTACTGGTTAATACAGGCTCAGACAGTATTGTGGTAGCAGGCACTACAGGAGAATCTCCTACATTGTCTACAGAGGAAAAGCTGGGCCTCTTTCGAGCCGTTGTTGAAGCGGTAGGAGACAGGGCCAAAGTCATTGCAGGCACAGGCGGCAATTCTACGGCATCAAGCATTGAGCTGACCCGCGAAGCTGAAAACCTAGGTGTACACGGTATTATGCTTGTAGTACCTTACTATAACAAGCCTCCTCAAGAAGGGCTCATAGCTCACTTTACGGCGATTGCAGATTCTACAAGGCTGCCTGTAATCCTGTATAACATTCCCGGCAGGACCGGCATTAATATGACTCCTGCTACGATAGAAACACTGTCAAGAGTAGAAAACATCGTGGGAGTAAAGGAAGCCAGCGGTAATCTTGAACAAGTTACGGACATCCGCAGTCGCACACCTTCTTCATTCAAGATCTACAGCGGAGATGATTCTTTGACTTTGCCGATAGTGTCAGTAGGAGGCGAAGGCGTGGTAAGCGTAGCCTCACATATAGCAGGCAAAGAGATAAAGCAAATGATCGATGCATTCCATGAGGGAAATGTGAGCCTGGCAGCGGACTTGAACTCTAAGTTGTTCCCTCTCTTTAAGGCGTTGTTTGTCACCACTAATCCGATTCCTTTGAAGGCTGCTCTTAAGCTGACAGGATTCGATGTAGGCGGTGTGAGGCCTCCTCTGGTTGAGGCAGGAGAAGGCGAGTTGGCTGTAATCGAGAAAGCCTTGAGAGCTCTCGGCTATTTAGCTTAATTGCCTGCTCTGCTTAAGGTGCAGAGGAGATCATCTGTTATTGAGATGTGGATTGTTGTATGATATTATTAGATAGGTAGGTTGCTTTATGGGCTTTAACACCCCCTGCTGACATGCAGGGGGTTCTGGTACATAAGACAATAATTCATTAAACTGGAAAGATGGTGATGTGGAATAAGTGAGAAAGAAAAATAATAATAAGAAGTTATCCATTATCCCCCTGGGCGGGGTCGGTGAAATAGGCAAGAATATGACTGTAATCAAATACGACAGAGACATCTTGGTGATCGATGCAGGCCTGGCTTTTCCTGAAGAAGACATGCTGGGCATTGACTTTGTCATACCGGATATCTCTTATCTTAAGGACAACAAAGACTGCATTCGCGGCCTTGTCCTGACTCACGGGCATGAAGATCATATAGGAGCACTTCCTTATGTCTTAAAGGAGATCAACACTACAGTCTATGGGACGAAACTGACCCTTGGCCTCGTTGAAGGGAAACTGCGTGAGCATAACTTGCTGTCTGAAGCCTCTCTAAAGTGTATCCGAGCAGGTGACAAAATCGATATCGGTCCGTTTACCGTTGAATTTGTCCGTGTTAGCCATAGCATCGCAGATGTTGTTGCCCTTGCTATCTCCACACCTGTAGGCGTCATTGTGCATACAGCGGACTTTAAGTTCGATCAGACACCGATTTTTGCGGAAGGGGCAGACTTTCAGAAATTTGCAGAGCTCGGAGCAAGGGGAGTGCTGTGCCTTCTGTCTGACTCTACAAATGCTGAACGTCCCGGATACACCATGTCCGAAAGGGATGTGGGAGAATCCTTTGAAGAACAGTTTAGCAAGGCAAAACAGCGGATTATCGTCGCTACGTTTGCGTCAAATATCTACCGGATTCAGCAGGTGATTGACGCTTCATGGAAGTTCGGGCGAAAACTTGCCATTAT